>JAFGJL010000021.1 GCA_016929115.1 Candidatus Omnitrophota bacterium | reverse complement strand
GCGGTATGCCGGACCAGACACTGATCATCGCCCTTGACAGCGAAGACCGTTATACGATAGCCAAGGGGGCGCTAAAGCCGGAAGAGGCGGCGGCGCGGGCCCGCGGCTACGAGGCTAAGAGAGAAATAGCCATGCAACCAGGCGAAGTCATGTCGATATCACAGGCAGTATCGGCGATGCTTTTGAGGGGCGAGAGCCCCGCGAACGTTGCCGGCGCGGTTGTGGGCGGGAAATACGCCCCGGCCGAAATGCCGCGCCTCCTGTGCGCCGTGTCCAATGTCCTCCTCGATACCTATGCCAAACAGCGTTCCATAGGGCCTACCTTAAAGCAGTTCTACAGGAGCGTCATAACCCAGTCGCAGGGCCTTGATAAGGAATACGCGCCGCAAGCCCGCAACCTCAGCCTGATAGCCGCCCAGGCGCTTATCATCATGTCATGGATGGATAACAGCGCAGTCCCGAACGCGGCGGCCTTCCGGCTCACCGATGTCCCGGACGCCATGGTGAAGAGCCCGGATGTCCCCGGCCGCGGCGGCAGTTTCCTTGACCTTCGATCGATGGGGCTCGGCCAGGCCGCGGCCGAAGGCAGGGAGGGCATCTATTTCAGGGGCACCGAAGCGATCGAGAAGATGAGCGAGAAGAAGACCGCGGAAACGGGCAGGAACATATCCGAGGCTGCCGTTTACGACGCAAGTTTCAACCAAATGAAGAGCAACGTCGTCCTGTACGCCATGGACCACGGATTCCTCCCCGTCCCTCCGATGCTTGTCGCGCTTACGAACAACGACACTATCAGCACTATACACGAGACCTTCTTTATCACAGACCTTCTTCCGATGTCCTACCAGTACGCGTCGACAGGCCCCGGCCATTTTCAGGGGCTCGCCTTCGATATAAAATATGTCACCGAGGGCACGGGCATACAGTATAACAAGATATACGACGAGAACGGAAAACTGGTGAAGGTCATAGCGCAACCCCTCAAGCCCGGCTCATGGGCGATCGCGCTTCCGGGCGCTGTCGATTCCATAGAGAATCTCGGCAGTCTCAAGTTCAACGACTTTACCGTGAAGATAACGCCGCGGCAGGCGGCGCGCATAAACCCTTATTTTAATTTCACCCGCATCGAGGCCGCGAAACCGGCCATCGAGGCGAGCCTGAAGACGGTCCCTTATTTCGCCGTGAAGACCGTGGACGCCGAGAACAGGGAAGCGGTGAACCTGGTCCGAAACGAAGCGGCCGCGCCCGATATCACGTGGGTGAACGGCATCCCGGCCAATGCGGTCAATGCCTCCTCAGCGATCGATCTTTATAATAACCTTGATGAAACCCGCCTGGCGCAACTCATAGAAGCGGTAGCGCCGGTCACGTCAGGCAGGGCATGGGAAATCTCCAAGGCGCCGATCGCGCTGATGCCGGTCGAACGCCTGGCGCTCATGGCGTCGCGCAAGCCGATGACATGGTCTTCGCCGGCATCCTATGTGTATCAGTATTACGCGTGGGGCGGATACGGTATTTCGGCATTTTTAGGGATGAAGGAGCAGGCCAAGATCGCGGAGCTCTGGATCAACTCCGTCCAGAAGGACGGCCTGACACAGGTCCCGGGCACGGCCGTTACTCTGGCAGAGCTGATCAACGCCAGCCCCGAAAAGATGCTCGGGCCCGGCATGACCGCGAAACCCGTATTCTCTAAGATATTAGGTAAGGACGAGACCCAGCCGCAGATAGTCCAGCTCGGCTTCAATCAGAAGATAAAGGAAGTCGGGAAAGAGACGTTTATAAAATGGCTTGTCGAGGAGCGCAAACTGGTGACGGAACTGAAGAACGCCCTGGCGGCGCTGAGCATGAGCGAAAAGCAGTTCGCCGAATACGCGGCCGCGTACGAAAAATGGGTGAGTGACCAGGTGAAGGCGCAGTGGAAGAGCGCGGAGCTCCCGAAACTGCCGGCTTTCATGGCGAAATTCGATACAGCGGTCTTCGAAAGGATCCGTAAGGTCAGGTCCGATATCGTAAGCGTCATGAACGAGATAAAGCTCGCGCCCGGCCAGACGATAATCGCGCCGGTCGGGTATATCCATTCGATAGTCGGCTCCCACCAGACGCACCCGCCGGCGACAAGTTCCGAGACGAAGAGCGAGGCATGGTACATCTTTTCGGCGGGCAAGAACGAGCAGGGCCGGGACCGCCTGCTCTATTTTGAGCCGCAGCAGACATCGAACACTACTTACAGCCCGTTCGATTTTCCGACGCCGATAGTCTGGATGGACGGAAAGCCCCAGATGCGCAAGGACCTCCGCAAGGGCCTGGAAGCCATACTTAAGCCCGGAGAGGCGGCGCCAAGGACCGAGGATGAGGCCATCCGGATAATGGCCGAACGCGCCCTTATCTTCGAACCGACCAAGCCGGAGGACTTCCTTACTAACGAACGCGCGGCCGATGTCACCGGAAGCGACCTCTACGGGGATCCCGCCCGCACAAAGGTCGAAGCTCTTATAGAAGGCACCTATCCGGTCTGGCCGAACGAACTCTTCACTCTGCACAGGATAGAGATGAACGGCCAGGGCGCGCGGAGCCCGGCGTCCGTTACGGTAAACCCGGTCGAGAACGTATACCATGAGCTCATAGTGCTGAGAGGCAATGTCGGCATCAGTTCCGGGGGAGAGACGACCAGGCTCGGTCAGGGCGCTTCCGTTTTTGTGCCGGCCGACCACAAGATACCGTATAAGCTTGAAAGCGAAGGCGAGGCAGAGGTCATGCGCCTCTACCCAAGGGCCGCCCGGAAGCCAGGAGAAGCGGTAGCGAAACTTTCACTTGAAGAAGTGCAGGATGTAATAAAGGGCGAGACCGGAGCTCTGGGAGAGACCTTGAAAAGCGCCCGGGAAAAGGCGGATCCGAAAGAGGGCGTCGTAGTCATCGGGATAGACGATAACCTTTACAGGAGCTTCGCGGTATCCGTCGGGACGGAACTTCCGAGGCTCATACAGAGGGCGTTCGCTCCCGATTCGGTCATCGTTGTGAGGGGCAAGGGAGACCAGCTGGTCGGCAAGATCCAGGAAGCCGTAGACGCCACCAAGGCCAAGGGGTACAAGGTCAGAAGCGTCGTGACCCAGATAAACGCCCAGACATCCGCCGATATCAAGAGCGACCTCGCCAAGCTGGGCGTCGTCCTGAACGTCAATTTAAAGGGAAGAAATATAGAAACGAATTATATCCAGTTCGTAAGGCTGATGGACCTTTCCATAAAGATAGCCTATGATTACCAGCCGGAGGATATACGTGCCACTCTTGCCAGGATAGTGGGGCCGCATATCACCATGTTCTATATAATGGAGATGCTTGTCAGGAGGGTCATCGACATCCTGCCGCAGATAATGCCTGTAGATGCCAGCGTATCAAGCCAGGCCTACAAGAGGGCCAAGCAGGCTCTCGAAGCGCTGTAACCCCGCAGAAATCTATTGACACTTTCCACCTGATTACATACAATATCTTTTAATGACCCTTACCTTATAGATACTTTTATAAGGCTTTTTTTATCCGCCTACGCATTCACGCGATATTAGCGGGAGTGCTTCGGCGGACAAGTCCGCTAACCACCACCTACCATTAATGGCGCATAAGAAGAGCTTATTCACGCAACTCAACGAACAGAAATGGTCGTTCCTCTTCATAGCGCCCGCAGTCCTGCTCTTCCTGATATTCGTCCTTGGCCCCCTCATCGCTTCCTTTTACTGGTCGTTCACGGACTTTAACGGGATACAGGCGGCAAAGTGGGTGGGGCTGGCAAATTACAAGCACATATTCCTTAATGACCCCAGGTTCTGGAAGTCGGTCCGCAATACCGTCATATACACCGTGGGCGTCATACCGCCCGGCATGGCGCTTTCGCTGATGCTCGCCATGGCGGTCGACCAGCAGATACGCTTCAAAAATTTCTTCCGAACCATCTACTTTATCCCCTCCGTCACCTCCGTCATAGCCCTATCGGTCATATGGAAATGGCTCTTCGCCGGGGAAAAATACGGGCTCATAAACCACCTTCTTATACTGATGGGCCTTAAGCCCATAGACTGGCTCATGAGCCCTGTCTGGACCCTTCCCGCTATCATGATAATGTCGATATGGGCCGGCATAGGCTACAACATGATACTCTTCCTGGCCGGGCTTCAGACCATCCCTACCTCAGTCTACGAGGCAGCGGATATCGACGGCGCGAACGTCTGGGGAAAGTTCTGGAACATCACGCTGCCCCTTCTGAAGCCCACCATGGTCTTCGTCGTCATCATGGGCTTCATCGCCTCGTTCCAGGTATTCGAGCGCATATACATCATGACCGAGTCCGAGTTCGGCATCGGAGGCGTGCTCGATTCGGCGCTCACGATAGTAGCGTACCTCTACGACATGGGTTTCAGGAAGTTCCAGATGGGCTACGCCTCGGCATTGGGTTATGTCATATTCGCGGCGGTGTTTATCATAACGATAGTAAATATAAGGTTTGTAAAGACAAAGGTCGAGTATTAAGCTGTCCCGAGCAAGCGAGCGAAGCGAGCGCGCCGAGGGATTGACAAGCACTTCCGAAAGTGTTATACTTCCCGACATGAAAACAGGCAAGTATCCTATATGCAAGCGGTATGAGGGCAATCCCATCCTGACAGGCAAGGATTTCCCGCCTGAGGCCGATATCAAGTATGTCTTTAATTCCGGCATCGTCAAATACAACGGCACTTATATAATGGTCTGCCGTGTGGAGAGTTCCGCTTTGCTCGACCGTTTCTGGATAGCGGAGAGCGCCGACGGGTATCATTTTAAGCCCCGGCCAAAGCCCATAGATATGCCGCATGACGATCCGGAGTTCAAGGAATACGCCTCCAGCATGTATTATGATCCGCGTACGACGCAGATAGGGGATTCGTATTATATATGCCATGCCGCGCACTCCGGCCACACATGCCGGCTGAGCCTGGTGAAGACGGATGACTTCAAAAAATTCCATTGGATAGGGTTCATCTCAGAGACGGATAACCGCAACGGCGTGCTCTTTCCCGAGAAGATAAACGGATTATACGCGCGCCTTGACAGGCCCAACACGGGAGGCGGCAGAGGCGATATCTGGGTATCTTATTCGCCGGACTTGGTCTTCTGGGGGAAGAGTAAATGCGTCTTCAGGAACTGGGAGGGTATCCGCTGGGCCTGGACAAAGATCGGGGCCGGGGCCGTTCCCATCAAGACTCCGGAGGGCTGGTTGACCATTTTTCACGGGGTGCGGACTCAGTGCGCGCAGCATTTTGTCTATCAACTCGGCGTTTGCCTTCTGGACCTGAAGGATCCGTCAAAAGTAAAGGCTATGGCCGAAGACGCGATACTGATCCCGGAGGAGTTATACGAACTTGTAGGGCAGACCCCAAGCGTGGTCTTTACCGCCGGGGCCATTGTGGAGGATGACGGCGAGATCAAACTTTATTACGGCGGCGCTGATACGGTGCAATGCGTGGCCACCACAAGCGTAGAGCGTCTTATCGACGCGTGTTATAATCGTTAATACCCGTTTTAAAAAAGGAGAGGACTAAATGGACATCGTCCCCGCTAATAGGAGAAAAGGCGAGAGGAGGGCGGAAGAGCGTATTCCGAGCCCTACCGAGAGGAGGGTGCGGGACCGCATCCCGCGCCCTACGAAGATCGTCTACAGTCTCGGCACGGCGATCGATATGTGGGGTATCTGGCTGTACCCGGCCGTCGCCTTCGCGGTCTTCAACATGTATCTGGGCATTCAACCGTGGCTCGTGGGCCTGGCGCTTACATTGATCCGGGTCTGGGATGCCCTTGTCGATCCTATCGTGGGGTGGCTGTCCGATAACCTGCGTTCAAAACACGGCCGCCGGCGCCCTTTTATCTTGATAGCCGGTATTTTGAGCGGGCTCTTCCTGCCGATATTGTTTTTGGTGTCGCCGTCCTGGGTGGAGATAAAATTCCTGGGCCTTTCCGTCGTCTTCTGGTACATGATATTTTCAACCATGGTCTATATCCCCATAATCAGCGCTTTTACCGTGCCTTACTACAGTTTAAGCGCGGAGATGACGCCTGATTACGAAGAGCGCACCTCCATCATGGCTTACCGCAGCATGGCCCAAAAGGTCTCGGAACTGGGCAATTTTTACGCCTTGCGGTTCACCAACCTGGCCTGGTTCCTTATACCGGGGACAGCGCAAAAGAACACCCTCCGGGGAGTGCAGGTCTACACGGCGATATTGGGCGTGGTGATGGCTATTTTTGCCATAACCATCTTCCTCAAGACCAAAGAGCGCTACTATGATAAAGTCGTGGTGAAGGTAAAGGAGAGGATCTCGATCCTTAGCGGTTTCGGCGAGACCCTCAGGAACAAGTCGTTCCGCCAGATGATGGTCATGGGCGGCGCCTTCACTTTAGGTACGAGCATGGTCGGCTCGCTCGGTTATTATGCCACGGTATTCTATGTATCCGGCGGCGACAAGATCGTCGGGGACAACTGGCAGTTCTGGATGGGCGTGGCTTTTATGGTGGGCGGCCTTCTGGGGGTCCCCCTGCACGCGACCCTGGCGCATCATATCGGCAAACGCCACGCGGCGGTGGTGGCATGCTGTATAGGCATATGCGGTTACGGCGGGTCATGGTTCCTGTATACGCCGGCGATCCAGTGGCTGCAGACGATCTCGTCTTGTCTGATGGGGATGTGCGCGGCTTCTCTCTGGATGCTGCACAGTTCCATCGGCGCCGACATCATCGACGACGATGAGCTCAATACGCGTGAAAGAAGGGAGGGCTCTTTTACGGCCTGCGCTTCCTACATACTTAAGCTGGGGAATTCATTGGGGTACTATGTTTCCGGCCTTATCTTGACATGGGTGGGTTTCACCTGGAAGCTTAAGGTGCAGGCGCCCCAGACCATACTCGGGATCCGCGCGAGCCTCGCTTCCTTGCCGGTCATAGGCCTGATCGTCGCCATTATCTTTGTTTTGCGCGTGCCGCTCACAAAGCAAAAAGTCGAGGAGATCCGCGATCGGCTCGAAGAGCGCAGGGGCACGGTTTAGCTAAGCCGCTCAAGGGCTTCGCCATTGCCGATGGAAATCTCGGACAGCAGGCGGTTCCAGGATGTCGCTATAAAGAGCGTGGTGTACGCGTTCCTCATTTTCGGCGCGATCTCCGTGGCGATCCCGTATGCCTGGATGTTCGTCACCAGCGTAAAGCCCGTCGAAGAGATACAGTCGTACCCGCCTTCGTTTATAGTGAAGAACCCGACGCTTGTGCCTTATAAGGACCTCTTCCGGCTGGTCCCGATGATGCGGTATATCTGGAACAGCATCTATGTCTCGAGCGTCGTGACCGTTGCCAACCTGTTCTTCTGCTCTCTGGCAGGTTACGCTTTCGCCAAGCACCGCTTCTTCGGACGAGACAAGATATTCTTCATACTGCTGGGCTCTATAATGATACCGTGGCAGGTCAACCTCATCCCGGGCTTCATACTGATGATAAAACTGGGATGGCTTGATTCGTACAAAGCCTTGATCGTCCCGGCCATGGCCGGGGTCTTCGGCGTCTTCTTGTGCCGGCAGTTCATAATGTCGGTACCGGATGACCTGGTGGACGCGGCGAAGATCGACGGATGCGGCGAGTTCACCATATACCGCCTCGTCATACTCCCGCTCATAAAGCCGGTCCTCGCTACGCTGGCGATATTCACGTTCCTTCAGCAATGGAACAGCTTCATATGGCCGCTCATAGTGATAAGCTCGGGCGAGATGCGCACGCTGCCGCTCGCCCTCTCCGTGCTTAACGGCCAGTTCGGCACGAGGTTCGCGATGGTCATGGCAGGCGCGGTGGTGGCGACGACGCCGATGCTGGTCGTCTTCCTCTTCTTCCAGAGGTATTTCATGAAGGGGATAACGATGATCGGGTATTAAAGGTTAAAGCATTACTTGTTAGCTCATAAGTTCATAAGAAGGAAGACATTATAAATGGAGGAAATTGTGACGAAGACGATTAATAGAAAGATAAATCTGTGGTTGTGTGCCATAAGCATCTGTTTAGGGACGACGCTCTTGGCGGGATGCTCCAACGCCGCGGTGGACAAACCGCAGCCGGCGCAACCGGTCGCGCCGGCAGAGGCGCCGAAGTCAGGCGAAGGCCTCGTCTACCTCAACGTGGAAAGCGCCGTGGCGTCGAGTTTCGACGAGACGCCGGATTGGGCGCCGAAGCCGGACGCCATGGCCGTAGCGGACAGGGACATGGAGACGCGGTGGGCGTCGGACTACCAGGACGACCAGTGGATCTACGTGGATTTCGGCAAGCCTAAGACCGTCTCAAAGCTCGTTATAAAATGGGAGCAGGCTTACGCGCCGGACTATGAGATATCGGTCTCCGACGACGCCAAGGCCTGGACGACCGTGAAGAAGCTCGAGAACCAGACGGGCGGCACGAACGTCATCGAATTTGCCCCTGTCACATGCAGATACGTGAGGATGCGGGGCATCCTGCGCATAAACCCGGAGTGGGGCATCTCCATGTGGGAGTTCGAACCCTACGGCCCGAAGGACGACAACCCGGATGAAAGCGCGGCGGGCGTGATCAGCGCGGCCCAGAAGGAGAGGGCGGATCTCGAGGCCAGGGTGGCGCCGCTCAGGCCGAAGGCGGGCCAGGTCATCGCCTCGCCGGGCGAGATGGCGCTCACCGAGTTCCAGAAGGGCGTCAACTACACCTCGTGGAACGCGGACGAGCTCTCAAAGGATTTTTCCGATTACAGCCTCGCGCACCTGAAGGACGTGGGCTTCAACGTCATAGGCATAATGGTCGTTTGGTACATGGATGACGCGACGAAGAAGACGATATATATCGACCCGAACAAGACGATAACCGATGAGACGCTCGGTTACGCCATCAACATGACCCATGCCCTCGGCATGCAGGTCATGCTGAAGCCCCACGTCGACCTTGCCGACGAGGACATGCGCTCCAACATCCTGGCAAGCGAGGAATGGTTCGCGAACTATAAGAAATTCATCCTGCACTACGCCGGGATAGCCGCCAAATACAATGTAGAGCTGCTGTGCGTCGGGACCGAACTTTCGAACACGACTATAGAAACGTGGAGGCCGCAATGGGTCGACATCATAACCGAGATCAGGAAGATATATAAAGGCAAGCTTACCTATGCCTCGAACTTCGACGATTACGATTCCGTCTCCATATGGCCTGAGATGGATTTCATAGGCATCGACGCCTACTTCCCGCTCACCGACCACGCCAACCCGACCAAAGAAGAGCTGGTCGCGGCCTGGACGATGCATGCCGATACGCTGGAAAAGTGGCTGAAGGACGCGGAGCTCTCCAAGCCCGTCATATTTACCGAGATAGGCTACGACACCATCGAAGGCTCGAACAAGCAGCCCTACCGGGTGCTGCCCACGCTTACGAAGTATAAGGAGAGCCAGGACGAGCAGGCGAACTGCCTCGACGCGCTCCTCACCGTGCTTTCGCAGAGGCCGTGGTTCAGGGGGCTCTACTGGTGGAACTATTTTCCCAGGTCGGACATAGGGGCGCTCGGGTATACGCTCCGCGGCAAGAAGGGCGAGAAGGTCGCGACCGAGTGGTTCAACAAATTGAAATAGGATAGATCATGGCTAAAAAAACCGGCAAAGGGCGTTTGATCACGCTCATAACGGTCCTGGCATTGCTGGCCGGCGCCTGGGGCGGCTATTACATTTATGACAAATACCTTTCATGGCGGCTTTTCCCGAAATACCGCTTCCAGAAGGGTATGTGCTACGTTACGTGGAACAAGGACAGGTGGGGCGCGCCCGGCTCGGACGAGTCCCTTAAAGAGATGGCTAAAGCGGGCGTGAAGTGGGTGGCGTTTATACCTACGTGGTACCAGGAGGGGTGCGGCTCGACCAGGATATTCCCTACGGAGAATACGCCGACGGACGAAAGCCTTGCCCACGCCATCAAGACGGCTCACAGGCTGGGGATGAAGGTCATGATAAAACCCCATCTCGATGTGCTGGACATGTCGGGCGGCAACTGGCGCGGCGAGATCATCTGCGAGCGGGAGCCGGAGTGGGCGGAGTGGTTCGCCGATTACCAGGCGTTCATACTGCACTACGCCAAGATCGCGCAGGCGAAGCGCGTGGCTATCTTCTGCCTCGGGACCGAGCTGAAACTCGTCTCGATAAGAAAACCCGACATGTGGCGGGAGTATGTCATAGAGCCGGTCCGCAGGATATATAAGGGCCCCCTCACCTACGCGGCCCACTGGGACGAGGAGTTCGAGCGCGTGAAGTTCTGGGATGCCCTCGATTATATAGGCATAGACGCCTATTTCCCCCTGGCGAAAAAGAGCGGGGCGCCTTACGAAGAGATAAGGAAGGGCTGGGACGAGTGGATAGGAGCCATAGAGGCCGTGCAGGCGAAATACGGTAAGCCCGTCCTCTTCCCCGAGATAGGATACTGCAGCGCGAGGGGCGCGGCAAAGAAGCCGTGGGAGGACCTCGCCAGCGGAGAGCTCGACTTGCAGGTCCAGGCAGACTGCTACCGCGCGCTCTTCGAGAGGTTCTGGGACAAGGACTGGTTCTACGGCGCCTACTGGTGGCGGTGGGGAACGGACGTAAGGTTCGGCGGTCCGGAAAACAAAAGCTACACCCCCCAGGGCAAACCGGCCCTCGATATCATGCGCGAATGGTATTCGAAACCCGTACCGAAGAAAAAATTTGAAAAAGAAAGACAGTAAAAAAACCATAATAGCGTTTTTCGCCGTTGCGGCGCTTCTATGCTGCGCCGCGGCGCTGCCGGCCCGGGCGACGGCAGGGGAGATAGTCCTCTTCGATTTCGAGAAGGACCCCGAGGGATGGGAGATACCGGACTGGGCGCTCGAGAAGCCCGACCACGTGGCGCAGCGCATCGCCATATCAAAGCCGATCGCGGCCCCGAGCGGGACGCACGCGCTCGAGGTAGGCGCCATATTCTCGGATGAAGCCATCTGGCAGGGCGCGTACGTAGAGCGGGTCACCGATATCACCGACTGGAGCCAGTTCAGGTATCTTTCGGCAGACATATACCTGCCGAAAGCCGCGCCGCGGGGGTTGAGGGCGCGCCTCATCCTCACCGTAGGGGATGGCTGGAATTGGGCCGAGATGAACAAGACGATACCGCTCAACCCCGGAGAATGGACGATAGTGAAGGCCGACATCTCGCCGGGCAGCAGGAACTGGCGCAAGTTCTTAGACGACGGCTTCCGCGCCGACGTGCGGAAGATGGGCGTAAGGATAGAATCGAACGGCAAGATAGCCTATCAGGGCCCCGTCTACATAGACAACATAAAACTTTCGGAAGAGTGAACATGGCGGCAAAAGAGAGCGTTTTAAGGAGCGACCGTTTCACCGAAAAAGAGCGCAGGAACCTCGCCATCCTCGATATCATAAGGCGTTCGCGCGAGGTCTCGCGGGCCGCGATATCGAAGATAACGCACCTTAACATCGTCACCATATCCAACTATATCGACGACTACATCGCCAAGGGGCTCGTCATAGAGAAGGGGCTCGATGTCTCCAGCGGCGGCCGCCGGCCGGAGCTCCTGGAGCTTAACTCGAAATACGGATACGCCGTGGGTATCGACCTCGGCGCGCCGCATATCACGGAAGACGCCTGCCTGGTGGGCGTCGTGACGGACGTCTTCGGCAAGATCGTCGCTAAGGCGAAGATCAAAAAGGAGCGCGAGCCGCAGGACGCCTTCATCGCGAAGGCCGTAGCCCTGGCGCGCGAGGCGCTCGACAAGTCCAAGGTCGACCGCGCTAAAGTGCGGGGCATCGGTATCGGCATCTGGGGCGTCATGGACAGGCACAGGGGGACGGTGCGTTACGCGGTCGAGGACGGCAGCGTCCTGAGCTACACGGCGCTGGAGACGGCGATCGAGAGGGAGTTCGGCATGCCGACGCTCGTGGAGCACGACGCGACGGCAGGCGCGCTCGGCGAGAAGTGGTCCGGGCTCGGCCTGGACAGCGAGGCGGAGAACATCCTTTATATATGCTCGGATTCGAGCTGCGGGCTCATACTGAACGGGGAGCTTTATTACGGCGCGTCGAAGTCGGCCGGCGAGCTCAACATCAACCCGCCGTCACAGGCGACCGCTTCGGAGAAGCACTGCTGGTCGACATACGAGCACGGGTGTGGGTTCCGCTCGCGG
>JAFGJL010000020.1 GCA_016929115.1 Candidatus Omnitrophota bacterium | reverse complement strand
TCGATAGTAAACCCCATACGAGCCCATAGGGCAAAGGCATGGAAAGCGGCAGGACCCGAAGGATAAAATTTTCAGTGCGAGAATAATGAGTTTTAGGTCACATAAGGATTACTATGTACAAAGAGCGCGCATACAGGAGATGGGTGAAGAGCGGGGACCTCGTGACGTTCGAGGTCATCGAGAAAGAGACGGACCTCTTTATATCCGCGACTAAGGGTCTGGGACGCGAAGCCAGGGAAGCGATCCTGCGCTATCGGCGCGATATCGAAGATTACATACGCGCCAACGCAATTTTTTATTCCTCTTTAGAGCCGGTTAATGTTAAAATAGATGCTCCCTCGATAGTCAAGGCCATGGCAGAGGCGGGCCGCAAGGCAGAGGTTGGGCCGATGGCGGCTGTAGCAGGCGCGATGGCCGAGTTCGTTGGCAGGGATCTCTTAAGGTCTTCGGAAGAGATAATAGTAGAGAACGGCGGCGATATATTCGTCAGGTCATCCAAGAAAAGGACGTTCGGCATCTATGCCGGAGAAAGTTCGCCGTTCACGGGCAAGCTCGCCGTGGAAGTCGACCCCGCTGAAGAAGGCCTGGGCGTATGCACTTCGAGCGGCACGGTCAGCCACTCTTTGAGCTTCGGCAATGCGGACGCCGCGCTCGTCATAGCGCGCTCCGCCGCGCTTGCTGATGCGATGGCGACAGCCGCCGCCAACAGGGTCAATACGCCGGCGGATATAGAGAAGGCGATCGCCTTCGTGAGATCGGTCGAAGGCGTTAAAGGAGCGCTGGTTTTGATGGGCGATAAGATGGGAAGCTGGGGGGAGATAAAACTTGCATAATATCAATGCGGAGGAAGAGATGGTCAAGAAGCGCATAGTCCTTACATTCCCGCACAAGCTGGTCGACAAGCCCATAGTCTATAAGCTGGTGAAGGATTTCGACCTAATCTTCAACATCCTACAGGCGAAGATAATGCCGAACGAAGAGGGTATGATGGTCGTGGAGCTTGAGGGGAAGAAGGAGAACTACGCCAAGGGCGTGGATTATCTTAAAGAGATCGGCGTCAAGATAGAGCCGCTTTCCAAGGAAGTGCTGCGCGACGAGGAACGCTGTACCCACTGCGGGGCATGCGTGACAGTCTGCCCTACTGAGGCGCTCTATGTCGACAAGAAGACGATGAAGGTCATCTTCGACTCGGAGAAGTGCATAGCCTGCGAGCTTTGCGTGAAGGCATGCCCGCCGCGCGCGATGATAGTGAAGTTTTGAGGCCCGATGCACGACACCCACATTTTAAAGAACATATTCCGGTATCTTGAAAGCGAAGAGACGGCCGCTTCGAAAAAAATAAAAAGAGTCCATATATCGCTCTCGGAGTTCGGCAGCATCACGAAAGAGCATTTTATGGAGCACTATCGCGAGGCGTCGAAGGGCACGAGATGGGAGGGCCTGGAACTTGAGCTTAGCACGGTCCCATACGGCCCGGAACTGGAGATAAAGAAGATAGAATTCGCTAAATCGTAAGGGAGGATCACCGTGAAATACGCTTCGATAAAGAAAGAAGACCTCGGCAAATGGCTTGAACACATGAAGAAAAAGGCGCGGGTCTATGTCCCGAAAAAGAAAGAGAACCAGTTCATCTTCAGGCCGCTGCACGACGTGAGCGAGGTCTGCCTTAAGTACATACCCACGATACTCCCGCCGAAGAAATACTATTTTCCGCAGAAGGAGAAGCTCCTGAACTTCGAGATCGAGCCCTTCAAGACCTCCAAGGCCTTCAAGGAGTTCGAGGAGTATATCCTTTTCGCGGTCCACACCTGCGATATAGCCGGCATACAGTGCATGGACATCGTGTTCAGGGAGACGCCGGAAGACCCCAATTACCTCAATAGAAAAGACAAAATGACCATCATCGGCATAGAGTGCCTTGAGTACTGCGATAAATACGCCAGCTGCGCCTCGATGGGCAATCACGAGCCGCGCGGCGGCTATGACCTCATGATGATAGATATAGGCGAAAAGTTCATACTCCATATAAATTCCGAGAAGGGCGAGGGCCTCGTCAGGGGGGTCGCGTATATCAAGGAAGCCAGCGAAGCCGAGATGGCCTCCCTGGAACGCGTGCGGGAGGCGAAGAAGAAGGTCTTTAAGGAAGAGTTCGCCGCGCCGCTCCCGAAAATATACGAGGCTTTCGATAAACTTTTCGGCTCAAAGGTCTGGGATGAAGTCGGCAAGAAGTGCATAGCCTGCGGCAACTGCACGGCGGTCTGCCCCACATGCTATTGTTTCGACGTCTATGACGACCTTGACCTGTCCCTGGACAGCGGCACGCGCTACAGGATCTGGAATTCCTGCCAGATGGACGATTTTGCCAAAGTGGTGGGAGGCGAGGATTTCAGGAAGGGCCGCGACGCGAGACAGCGGCACAGATATTACAGGAAGTTCAAGTATCCTGTCGATAAGTTCAACAGGTACTTCTGCACGGGCTGCGGCAGGTGCACGCGGACGTGCATGTCGGGGATCAGCCTTATAGATACGGTGAACGCGCTGGCCACGGAGATGGCCTGGGCCGAAAAGGCGCATTAAAATACGGACGAAAATCCAAACGAGGTGAAGAGATGATCAATATCAACAGAGAGCTGCTCCTGGAAAAGATGAAGACGTCCCCGTACAAGCCGATGAAGGGCAAGATAATCGAGGCGCGGATGCTCACGGAGAAGGAGAAGTTCTTCAAGATAGAGCTTGAGGACAAGATAGAGCTGGGGCATGAGCCCGGGCAATTTGTAATGGTATCCGTGTTCGGTTTCGGGGAAGCGCCTATATCGGTATGCTCCTCCCCGACTGACCGGGGCTATTTCGAGATGACTGTGCGCGCTGTAGGCAGCCTTACCAACAAATTGCACACCCTTGGCAAGGGGGATGTCGTGGGCATAAGGGGGCCTTTCGGCAACGGTTTCCCCATAGACGCGATGTTCGGCTACGACATATTGATAGTCGCGGGCGGTCTCGGCATCGTCCCCTTGAGATCGCTCATACGGTATATAATGGACAACAGGAGCGATTTTGGCAAAGTGGACATACTACTGGGCTGCAAGACGCCGCAGGAATTCCTCTTTAAAGAAGAGACAAAGGACTGGATGAAACGCTTTGAGATAAAACTGAACTGCACCGTCGACAGGGCGGATCCCGAGTGGCAGGGAAACGTAGGCCTTATAACCACTCTCATCCCGGGCGTCGATCTCAACCCCACCAGGACATACGCGGTCGTCGTCGGGCCGCCCATAATGTACAAGTTCGTTATCGTGAAGCTTCTTGAGAAGAAAATCCCGGACCATCAGCTCATCCTCGACCTTGAGCGACGGATGAAGTGCGGGTTGGGCAAGTGCGGCCATTGCCAGATAGAGGGCGTTTACGTGTGCCAGAAAGGGCCGGTCTTCAGGTACAGCGAGTTGAAGAAGTTCAAAGGAGAGTGCCATGAAAAAGCAGTCTAAGCCAAAGGTCGCGTTCTTCGATTTCTCCGATTGCGAGGGCTGCCAGCTGCAGTTCGCGAACATGGGGGAGACGCTCCTCGAAGTGATGGGGCTTGTGGACATAGTCAATTTTCGCGAGATCATGTCGGAGGCGGGGGAGGATTACGACGTGGCCTTCGTCGAGGGCAGCATCACGACGGACAATGACGTTAAGCGCGTGAAGAAGATCCGCGAGAAGGCGAAGATAGTGGTGGCGCTCGGCGCGTGCGCTACGATAGGCGGCGTCAACGGGATGAAGAACCGCGCGCCCCTCGAGGTCGCGAAGAAGCGCGTTTACGGCGACAAGGCCGATACGGTCAACACCATAAAGACCATGCCGGTGCATGAGGTGGTGAAGGTAGACTATTTTATCAACGGTTGCCCCGTATATATCCCGGAAGTGGTCAGCGTTTTGAAATGTATCTTGCTGGGAAAGCCCTATGTCGTGCCGAACTACTCGGTTTGCGTTGAATGTAAGATGAACGAGAACGTATGCCGCTACGAGAAGGACCAGGAGTGCATGGGGCCCGTGACCAGGGCCGGCTGCAATTCCTGGTGCGTGAATAACGGCAATCGTTGTTACGGATGCAGGGGTCTTGTCGACGATCCCGCCGCTAACGGCGCCAAGGACATATTGGCTAAATACGGCCTCAAACTGAACGACATACTGAACCATTTCACCCTGTACAACGATTCGCAAGGAGCGAAATATGACCAAGCATTCAAGTAAGATAGATGCCAAGAACGTCAAAGTTGACGTCCACTACCTCACAAGGGTGGAGGGCCACGGCAACATCGTCGTGGATGTCAAGGACGGGAAACTCGAGAAGTGCGAATTCCAGGTCATAGAGAGTCCGCGCTTTTTCGAGTCGATGCTTGTGGGACGCTCTATCTGGGAGGCGCAGCACATAACGAGCCGCATCTGCGGCATATGCGCCTGCGGCCACTCTCTGGCCAGCGTAAAGGCGGGCGAGGACGCCCTCGGCGTAACGCCTTCCGAAGAGACGGTGATGCTGCGCAAGCTCTTATTGTATACGGAGCAGATGGACAGCCACATACTTCATATATACATACTTGTCGCGCCGGACCTTCTGGGTGTCAAGAGCATCGTCCCGCTGGTAAAAACGCATAAGCCGGTCATTGAGATGGCATTAAGGATGAAGCGGATGAGCGATTATGCCGGAGAGGTGCTTGCCGGCCGCCACATACATCCGATAAGCTACGTCATCGGCGGCCTTACGCAGCTGCCTTCAATAGATGGCCTTGAGAAGCTGTATAAGATGATGGTCGATTGCCGCAAAGACACCGACGAGACGGTCAAGCTGATCAAAAAATTGAAATTCCCGGACTTTGACAGGCCGACGCAGTACTTATCGCTCACGAACGACGAAGAGTACGCCTTCTATGACGGAGATATGGTGGTCAGCGGTAAGCAGAGGACAAAGCCGCACGATTACCGCAAGCTCCTCACCGAGCGCGTCCTCGATTATTCGCGCGCCAAGGTCGCGACTATAAACGGCAAGTCATATGCCGTTGGGGCTCTTTCGCGGTTCAACAACAACTATGCCAAGCTCCACAAGAAGGCGAAGGCTGTAGCCGAGGAGATAGGACTGAAGGCGCCGTGCCATAATCCGTACCTTAACACGGCGGCTCAGCTCGTTGAATGGGTACACTGCCTCGAGGAATCCATTGCCATAATGGAGAAGATATCGAAAGAGGGCCTTGACGAAAAGAGGATAGTGGTATCATCGTGGCCGAAGAGGGGCGAAGCGGATAAGGCGGTCTACAAGCCCAACACGGGCATCAGCTGTGTTGAGGTGCCGCGAGGCGCGCTTTTCCACGAATACACCATAGACGATACCGGCCACATAACGTCCGCCAACTGCGTCATACCGACCAACCAGAACATGGGCAATCTCGAGGACGATATGAGAAAGATCGTCCCGGAACTTTTAGGCAAGAAGACGCAGGACGAGATAACGCTTGACCTTGAGATGCTTGCGCGCGCTTACGACCCATGCATATCGTGTTCCACGCATCTATTGGATGTTAAGTTCGTTTAACTTGCGAGACGGCGGCACAGGCGAAAAAAATCGCCTGCGCATACATAGATGGCCAACCGGATAGCTGTAGTCGGGATAGGCAATACATTAAGGAGGGACGACGGGATCGGCGTGACTGTCCTCGGGTCCCTCCTTTCCCTTTATAAAAGGGAAAGGATAGATTATCTCGATTTCGGTTCCGCGAGCTTCGACCTGCTGAACCGCATGTCATCCTACGACGCGATGCTGGTAATAGACGGCATAGAGGCGTCTCTTGAGCCCGGTGAGCTCAAGATAGCGCGTCTCGAGGACATCACCTATGACCTTAAAGAGGCGGTGACGTCGACGCACGGTTTCGGTTTCAGCACGCTATTGGAGCTATACAAAAAACTTGGCGCCAAAACGAGGGTTTACATAGCCGGCATCCAGGTCGCCGATACCTCCTACGGCGAGGGCTTCACACCGCAGTTGGCAGATAAGAAAGAAGAAATAACCGGACGCATAAGCGCGTTCATCGATACCGTGTTACTGAAGGGCCAGTGATATGGCAAAACGCACATTCGCTCCGCTGATCGAAGAGCTAAAAGATTTCCCTCCCGCGATAGAAGCGTTCGAACGGCTTAAGGACAGGCCTTGCGGCTTCTTCCTTGACAGCGCGGCCGATGCCGGAAAGCTCGGCAGGTATTCCTTCCTCGGGTGCGATCCCTTTCTCGTCTTCAGGAGTAAGGGCCCTTCGGTAACGCTTTCCTGGGATGACGGCACGGTAGGGACGTTCCGTTCAAACCCTTTCCTCGTCTTAAAAGATATCGTAAAGAAATACGGTATAGTCGCTACAGACGGGCGCACGCCCTTCCCGTGCGGCGGCGTCGGGTATTTCTCCTACGACCTTAAGGATTTTGTCGAACGCCTGCCCGCTACCGCCATCGACGACATGGAGATACCCGACTGCATCGTCGCCTTTTATGATGTGGTCATGACATACGATAACAAGGAGAGAAGGGCATATATCGCCGGATACCCATCTTCGAAAAGCGGCTCCTGGCGGCCGGCGCGCAAGGTAAGGGAGAGGATGAGGCGTTTCCGGGACAGGGTCACCGGAAAGGCGGAGCAAAAGGAGCACCATCGTTTCGTCACAAAATTGAGCCATTCCGTGAGATCGAATTTCTCCAAAGAAGCCTACATGGAGGCGGTGAGGCAGGCTAAGGAGTATATCAAAAAGGGGGACATCTACCAGGTCAACCTGTCGCAGCGATTCGAAGCGGAGCTTCCGTGCGAGCCCTTCGAGCTCTACCGCCGGTTAAGGCAGGCAAGCCCGGCGCCGTTCTCGTCGTATCTTAACTTCGGGGATGTCGCGGTCATGAGCTCTTCGCCAGAAAGGTTCCTGCTTAAGAGGGGCCGCTATGTGGAGACGAGGCCCATAAAGGGGACGCGGCCGCGCGGCTACGACCCTGTGAGCGACCTGGCATTGGAGGCGGAGCTCCTGGGCTCCGAGAAGGACAGGGCTGAGCATGTGATGATAGTCGACCTTGAGCGCAACGACCTTGGCAGGATCTGCGAGTACGGGTCGGTGAAGCCGCCCGAGTTCGTCATCCTGGAGAAGTATTCGACAGTTTTTCATCTCGTATCGACCGTCTCCGGGACGCTGCGCAAAGACGCCGACGCCGTTGACTGCCTTTTGGCGACGTTCCCCGGCGGGTCGATCACGGGCGCGCCGAAGATACGCGCCATGGAGATAATAGACGAGCTTGAGCCGGTCAGGAGGTCGCTCTATACAGGCGCGATCGGGTATCTCTCGTTCGACGGCAACATGGACACATCGATCGTAATAAGGACGTTTCTCGCGCACAAGGGGATGGCCTATTTCCAGACAGGCGGGGGCATCGTCGCGGATTCTGACCCTGAGAGAGAATATGAGGAGACGCTGGACAAGGCGCGGGCGCTCATGCAGTCTCTGGGCGTCAGCGCCGTCAAAGAAGAAAGGCGGAGCGTGTTATGCCGGGTGTAAAGGTATGGATAAACGATAAATTGGTAGATAACGGCGAGGCGCGGATCTCGGTGTTCGACCGCGGATTCATGTTCGGGGACGGGCTTTTCGAGACGATGCGCAGCTACGATGGCGCCGTCTTCAGGATGCGCGAGCACCTGGAACGGCTTTTCGGCGGGCTCACCGTCATGAAGATAAAATGCCCGTACGACAGGAAGTACCTGGAAGATGCCGTGTATAAGTGCCTTGAGGCCAACGGCCTTAAGGAGTCGAATGTCAGGCTTACCGTCACGAGAGGGGCGTCCCTTACCGGCAGTTTCTCGCATGCCGATCTTAAGCCCAACGTCGTCATCATCACCCGCCAGCTTGAGCTCCCCAAGCGCGCTTACGAGCGGGGAGTCGCCGCCACTATCGCCGCGATCAGGCAGAACGACCAGTCGCCCGTGGCGCGGCTTAAAACCCTCAATTTTCTTCCGTACATCATCGCGCGCATGAATGCCAAGGAGGCCGGTTTTGACGACGCCATCCTCCTTAACACGCGCGGCCACGTGGCCGAAGGCACGACGGCGAACATATTCATGGTGAAGCACGGCCATCTCATGACGCCTTCGCTCGACTGCGGGATATTGCCGGGCGTTACGCGAGGCGCCGTTCTCGCTGTCGCGGCCGCCGGCGGCATCAAGGTGAAGGAGGGCCATTTCTCGCAGCGCGACCTCACTGCCGCCGACGAAGTCTTCCTGACCAATTCCGTAATCGAACTTTTACCCGTCGTCCGCATAGCAAAGGGAAAGATAGGCAAGGGAGAGCCCGGTGAATTGACGAAGCGCCTCCATGGCATGTACCGCGAAGAGGTGGCGCGGCAGACGCGCGAAGGCCGCAAGGCCATGCCGGCAGGCGGCCAGAGGCCCCAGCGCCACGCCCACCAGCCTTACCGGAATGAACGGCGCCGCCGGTTCGAGAGGCAGCAACAGCAGGAAAAGTTCCGCCAGGAAGAGCGCAAAGCCGCCAAGCCACAGGCCGAGGGCGAGGCACCCGGCCGCACCGAAAGCATACAGGAAGCCAAGCGGGGCCGATGGCCGTCCTTTTCCATCCTGCGCAATCGTAAACCTAAAGAGAGATTATAGGTTGACAATTAGCGCGGCCTCCATATAATGGAGGCATGGCGCGCGCCATCCTTTCTTTCGCCGTCCTTTTCTCCGCCTTCGCAGCGGCGGCATCCGCCGCGGAACCCCAACGGCTTGACAGGATAGTCGTCACCCCTTCCCGTATCCAGTCTCTTTCCGGACATACAGGCCGCTCGATCATGGTCCTTGAGGGCGATACGCTCAAGTTCTCATCGTACGACGCTGTCCAGGATGAGATCGGCAATGTCGGAGGCATCGATATACGCAGGAGAGGGCCTGAGGGCGTGCAGTCGGACATCAGCATCCGCGGCGCCACGTTCGAGCAGAATTCGGTCCTGATAGACGGCATACCCGTGAACGACCCCCAGACCGGCCACCACACGATGGACCTGCCGCTCACGGCCCTTGATGCGCAACGTGTCGAGATACTCAAGGGGCCGGCATCCAGTCTTTACGGCCCGAACTCCTTCGGCGGCGTCATCAATATCATGACCAAAAAACCGGCGGGACGCGAGATAGAGGTCAAGGCCGACGGAGGCTCCTTCGATTACTTTCTCACGGCCGTGTCGGCGTCCACGCCTCTGGGCCCGCTCAATAACCGCTTCTCGTGTTCGGAGAGCCGCTCGAGCGGGTACATGCCCCAGACCGAGTTCAACATCTTTTCGCTCTCCGACAGCGTTACGGCAGAGACCGGTTTCGGGGCATATGACTTTTTCTTCGGCTACGTCAAAAGGGATTTCGGGGCGGACAGCTTCTACTCGAACCTCTTCCCGAACGAGGAAGAGCATACCGATACCCGCTTCTTTAAACTGGGCGGCGAGATCGAGCGCGGCAGCCTGACGATAGAGCCGAAGCTGTGGCTGCGGCGGCACGCCGACAAGTTCATGCTCGATACCAACAGGCCCGGCTGGCAGACGAACTACCACACGACGTATAATTACGGCGGCGCCGTATCGTTCGTTTTGGAAAACGCCTTTCTCGACGTCGCCTATGGTTATGAGCTCTCCGCGGACACCATCGATTCGACGAACCTGCAAACGCATGACAGGACGAGGAACGCCGTTTATCTCGAGGTCTCGCCGCATCTTTCGGAAGGTCTCTACCTTAACGCCGGCGTGAGGGCGGACGGCTTCTCAGATTTCGGATGGGAGCTGTCGCCGTCGGCCAGCGCCGCTTATACGGTCTTCCAATATTACACCATCAGGGCCTCTGTCGGGCGGTCATACCGCATACCGACGTTCACAGACCTTTATTACAGGGATGCCGCCAATATCGGCAACCCGGGCCTGAGGCCGGAAAGCTCGTGGTCATATGACGCGGGCCTTGATTATAAACGCGGCGGCGTTGACGCGTCGGCCACATTCTTCATGCGGAACGCTTATGACACCATCGACTGGACTCGCGTGAACCCGCGAAACCCGTGGCAGGCATCGAATATCGGTACCGTCGATACCGCCGGCTTTGAATGCTCGGCGGCCGTTGAACCGAAAAAGATCCTTGCCCGCATCCCGCTGGATAGGATATTTTTCGGCTATACCGTCCTTGATTCTTACCGTAAGCACGATTACCTCTCTAAATATGCCCTGGATTACCTGAAGCAGCAGATATCGGCAGGTTTGGAATATACCTTCTTGGACTTCAAGAACATATGGGTGCTTAACTACAAAAAGAGGATAGGCGATTCCGGGTTTCTGGTGGTCGATACGAAGCTCTCCAAGGATGTGAGATTTAAGGGCGCCGTGGCATTTGAGGCGTTCCTTGAGATAAGCAACCTATTTGATATAGAATACTCCGAGCAGTCGGATATCCCGATGCCGGGGCGCTGGATCAAGGCGGGGGCGAAGTATAGGTTTTAGGTTTTCAATTGACAGCCCCATCTATTTATAGTAACTTATATATCTAAATTAGGGGGTATAAATGCAAAATTCGATCAGCATTTCCCGACGTGAAATAACCACAGACGCGCGCATCAATGCTGTTATAGGCGTTCTTTTCTTCATCCTCGCCACGGCCCTGGGCGCTTATGTGCGCATACCGGTGCCGGGGAGCCCTGTCCCGATCACCCTGCAGACTTTCTTCGCGATATTAGCCGGCGCTGTCCTCGGCAAGCGGTTAGGGCTCTTCAGCCAGTTCGGCTATCTCATCCTCGGCGCGGCGGGCTTGCCGCTCTTTAGCGGCCTGGCAGCCGGCGGCGCCCATCTCTTCGGGCCGACGGGCGGCTACATATTCGGTTTCTTATGCGCGAGCTATGCGGTCGGGGCCGTCCTTGGCGCGAATGCCGCAAGCCGTACGAGGGTAGTCACCGCTTTTGCAGTCGGAAGCGCGGTCATCTTATCTTGCGGCGCCGCATGGCTTGTTTTTGCCTATAAGATCGGTCTTGTAAAGGCCGTATCTGTCGGGGTCCTTCCATTCATCCCCGGCGACATCATCAAAGTGCTTTGCGCTTCCTTCATCTACGAAAAGATATCCGCGCGCTCAAAGAGCGTCTTTTCATGAACAGACTGGCAGAAAGACCCCTTCTATCCATATCCCTTCTGGCGGCGCTGTGCCTCTACCTCTTCTGCTTCCGGCTGGGCAGCTTCGCGCTAACGGATCCCGACGAGACCTTTTACGCGCAGACCGCCAAAGAGATGGTCGAGAGGGGAGAGTGGTCGACGCCGTTCCTTTACGGCAAGCCCCAGTTCGAGAAACCGATCCTCATCTACTGGCTCATCGAAGCCGCGTTCAAGGCCTTCGGCGTCAACGAGGCCGCTGCCAGGCTGCCGTCGGCCGTCTTCGCGCTTCTCGGCGTGATCGCCTTGTATCTCCTGGGGGCCCGCCTGTTCAACAGGCGGGTCGGGCTGTTTTCGGCGCTCGCCCTCGCCACATGCGTCGAGTATATAATCCTCAGCCGGGCGGTCATCACCGACATGGTCCTGGCCGTCCTCATGCTCTTCGGCGCGCTCTTCTTCTTTTACGCGTATCCTGACGGCAAAAAGCATTTTTATTATCTATCCGCCGCGGCGTTCGGGCTCGCCGTGCTTACCAAGGGGCCCGTGGCCCTCGTCCTTCCGGCTTTTATCTTTCTGGCCTATTTTGCGTGCGTCAGGGACTGGCAATTCTTCAGGAAGGTCCCGCTTATCGGCATGGCGCTCACATTTCTGGCGGTCTCGGCGCCCTGGTATATCGTCATATGGAAACTTCACGGCATGGAGTTCGTTAGCGCCTTTCTCGGCTTTCAGAACGTCACCAGATTTTTAGTCTCGGAGCACAAGATCGGGTCACAGTGGTATTACAACATCCCGATAGTCTTCGGCGGGTTCTTTCCCTGGAGCGCGTTCCTGCCGTTCGGGTTCTGGCATGTGGGCAAAAAGGTCTTCGCGAAGGACGGGGCGGACAGAAAAAGCTCGCTTTTCGTATTTTTATGGTTCATGGCCATATTCCTCTTCTTCAGCGTGTCGAGCACAAAGCTCCCGACCTATATATTCCCGTCGTTCATGTCGCTCGCCCTGATCGTCGGCGTTCTGTGGGACGATCTTCTGAAGGACGCAACCTCGGTTGCGCTCGCGAGAGGGGTGAGGTGGTCGCACCACCTTCTCATGGCTGTCGTCGCCGGCGGCGGCATAGGGATATTCATATTTCTTAAGAGGCGGTATCCGCTCCTTCTCGACGATGTGCTTATACCGGCGCTCTTCCTGATATTCGGTTTCATCCTGTCGGCCGTTGAGCTGGGCCGTAGGCGCTTCAACGCGGCGTTCGCGCTTATCGTATATGCCGTGGCGCTCTTCCTGTACCCGTTCGGCGTCCTGGCCCTGCCCGCGCTCGAGCCCTACGAGACGAGCAAGGATATCGCCCGGAAGCTTGCGACGATGATGAAGCCCGGCGAAAGGGCCGGCGCGGAGAAGGATTACGTCGCCGGCGTCACTTTCTATACCGGCAGATTCGCCGAGGATGTCGACAGGCACCACCTTCTCGTCCGTTTCCTGGATTCAGGCGAAAGGGTCTGGGTCGTCCTTAAAGAGAAGAACCACAGGCAGCTTTATGAGCTTGACCATAAGCCTTATTACACGAAACCGTCGTATGTCGTGTATAAGTACGGCAAGAAATGCCTTGTGACGAACAAGGTGCCGGAGGACGGCAGGTATCTGCGCAAAAGGGACAGGACGAGTTATTAGCCATGCAGAAACGATCGGTCTCATTCGTATTTCCGATGTACAACGAAGCGGAGAACATAGAATATACGCTCCGCAAAGCGGCGCATCTTGCCGCGCAGCTGGCCGATGATTACGAGCTTATCGTTGTTGACGACGGCTCTACGGACGGTTGCGGCCTCCTGGTCGACACCCTCGCCTCGAAGGACCTGCACATAAAGTCTATACGGCTCAAGAAGAACACGAAGTTCGGCGGCGCCCTCGCGAAGGGCCTGTTGAGCGCGTCCAAGGAGGTCGTCATCTACACGGATGCCGATTTTCCCGCCAAAGAAGCGGATGTGCATAAGGCGCTAAGGCTTTTGGATGACGCGGATATCGTTACGAGCTACAGCCTCGTCATCAAGGATTCCAGTTTCAAGCGGATAGTGATGTCGAAGACCTACAATTTCCTGGTGCATCTTCTTTTCGGGCTCAATATACACGACGTGAATTCCGGCCTTAAGCTCTATAAGCGCGAGGTGTTCAGCGGGATGGAGCTCAAATCAAAAAGCCCCTTCATCGACGTCGAGATATTCCTTAAGGCGATGCGCAAAGGCCATAAGGTAAAACAATACGGACTTATATTCGAGCTGCGCACAAAAGGAAAGTCGATGATCTCGAAACCGAGCATCGTGGCCAGGACGTTCTGGGACATGCTCGCCTGTAAGTTCGCCGGATGAAAAAACTTATCGTAAATGCCGATGACCTCGGCTTGGCAAAGTCGATTAACGAAGGCATTGCCAGGGCCTGCCGGGAGGGCATAGTGACTTTCATAAGCCCGATACCGAGCGGCGAGGCCTTCGACGACGCCGCGCGACTGGCCGCGGAATTGAAACTCGAAGAGATCGGCGCGCACCTTGCCCTGAGCGAGACCGTCCCCGTCACGGACCCTGCCAGGATCCCGACGCTTGTCACAAAGGAAGGCCGGTTCTATCCGCATCACAACGAATTCCTTCTGAAATTTTTTCTCGGAATGGTGAAGCGGGACGAAATATATCTCGAGCTCAAGAACCAGCTTGAGCGCTTACGGAAGCTGAATATCCGGATAACCAATATCAGCAGCCACGAGCACGTCCACATGGTGCCGGAGATCCTCAAGATATTCGTCCGGCTCGCGAAGGAGTACGATATCCCCTCCATAAGGTATCCCCGCGGGGAGGGCGGGCCTGTGCCCCTGGCCCCCGCGAAGTTCTATCGCTCCATAGTCCTTTCCTGTTTCGAAAAACGCATGGGAGATATAGCGCGGAAGAGCGGCCTTGCGTATACCGGTCACTTCAGGGGGTTCCTCGATTCCGGCGATCTTAATGAGGGCGCGCTTATAGGCATTATAGGCGGCCTACAAGACGGGACGACGGAACTTGTCTGCCACCCGGGGTTCCTTGGGCCTGAGGTCGTCGACAGGTACCGCTGGCATATCAACTGCGAGACAGAACTGTTCGCCCTGACGAGCCCGCGCGTCAGGAAAGCACTCGACAATAAAAGCGTGAAGCTCATATCATATAAAGACCTGCTTTTGGAAAGGGGCGCATGAAGGCGGCCCTGGCTGTTCTGATATTCGCCGTAGGGCTGACGGTCTACTCCAATGTAGCCGGCGGCGAATTTTTCTCCGACGACTTCTTTTTTGTCACCGCCAATCCGCACATAAAGACGCTCGGCCGAATAGCGACCCTCTTTACCGACCCCCACACAATTTCTAGCGGAGGGTTCTGGCGCGAGATATACAGGCCGCTTACGGCCCTGTCTTACGCTATCGATCATTTCTTCTGGAAACTCAATCCGTTCGGTTATCACTTGTCAAACATCCTGCTCCACGCGGTCAATGGCGCGCTTGTTTTCATTCTCTTTGGGCTTATTTTCGGCGACATCTTCCTTGCGGCCCTTGCCGCGCTGTTGTTCGCGACGCACCCTGTCCAGACAGAAGCGGTCTCGTGGATCGCTGGCAGGGCCGGCGTCCTTTCACTTTTTTTTTATCTTTCATCCTTCATCTTCTATGTGAAATATTCTAAAGAAGGCCGTGTATATTGCTACATCGCGTCCGTTCTTTTATGCGGCGCCGCCCTATTTTCAAAAGAGATGTCCGTTACGC
Source organism: Candidatus Omnitrophota bacterium (assembly GCA_016929115.1). Lineage (GTDB taxonomy): Bacteria > Omnitrophota > Gorgyraeia > 2-01-FULL-45-10 > 2-01-FULL-45-10 > JAFGJL01. Next base: position 33,088 of record JAFGJL010000020.1, on the reverse strand, counting down.
TGCCTCTTATGCTGGTCGTTTACGATATGCATTTCGGCAGATCAAGGCCTCTTCGGGAAAGGCTGCTGGGCTACGCGCCTTTCATGGCCTTAGCGGTCTTCTACGTCCTGGTTAGGACTGCCTTGATTGGGCAGGTGGGCCAGACAACCTGGTGGGGAGGTAGCCCGTATGCCACTTTCGCCTCCATGACCGGCGCCGTCGTCGATTATATAAAGGTCCTGGCATTGCCGGCGAAACTTTGCGTAAACCGCTCGATCCCGATCTACGATTCGATATTGCACGGCCGGCCTTTCTTTTCCGCGCTATTTCTCCTGCTGATATTTTCTGTGGCTATGCCGCTCGCTTTCAGGCGCTCAAAGAAGGCCTCTTTTGCCATCTGGTGGTTTTTCATAACGCTCTTGCCGGTCTCCAATATCATCCCCATTAAATCCCTCATGTCGGAAAGATTCGCATATCTTCCTTCGATCGGTTTTTGCCTGCTCCTGGCCGTACTTATCGAGAGGATAGCCGGCCGTTCTTTGTCTGGGGGGGTATTTGAGTCCAGCAGGAGGACGCGGGCAGCCCTGGTCATAGCGGCCGTGCTTGTCATGGCCTATTCGGTAAGAACTTTCGTGCGCAACGAGGATTGGAAACGCAACGTTATTTTGAGCCAGAAGATGGTCAGGGATTATCCGATGAACGCATGGGCCCTTGTTTCTCTTGGCGGCAGTCTGGCTGCCGAGGGCAGATACGAAGAGGCGATAAAGCCCCTGAAGAAGGCGGCCTTCTTGTCTAAAAATTACGCAAATGCCCATGACAATCTGGGTAATTGTTACCTGAACCTGAAGCGTTATGAGGAATCGATCGTAGAGCTGAAGGAGGCTGTCAGGATCGACCCCGATCTTCTGGCTACACGCAATTCCCTGGCGATAGCTTATGCCGAGTTAAAGAGGTATGATGATGCGGAAAGAGAATTCCGCGCTGCCATACAAAGAGACCCGTTTTACAGCAATTCGTATTTTAACCTGGCGCACCTTTACGAGTTGAAAGGCGACCACAAAAAGGCTATAGAGACTATTGTCCTAGGGATGCCCCTTATGAAAGATAGGGTCGATGTCATCAAGGCATATATGTGGATAGGCGATGACTACCTCGAGATGAAAGACAAGGAAAAGGCGAGGAAGGCTTTCGAGAAGGGCCTTGAAGAGTGCGGGCACCGCTTTCCGGAGCTAAGGCAGAAGCTGGAGAATAAGCTGAAGGAACTGTAGGGCGGCAGTAAAAAGAAGTTCAAGTAAAAAATCCTCTCATGGGTCAGAGAGGATTTTTTATTGTCAGGCTGATAAAGTGGTGCGGACGAAGAGAGTTGAACTCTTAAGGGTTGCCCCATACGGTCCTGAGCCGTACGCGTATGCCAGTTCCGCCACGTCCGCGTCAAGCCCATAAAGTATACAGCAAAATATGGTGGCTGTCAACTCGTCTTGCTTTTATATGAAAATTATGATATAGATATTAGAATGCCGGATAGCGTTATAGCAACAAATAGACAGGCTCTGCACGATTACAAGGTCCTTGAGAGCCTTGAAGTCGGCATAGAGCTCAAAGGGACCGAGGTAAAATCCCTCAGGGGCGGCAAGGCCGGCCTGAAAGACAGCTTTGCGCGGTTCGAAGGCAAGGAATTGTTCCTCTTTAACCTTCATATACCGCCCTATGAGTTCGGCAATATAGCCAACGTCGATCCGCTCAGGCCGAGAAAGCTGCTCTTGCACAAAAGTCAGATGCGCCGCTTTGCGTCTGATGTCACGACAAAGGGTCTCGCGCTTATCCCGCTTAAGATGTACTTCAAGGGCGGGATAGCCAAGATAGAGCTTGCGCTCGCGCAAGGCAAGAAACATTACGACAAGCGGGAAGCGATCAAACGCCGCGAGGCGGACCGGGAATTGCGCCGGATCGTGCGCGGCAAGTAAGTACGCTCATTAACATACTCGAACCTTTTGAGTTGGGGGTGAAAGGCTTCGACTCGGGTAAGCAAGGCAAAGGGAGCATGTAGAGGTTGTCAGGAGGCCTCTCAAAACACCTGGCAAATATCAAACGCTGAAAACCTAAAAGTTCCAGCGACAGTGGATGAGCTCCTTGCGTCCATGCAAGTGGTCAAAGGGGTAACTCCGCTGGCAAGCGTCGCTTTACATTAAGCGACCCGTCTCTCAGCTGATCCTGCGGGGCTGAAAAGACGTCGATAGCAGGATGGTCCGTTCCGTTTAGCCTTGAGCGGACCGGATGAGACTGATCAAGGATACGCTCCTGAAATTCCGCCTCTTGAAGTTCAGGGGAGGAGACTAAAGATAAGGCTAAACATGTAGAGCCTTTTGTTTTGATGTCCGAGGACGCGGGTTCGACTCCCGCCACCTCCACCAGTTTTTGCCCTATACAAAGTTGGGCAAAAACTGTCCCGCAGGTGCGACCCATGGGAGCACCGGAGGGACACAGAGAAAGTAAGCAAGGAAGAAAATCTTGAAACCTAGTACAAGATTCATCGTCGCAGCTTGCCTCGTCGCCCTCTTTATCGCCGGGTGCGCGAGCCAGGGGCCGTATCTCCGGCTCGACCCCTCATTACAAAAAGACGTAAGGGTATTTGAGGGCACGCAGTATATCCCGCTGATACCCCTGTGCGACGCGTACGGTTTGCGATGGGACTGGGACCCATTCATGAACACCGCTGCCATCGAGAGAAAAGGGAAGATAGTCCTAAGGGCGGGAAGTGACGTGATCCTGGTTAACGGCGTCGAAAAGCGCCTCGATAGGCCTGTGCTGGTGACCGGCAGCGTAGTGTATGTCCCGCTTTCATTGGTCAGGAACGGCCTCAATGCCATCGTAGAAACTGCCCCGCGCTATGCCTCACAGGGGCAGACCTACGCGCCGGCGCAAGTTGCCGCGCCGTCAGGCAAATACACGATAGAGACTATCGTTCTTGACGCCGGCCACGGCGGCAAGGATCCAGGCGCCATCAGCAGAAGGTTCAGGATAAAGGAGAAGGACCAGGCGCTTTATGTCGCCCGGCAGCTTAAGAAGGCCCTTGAAGCCCGCGGCATAAGGGTCATCATGACGCGCAGCGACGATACGTTCATTTCCCTGCCGGGAAGGGTCGATATCGCGAACCGCTCGGACGCAGACCTCTTTGTCAGCATCCATCTGAATTCTTCGCGCTCGCGCTCACTGACGGGTTTCGAGTGCTATTATCTTTCCGAAGCGACCGACGATAACTCCCGGGCCCTTGAAGCGTTTGAGAACGCCTCGTTGAAATTGGAGGAAGGCACGGCGGTCGGCGAGAATTCCAAAGGGTTAGGCACGACGCTGTGGGACATGAAACTTACGGAGAACAGGCACGAGTCGATGGAGCTGGCGAGCCATATATGCAGGGCGGTCGACAGGAGCTTTCTTACAAGGAACAGGGGCACCAAGACGGCGCGTTTCTATGTCCTTAAGGGCACGCGCATGCCCTCGGTCCTTGTCGAGGTCGGCTATCTCTCTAACAGGCTGGAAGAGCTGAAGCTTAAGGACCAAAAATATCTCGATAAGGCCGTCGATGCCCTGGTCCGGGGCATCGAGGCGTATAAAAGCGAGTACGAACGCACGGAAGGGTTCACTTTGTGAGTGACACGAGGCCGATCGGCATATTCGATTCCGGCGTGGGCGGGCTGACCGTGGTCGGCGAGATACGGAAGATCCTGCCGCGCGAAGAGATGATATATTTCGGCGACACCGCGCGTGTCCCGTACGGTACGAAATCGAAGGAGACGGTGACGAGGTTTTCGGTCGAGAACGTGGAGTTCCTGATGAAGCATAACGTTAAGCTCGTCGTCGTCGCCTGTAACACCGCTTCGTCGCTGTCCCTCGATTTTCTGAAGAGGTGCTTCAGGGTCCCTATCATCGGAGTGATAGAGCCCGGCGCGAAGGGCGCGGTCTCTTCCACCAGAAACGGCAGGATAGGGGTGATCGGCACCCAGGCCACGATATCGTCGGGCGCGTACGAGCGCCAGATCCGCAAATTAAGGCCGGATGTCAGGGTCTTCTGCCGGAGCTGCCCGATGTTCGTGCCGCTCGTCGAGGAGGGTTGGCTCGGCAAGAGAGTCACCGCCGAGATAGCTTCGATATACCTTGCGCCGCTCAGAAAGAAAGGCGTCGATACGGTCGTCCTCGGGTGCACCCACTACCCGCTCCTCAAGAAAGTGATAGGCAAAGCCATGGGCAGGGGCGTCCGTCTTATAGATTCTGCCAGGGAAGTGGCGGCCGGCGTGAAGGACCTGCTCGACGCGAGCGGGCTTTTGAACGATACGGGCAAAGGCAAAAAATCCAGGTTCTTCGTAAGCGACGAGCCCGGCCGTTTCGCCAGGATGGGCGAGCGTTTCCTGCATCGAAAGATAGAATGCGCGAAGAGGGCGGAGTAAGATAGCTCTTAGCTCATAGCTGATAGCTCATAGGTTAAGGTATTCCCTATGAGCTAAGAGCTATGAGCTAAAAAGCGAGTAAATCTATCATGTATCAGATAAAAGTCAAAGCCAGTTTCAGCGCGGCGCACAACCTGAGGCAGTACCACGGGAAATGCGAGCGCCTGCACGGCCACAACTGGAACGTCGAAGCGGTTTTCGCGTACGCGGCTTTGGGCAAAGACGGCATGGCCGTGGATTTCAAGGAGGCCAAGGCGATCCTGCGCGAGGCCCTGGAAGACCTCGACCATTCGTATCTGAACGAGCATCCGTTTTTCAGGAAGACGAACCCCACGTCGGAGAACATTGCCCGCTTTATTTTCGGGAGGCTGAGGAAAAAGAACAATAAGATACGGTCTGTCGCTGTGTGGGAGAACGAGAACTCCTGTGCCACTTACTCGAGGGCCTAAAGACCGTGGCCGCGAAGCCTAAAGCCGTCGTGCTTCTTTCAGGAGGTCTCGATTCCGCTGTCACGCTCTTTTTGGCGCGCAGGAAAGGTTATGAATGCCGCTGCCTCTTGTTCGACTATGGCCAGCGCCACAGCAACGAGATCGACAGGGCGCGGCGCCTGGCGCGATATGCCGGTTGCCCGTTTCATGAAGTGAAGCTGCGCTTTCCATGGAAGGGCTCGAGCCTTTTGGATAAGCATCTGGCGCTTCCCGCCCGCCGGAGCGCGCGCAGCATACGCGCGGGCGGCATACCGAGCACTTATGTGCCGGGCCGCAACACGATATTTTTGAGCATCGCCTCGTCGTACGCCGAGGCGATCGGAGCCCGGCATGTCTTTATAGGCGCGCATTCGCAGGACTCAAGCGGTTATCCGGATTGCAGGAAGGCGTATCTCGAGGCCTTCGACAGGGCGGTGAGGCTCGGCACGAAGGCCGGACTGGAGAAACGGCTCTCGCTGCGGTTCCCGCTCATAGGCAAGACCAAGAAGCAGATCATAGAGTTAGGGACGTCGCTGAAAGTGCCGTTCCGGCTTACGTGGTCGTGTTATAAGGGCGGCGGAAGGCCCTGCGGCCGATGCGACTCATGTATTTTACGGGCGAAAGGTTTTAAAGAAGCGGGCCTGAAGGACCCGGTATTATCTTAGGGATGTCATGAAACCGATAGAAGCCGACATAACAGAGGTATTTTCATCGATACAGGGCGAAGGCATATTCGCCGGCGCGAAACAGGTCTTCGTCAGGTTCGCGGCGTGCAACATGAAGTGCCATTTCTGCGACGAGGCGGACAAGGCGGGCTCGAAGGTATATTCCGCCGGGAGCCTGGCGGCCGAGGTGAGGTCCCTGGAAAAGGCGAAGGGCAAGCACCACTCGGTCTCCCTGACCGGAGGCGAGCCGCTCCTCTACGCCTCTTTCCTGAAAGAGTTCATCCCGCTTTTAAAGAAAGACGGCCATAAGATCTATCTGGAGACGAACGGCACGCTGCCCGGGGCCCTGGGCGAGGTCATAGACCTTGTCGATATAATCGCCATGGATTTCAAGCTGCCTTCCGCGACGCGCGAAAAGCCTTTCTGGGACGCGCATCGCGAGTTTTTAAAGATAGCCGCGAAAAGGAAGGTCTTCGTAAAGGCGGTCGTGACGCATGAGACCAAGGGAGAGGACCTTGAAAAGGCCGCGGAGCTCATAAAAAGCGCGGGCGTCGAGGTCCCGCTCATAATACAGCCGGCCACTCCGGTGCGGAAGGCCGATGCGGCCGTGAAGGCGGACCGGCTCGTGGGATTTCTGGAAACGGTCACTTCCAAAGGCGTGGTGAACGCCAGGATAGTGCCGCAGATACATAAAATGCTGGGCATGCCGTGACAATGCAAAGGACCCGGAAAGTGGAACGACGAAAAAAGGCGTCTTCATATGAAGGGCTTCAGGAAACGGTCAGGCGTTTAAAAACGCCGGCGATAGAGACCTGGAGAAACCAGTATCCGGACAGGGATTATGTCATTACCATCGACATACCTGAATTCACGTGCATCTGTCCGAAGACGGGATTGCCGGATTTCGCTACGATCGTCATACGGTATATTCCCGACAGGCTATGCCTGGAGCTTAAGTCATTCAAATATTACACTATTTTTTACCGGGACGTGGGCATATTCAACGAGCATGTGATAAATAAGATGCTGGATGATTGCGTAAAGAGCTGTAAGCCACGGTGGATGGAGATCGTCGGAGAGTTCAACGCGCGCGGCGGCATAAAGACGACGGTAAAGGCGGAGTACAGGGCGTAGGGACTGTCCCCAAAAAGACAAGCGAATGACTATATGGGGCATGTGTTATGAGAACAATACATGTCGCGAAGATACGCGACGCCGTTAAGGAGCTTTGCCTCAAGGCGAACTTTGAGCTGCGGCCCGACGTATTAAAGGCTCTTAAGCGCGCCCTGCGCAAGGAGACGGATGACCGGGCGCGCGGTATCCTTGCGGATATCATCGAGAACGCCAGTATGGCCAGACGCCGGGAGATCGCCATCTGCCAGGACACAGGCATGGTGCCGGTCTTCATCTGGATAGGGCAGGGCGTGCGGCTCGCCGGCGGGGACCTCAGCGCCGCGGTGAACGAGGGCGTGAAGCGCGCGTACCGCGAAGGCTACCTGCGCACCTCCGTTGTTGACGATCCCTTCCTGCGCAAGAACACGCTCACCAATACGCCCGTCGCGGTCTACACAGAGATCGTAAGGGGAAGCCGCGTGAAGATCGTCGTCGCTCCGAAAGGTTTCGGCAGCGAGAACAAAAGCCAGGTGAGGATGTTCAAACCGACAGCCTCTGAAAAAGATATCAAGGAGTTCATAGTGGAAGTCGTCAGGAAGGCCGGTCCGGACGCGTGCCCGCCGCTCGTCCTCGGCGTCGGCATAGGCGGCACCTTCGACATGGCGGCGCACCTGGCAAAGGTCGCGCTGTTGCGGCCTCTCGGCAGCCGCCACAATAAGCGGCATATCGCGCGGCTTGAGGCCGAGCTTCTGAAGAGGATAAACGCGCTCGGCATCGGGCCTATGGCGCTCGGCGGCAGGACGACCGCGCTTGGCGTCAATATCGTCACCTTCGCGACGCATATCGCGGGCCTGCCGGTCGCCGTCAACGTGAGTTGTCACGCGACGAGGGGCGCGGAGAAGGTATTATGAAGCCAAAAAATATGAGAATACCCTTCACGAAAGAAGATATAAAGAAATTGAAGGCCGGGGATGAGGTATACCTGACCGGCACCATCTATACGGCCAGGGACGCGGCTCATAAGAGGTTGCACGACCTCATTAAAAAAGGCAAGAAGATCCCCGTGGCCCTGAAAGGCGCGGTCATATATTACGCGGGCCCGACGCCCGGACGGCGCGGCAGGCCGATAGGCTCGTGCGGCCCGACGACAAGCTCGAGGATGGACGCCTTCGCGCCGCTCCTGATGCGGAAAGGCCTTAGCGGCATGATAGGCAAGGGCGACCGCTCGAAAGATGTGGTAAGGTCCGTCAGAAAATACGGCTGCGTCTATTTCCTGGCAACAGGCGGCCTTGGCGCGCTACTCTCGATGAAGGTGAAGAAGGCCAGGCGCGTCGCTTTCAAGGAGCTTGGGCCGGAAGCCATCCATGAACTGAAGGTCGTCGATTTTCCGCTCATCGTCGGTATTGACTCGAAAGGAAGAAACATATATGACAAGACAAAATGGAAGAAGGCCGGACGAACTTAGGGATGTCCGGATACACAAGAACTACATAAAGTACGCCGAAGGTTCGTGCCTTATAGAGTTCGGCAATACCAAGGTCATCACCACGGCCACCATCGAAGAGACGGTGCCGCCGTTCCTGAGGGGCAAGGGCAGCGGCTGGGTGACGGCAGAGTACGGCATGATACCGCGCTCATGCAAGCAGAGGGTGCAGCGCGAGGGCTCGCGGGGAAAGCCGAACGGCAGGACGCAGGAGATACAGCGCCTCATAGGCCGTTCGATGAGGACCGTTGTCAACATGGTAAAGCTCGGCGAGCGCACGGTCTGGCTCGACTGCGACGTCATCCAGGCGGACGGCGGCACGAGGTGCGCGTCGATCACCGGCAGTTTCGTGTCGCTGGTCCTGGCGCTGGAGAAGCTGTTGAAGGACAAGGCCATAGAAGAGATACCGCTGTCCGACCATGTCGCGGCGATAAGCGTGGGGATGCTCGGCGGCAAGCCGATACTTGATCTCGATTATGAGGAGGATTCGGCCGCCGAGGTCGACATGAACTTCGTCATGACCGGCAAGGGCAAGTTCATCGAGATACAGGGGACAGCGGAGAAAGAGCCGTTCGGCAAGGAAGAGCTCGGCTCGCTCATGGCGCTCGCCTCCCACGGCATAAAAGAGCTCGTCGCGGTGCAGAAGAAAGCGCTAAAGGGTATCATCAAACTGTGACGAGAGATATCATCATAGCCACTAAGAACGACAAGAAGCTCCATGAGCTGAGGCGTTATCTGAAAGGCGTCAAGGCGACGGCGCATTCTCTTAAGGACCTGGGCAAGACGCCGAGGATCGTGGAGAACGGCGATACATTCAAGAAGAACGCGATAAAGAAGGCCGTTGCGACCTCAAAGTTCGCGGATGGTCTCGCCCTGGCGGATGATTCCGGCCTGGCTGTGGACATGCTTGGCGGCGAGCCCGGCGTCAAGTCCGCGCGGTTCGCGGGGCCGCACAAGAGTAACCACGACAATAACGTCAAGCTGCTTCGGTTATTGGAGGGAGCCCCTCTTAAGAAGAGAACGGCGCGCTTCATCTGCGCCGTAGCCATAGCGGACAAGGGCAAGGTTGTAAAGGTTATAGAGGAAGTTTGCAAGGGGCTAATCGCTTTTTCGATACGGGGTAGGCACGGGTTCGGGTATGACTCGGTATTTCTAATGCCTAAATATAATAAGACATTCGGCGAGCTGGGGCTCAAGGCGAAAGACAGGATGAGCCACCGCTCCAAGGCGCTCAAGAAAGCGCGAGCGTTCTTAAGAAAATACCTGTCGGGGCGTAGCGCAGCTGGCTAGCGCACCTGGTTTGGGACCAGGGGGTCGACAGTTCAAATCTGTCCGCCCCGACCAGTTTGAAATATAGCGCGCCTGTAGCTCAATTGGAAAGAGCACATGCCTTCTAAGCATGGGGCTGGCCGTTCGATTCGGCCCAGGCGCGCCATCTTTACATAGGTCGCCTGTTCGAATCAGGCCAGGGACGCCATTAAATTCAAAAGCCCGACACACAAAATGTCGGGCTTTTGAATTTTCAAAGGGTCAACCCGAAACGCTTTCTGATTACATCGAGAAACGCTTTTGAATCTATTCGGGAAAGTGTACCCCTATAGTTTTAACATATCCAAGATTTCGCCCATCTCCATTAAGCTCAAAACTCTTTCTTTGTAGCTAGACCATCTGTAATCATGGGGATTGTCCGCTATTCCTGCCCTTACAGGGTTTGATTCAATATAATTGATGCAGTTAATAGCGTATGGATCTCTTACTATCAGCTTGCTCTTAAACCTGCCTTGCCATAAATGGCCCACCTTGTCATATTTATTGTTGAAGTGTTCAGTATATGACCGGTTTATTCCCTGCATGAATTTTGACAGGTCTTCCTTCTTGCCGATCTCCCCGATTAGGTGAACGTGGTTAGGCATAAGACAAAATCCATAAAGCTTGAAGTTATATCTCCTCTTATATCTCTTAATTCTTATAAGGTATTCCTCATAGTCACTCTCCTCTCTAAACACCTCCTGCTTTTGATTTCCCCTTGTCATAATATGGTAGAAGACATTATCGACTAGAATCCGTGTTTTTATAGGCATACGCTCTCCTTTTTCTTATATACTTGCCTCTATATATAAAGACGTAAAAAACGCCTAAATTGTTGCAAAATTTTTGAAAATTTTTGCAGGGCAAGGAGTAGGGGGGTACAGTTTCCCGATGTGATTGGAAAGCGTTTCTAGAATTAACTGAAACTTAACAGGGAGTTAATCTCGAATTAATCACGATAAGGTATGCTTGTAGTGGATAAAGGGGAGGGGCTAAAAATGAGAAAATTAATGACAGGTTTTATAACAGGCTTTTTCGTTGCCGCATTCTGCTCCATGGTGGTATTGGGAGAGGTCACCAACAGGGTCAACCACAGCACATTCCGTGATTTCGACGGGGCCATTACAGACGCAATGAAAGAATCGTATTCCAATCCCATCGCTTCACTGGCGATCAAGGTCTACAGTTTTTGCTGGGGTATCTACAAGAGTTTCTAATGGGAGGTGAGTAAGATGTTTAACGGCAGAGTTCATTTAAGACATATCTTTGAAGTGGGCCTGATGATAGGAAAGCAGGGAGAGGCCTTTTACAATGCTCTCGCTGAGAAAGTCCTGGACCCGGCCGCAAAAGCCCTGAGCCGCAACCTGGCCCGGCTCGAGCGCCGCCATGTGCAGTTGATCGAGGCAATATTGTCGGGGTGGAAGTCCTTATCGCTCAACAAAGAGTCCATGGATTTTTACGGCCAGGAATTGAAGCGCCGTGGCATTTTTAAGGATCCTCCGCTTGCGGATGCCACTGAAGAGGATATAGCCGAATATGCCATACATCAAGAGAGGGAAATGGTCGATTTCTACCGCGCTTTTGAAAATGCTTTCTCGGATAGCTGGCGAAGGATGTACATCCAGCAGCTGGTGACCGAGGAGCGGGGTTGCATGAGGGACCTCGTCGCCGCCTATCCTCAGGTCAGCATGTAAGAGATGAAATAAAAAATTGCTTTTTTAAAAGAGGAAGGTATAATCAATACGAGTAGCTTAAGTTCGACATAAGGCTATTTCAGAGATACCACGATTTTCTGAAGGACGTGTTTTCTGAAATTCAATTTTGCCGCCATCCTGCAGTAAATCGGATGGCGGCTTTGTTTTTATAGGCGAAAAAGGTAAACGCAATGTACCATAAAGAGAGAAACGGGTTTACGATAGTCGAGATGATCACTGTCGCGGCGATACTCGCCATGATATTTGCCGGCCTTGCCTTGCCCAGGTTCTTCAAGTCAAAAGAGACGGCTTCCAGGAACGCCTGCCTTCAAAACCGCAATATCATCGAGCAATCCGAACAGAGATATTTTTTCGACAAGGGCACCCATTCGGCCGTGCTGCAGGACCTGGTGGACAGCGGCTACCTTAAATCCATACCCTCATGTCCTTCCGGGGGCGTTTATGCGTGGGAGGCTTCCGGCCAGGTCGACTCAAGCTACGAGCTCCTGCTTGGCTGCTCCGTCCATACTCAGGCGGAACCGGCAGAAGAAGAGCCGGCGGTCGAGACCGATAAATCCAAGGGAAAGAGCGAGGAGGCGAAAGCCGCTTCGGACGCCAAAAAAGAGCAAAAATCGAAAAAATAGGACATTAGATCATGAACCTGATAGCTGCGCTTGTAAAAGAAGGGTTGGTAACGAACGAACAGATTGATGATGCCCGCCAGAAGCAGGCAGGCGCGAAGAGGCCCATCCAGGAACTGCTCATAGAGATGGGGTTTGTCAAGGAAGAGGACGTGATCAAGACGGCGTCGAAGACGTTCAATATGCCGATCGCGGACCTCGATAAGGAGCGGACAGAACCCGAGGCGGTAAAGAAAATCCCTTACGAAAAGGCGCGGCGCTACGGCGTATGCCCCTTACGGATAGAGGGCGGCAGCCTCGTATTGGCCATGAGCGACCCCCAGGACATGATTGCTATCGATGATATAGGTTTCATTGCCGGCCTGCCGGTCAAGCGCATCCTGAGCCCCAAGAGCCAGATAAGCGAATGGATCGCGAAGTTATACCAGTCGGACGATGCGCTCTACGATCTTCTCAAGAATATAGTGGACGATACCAAGGTAGGCTTGGCCAGGGAGAGTGAGACCGTCGGCCACGCCGTAGGCATCGATGAGCTGAAAGAGGGCGGATCGCCGATCGTAAAGCTCATCAACCTCATATTGAGCGATGCCATCAAGTCCAGGGCGAGCGATATCCATGTCGAGCCGCAGGAAGATTTTGTGGAGGTCCGCTACAGGATCGACGGGGACCTCAAGAACATCATGAAGGTCCCCAAAAAGATGCAGTCGCGGCTCGTGGCGCGCATAAAGATAATGGCGGACCTGGATATAGCCGAGATCAGGAAGCCGCAGGACGGCAGGACCAGGATAACGGCCAATGGCGTAAAGACCGACCTGAGGATATCGATAATACCGGCCTTCCACGGGGAGAAGGTGGTCCTGCGGTTATTGGGGACCGGCAAGGCCGGGCTTAGGCTCGAACAGATAGGCTTTCCGCCCAAGGAACTGCAGATATATAAGGAGGCGATAGTCCGGCCGCAGGGCATGATACTGGTGACAGGCCCCACAGGCTCAGGCAAGACCTCCACATTGTATGCCACCCTCAATCATATAAAAAGCGAAAAGAAGAATATCATCACCATAGAGGACCCTATCGAATACCTGATAGATGGCCTGAACCAGATCCAGACGAACCCTTTCAAGGACGTTACGTTCGCTACGGGGCTTCGCAGCATATTACGACAGGACCCCAACGTGATACTGGTCGGCGAGATAAGGGACAGGGAGACGGCCGATATAGCGTTCAGGTCCTCCCAGACGGGGCATCTGGTATTTTCCACGCTCCACACCAACAATGCCGTCGCGACGATAACCCGGCTCATGGATATAGGCCTCGAGCCCTACCTTATCGCGTCATCCCTCATAGTTATCATCGCCCAGCGGCTTGTGAGGGTCATCTGCCCGCAATGCAAAGAAGAATATGTCCCCGACAAGAAGCTTCTGGACGATTTTGCCGGGCTGATCGGGAGCCGGGAGACAAAAAAATTCTATAAGGGTAAGGGGTGCGAAAAATGCGCCTTCACCGGTTATTTCAATAGGGTCGCGATAATAGAACTTCTGAAGATAACCGATAAGATCAGGGAGCTCATCACGCGCAAAGCGAGCGAAGGGGAGATCCTCGAAGAGGCGAAGAAAGACGGGTTCCGCTCTCTTGCCGAGGCCGGCATCGAAAAGGCGATGCTGGGCATAACGACGCTGGAGGAGGTGGCCAAGGTGGCAGGCATCGGCAAGGAGGCTCCTCCAAAAGAGGCCATCGCCGCACCGGCACCGTCCGCCGAGCCGGCCGCCCCGCCGCCCGCAGCCTCTCCCGGATCTATAAAGATACTGGTCGCTGACGACGAAGAGGATATCCTGAAAGTCCTCGGCATGCGCCTGAATAGCGCCGGCTACGAGGTCATCATGGCGAGGAACGGCAAAGAGGCGGTCGAGTTCGCGTTCCGCGACAGGCCGGACCTGATAGTGATGGACGTCATGATGCCCATCTTAAGCGGCTTTGACGCGACCAAGATGCTGAGGTCACGGCTGGAGACGGCTACCGTCCCTATTCTTATGCTGACGGCCAGGAAGGATAAGGAGGGCGAGCTGGAAGGGCTTGACGCGGGCGCGGACGACTATATGACCAAGCCCTTCGACAAGGATAAGCTCCTGGCAAGGATAAAGATGCTGTTAAGGAGAGAGGCCCAGAAGAGTGGGACCGGAAAATAATATCGACAGGGAAGAGTCGCTCAAGAAGATACTTTCGGACTATGAGGCCCGCGAGGAATCGAAAGCGCGGCAAAAAGAGAAGGCGCGCCGCTCAGAGGCGCTGGCCGGAGGCGCGTCTTTTGCCTTAAGGGCGCTGTTATTCGCAGCCGGCGTCGGAGCGGTCATATTTTTTTCAGTCAGGTTTATGCAAGGGTCCGGCGTATTCGAAAAGAAGGTGTACTGGGCTATCGGCCGCAGGTTTGTTACCGATAATAAGATAGAAGAGTGCATAGGCCGCCTCTGGGATATACGGAAGGCCATGGATAACTATTACGCGAAGTACAAGACCTTTCCCGTGTCCATGGAAGAGCTCTACCGGGACAGGAAAGACGCAAAGCCGTATACATGCCCGGCGACTGGCGAGGCATATATCATGAAAGAAGCAGGCGGCAGGAAGATATTCTGCTGCCCTGACCCGAAAAAGCATGCCGGAGATGTATCTGAGATATGGTGCGACGTCAGGGGCGGGCCCCCTGCCATAGAAAGGTATCAGTCCTATTAAGCAGGGCAAAGGGCACAAAATGAAAATTACTCCAAGAAAACCTCGGCCAACAAGTCGCAAAACAGGGATAAGGCGTAAGATCACGCTTTTCATCTGTTTCACGACGTTTATAATCATGTTTATCGGCGTTGGTGCCGGGTATTTCTTTAATTACAGGCTTTTCCTCAACACCATAGGGAATGATTATTCAAAGATGGCGGAAAATCTGGCGTTCAACGTCTCGGGATTATTGGAAAAGGCTATAGAAAATGTAACCACACACGCAGCGAATCCAATATATGCCGAAGCCGTATTGGAAGGCGAAACAAGGTATAAAGACAAAGATGGGGACTACATAAAAGAGTATTTTTCAGAGATGGACAAAAATTGGGCTGAGGCCAAGCCGGACAGCGATTTAATTGCTCAGTGCCTGCAGAACAGGAGCGCGCAAAGGCTGAGGCAATACACATCAAACGATAAGAGCATAGCCGAGATATTCACGACCGATAAGTGGGGTGGGCTGGTAGCGGCGTCAGGCAAAACCAGCGACTTTTATCAGGCGGACGAAGGGTGGTGGCAGGAGGCTTATAACTGCGGCAAGGGAGCCGTTTATATCGATAATGTCGAATACGATGAATCATCCGGCATAATGTCGTTGCCGGTAGCGGTCCCCATAAGGGATAAAAAGGGGGAAGTGATAGGCGTGTGTAAGGCGGTCCTGAGGGTTGAGGTTTTGTTCGCGCCTATGATGGATTTTGATCTGGGCAGGACAGGCCATGCTGTTTTGGTTGATAATAAGGGTCTTATCGTCTTCCATGCCGGAATAAAACCTTTGAGCGAGAGATTATGCGGCGAGAAGGAATATGAGCGGCTGGTGGCCGATCCAAAAAAGTGGGGAATATTAAAAAAACCTCATGGCCACAAAAAAAATATGTTCGTATCGTTTGCTGTCGTTAATAATTCCTTTCTGTTGAACGAGGGGATCGTCTGGAGGGTATTTATAGATGAAGATGTCGATGATGTCTTTCTGCCGCTAAATAAGCTATTTAGCAAGCTGCTCCTGAGCTCAGGCATCGCTATCGCGATATTATTCCCCGTAGCGTTTATTTTTGGCGGCATATTCGTAAAACCTATAAAGAAACTTCATGAAGCCACAGAACATATCGGCAAGGGGGAGCTGGATTACTCGGCAGAGATAAAGACTGGCGATGAGCTTGAGGGCCTGGCCGACGCGTTTAACAAGATGACGGAAAACCTCAGGAGCAGCACGACATCGATCGATAGACTTAACGAAGAGATCGCGCAGCGCAAGGGCCTGGAACAGGCCCTTATTCAGAGCGAGGAAAAATATAAAACCCTCTACACATCCTCGCGTGACGCTATCATGACCCTTGAGCCCCCGGACTGGCGTTTCACAGCCGGCAACCCCGCTACGATCGAGCTATTTGGCGCGAAAGACGAAAAAGAGTTCACCTCCATGGGGCCCTGGCAGCTGTCCCCCGAACACCAGCCAGACGGAATGCTTTCTTCCGCCAAGGCCAAGAGGATGATCGAGACGGCGATGGAGAAAGGGTTCAACTTCTTTGAGTGGACGCATAAGCGCCTGAACGGAGAGGATTTCTTTGCTACCGTCCTGTTGACCCGCATGGAACTCGAGGGTAAGCAGATCTTACAGGCGACGGTCCGGGATATAACCGAGCATAAAAGGATGGAAGCAAAGCTTAAGGAGGCGATGGAGGTTAAGGGCCATTTCGTCTCTATGGTCTCTCATGAGCTAAGGACCCCTATGACGGCCATAAAGGAGGGCATCGGCATAGTCCTGGACGGTTCGGCGGGCGGGATAAATGACGACCAGAGGGACTTCCTGGACCTGGCGAAGAGGAATGTCGACCGCTTGTCCCGTCTCATAAACGATGTCCTGGATTATCAGAGATTGGAGGCCGGCAGGACGACCTTCCGTATGCAGGAGACGGATGTAAACGCATTGATAGACGAGGTCGTGAAGATCATGCTGCCTATCGCCAAAAACAAAAACTTATCGCTTGAGGCGCGCCTGGCGCCCGGCCTGCCAAAGATGATCTGCGATAAGGACAAGATCACGCAGGTCCTCATAAACATGATCAATAATGCCGTTAAATTCACCGATAAGGGCGGAGTTGTGGTAACAACAGCCAGGGACGGTGACTCCATACAGGTCTCGGTCAGGGATACGGGAATGGGCATAAAGAAGGAAGATATACCGAAGCTTTTCCAGGGCTTCTCTCAGCTGGAGACGGCTCACGTAGAAAGGAAAGGCAGCTCGGGCCTCGGGCTCGCGATATCCAAAAAGATCATCCAAGAGCACGGGGGCGAGATATGGGTCGAGTCCGAATACGGTAAGGGCTCAGATTTTAAATTTAGATTACCGGTAAGGACGAGATATAAGGTCCTTTTGGTGGATGATGAGAGGGACATCCTCGATATCTATAAAGGATCACTTGAAGGCGAGGGGTACGAAGTGGCGTGTTCGGAAAGCGGCTTGAACGCGATGGACATGATCCGGAAGGATAAGCCGGATATATTGGTATTGGATATGCGGCTGAAAGACATAAACGGCTACGAGATAATAGGACGGCTCAGGACTAATAAAGAGACTGCGACGATACCTATCCTGGCGATGTCGGGCTACGCCGAAGAGCTGGGCAAGCTGGAGGACAAGCGGGAGGATTCAGCCCTTTCGTCCATCTCAAAGCCGTTCCAGCTGAAGGACCTGTTGTCTAAGATGCGCTTGTTGTTGAAGCAGGAAGTGCAAGGAGCGTGACATGGCGAAACGCATATTAGTCGTCGACGACGAGCCGGACATACTTAAAGTCGTCGTCTTCAGGTTAAAGAAGCTGGGATACGAGATCATATCTGCAGCTACCGGCAGGGAAGCGCTCGAACTCGTAAAGGCCGGAAAGCCGGATCTCATATTGCTCGATTACCGCCTGCCTGACATGGACGGGCTGGAGATAAGCAAGAAGATAAGGGCCGACAAAGAGTTGAAAGATACGCCTATCATCTTGCTCTCCGCCAGTAGCGGCGAGGATATCAGCTTAGCGATCAAGGCCGCCAACGTGAACGATTATGTTAAAAAGCCGTTCGACCTTGAAGAGTTATTGGATAAGGTAAAGAGGCATCTTTTATAAAGGGGGCGCATATGCCGATAGAAGAATATGTAAGCTTATTCGTGAAGCTGGTTATAGCGTTCCTTGTGCCGGTGGGCTGGACGGCCATTGCCTACCCGCTGATGAAAAAGTTCGGCTCTTCCCGCCATGGGCTCTTCGCGCTCACCATCGCGCTCTCCGTTATTGTGCTGGGCCTTTTCATCATCAGGGAAAAGGTCACCGGCGTCATCGCCACTACCGACGAGGCCTTCACCTATATTACGGGCATATTCCTGGGGATCGCTGCCTCGGCCTTCCTTATCTATTCGAAACCGGAATGGCTGAACGCTATCACGGGTATCAGCGGGAAAGGGCCGGCAAAGAAGATATTGATAATCGACGACGAGAAGGACTTCTGCTTCTTCGTAAAGGAGAACCTGGAGGTCGGCGGCCATTTTAAGGTCATCGTAGCGGCAAATGGCCCCGATGGCCTATCGGCCGCGATACGCGCCAGGCCCCACCTCATCCTTCTGGATATCCTGATGCCGGATATGAGCGGGTTCGAGGTCCTGAAGGACCTGAAAAAACGCACAGAGACCGCTTCCGTACCGGTCGTCATGCTCACCGCCGTCGGGACCGACGAGGCCAAGGCGAGGGCGCTCGGCCTCTACAACGAGGATTATATCGTCAAGCCGGTCAACGCCGCGGACCTTAAGTCCAAGATAAACGAAGTGCTGGCCCGGAGTCTGAACGTGCGGTTTTAAGCGAAGGGAGCGTCATGGTCAAGAAGAAGATACTGATCGTCGATGACGAAAGAGATTTCTCGAAGCTGCTTAAATCCAACCTTGAGGAGACCGGTAAGTATGAGGTCTACACCGAGGGTGACGGGGAGAAGGCCATCGAGAAGGTCGGAAAGGTGAAGCCCGACCTTATTTTACTGGACCTCATGATGCCCGGCGCAAGCGGGTTCAAGATATGCAAGGCCCTGAAGGAAAAAGAGAGGTTCTCCGCCATACCTATAATAATAGTCTCCGCGAAACATGACGATACCGATAAGGTATCCTGCCTGGACATGGGGGCCGACGATTACATCGTTAAGCCTTTTTCCGCGAACGAGCTGGATGCCAGGATACGGGCGGTCCTGAGGAGGCTGGGGCCGGCAGGCGGAGAGGACAGGATAACCATAGGCGGCAAGGTCACGATAGACCCGAAGAGCCGCGAGGTCCTCGCAGACGGCAAGAAGGTGGAATTGACGAACGCCGAATTCCTCATATTGCAGCTGCTCGCCTCAAGGAAGACGCGCGTATTCTCGCGGACCGAGATACTCGACTACCTGTGGGGGGAGGATAAGGTCGTGACGGACAGGACCGTCGATGTCCATATCCGGCACCTCAGGGAAAAGCTCGGAAAGGCGAAGAAGTTCATCAAGAACGTGACAGGAGCCGGATATAAGGTAGAAGAGACGGAAGAATAGATTCCAACGCACTTTCCCGCACATTCTTTTTATCCCAAAAATAGGGACAGTCCCTGCCTATGCGCTATAGGTACGCTGGGGACAGTCCCTATTTTATTAAAGGCCCCCAAGAATTAACCGAAACTTAACCCGAAGCTAATCTCGAATTAACGCCTGAAGTGTATGCTTGTAGTGGGATTAGAGAGGGTGAGCGAGATGAAAAGGTTAGTGCTGGTTACCATAATGACGGCGTGGTTTTTAGCGGGTTCCTGCCTGGCCCAGGACATGGGAGGGGTTCCCAGCTCGGTCAGGACGCCCGAACAGATAGCCGAATGGTTTACGTCGGAATTCCAGTACAGGATAAAGATACCCGACAGGCCGCAATCGGCTTCCGAGACCCTGCGGCTGAAAAGCGGGGATTGCGACGATCTCGCCACTCTCGCCTCCCTCGTCCTGTCGGATCTGGGCATAGATAGCAATGTCGTGATAATAAAGTTCCAGGGCCTGAACATCCGCCATGCGATATGCATATGGAAAGATAAAGACGGGACCTACAGCTTCCTCTCCAATAAGGAGCTGCAGCGCACAGGACAGAGGGATATCAGGGGCGCTATCCGGAAGTTCTACCCGGACATGGAATCGATAGCTTTTCTGGATGCGGGAAAGGAATATTCGGGAAACACAGCCGGCGTGAGGTAAGCTTAAATAGCCTGAAGGAGGCGAGAAGAACATGTCTAAGAAGATACTGCTGGTTGACGATGAGAAGGACTTTGCGCAGTTTCTGAAGCTCAATCTGGAAACTCACGGATATGAGGCGGATGCCGCGTATGATGGCGAGGCGGCCATCGATAAGGTCCGCAAGGAAAAACCGGACCTCATAATCCTCGACATAATGCTGCCGAAGATAGATGGATACAGGGTCTGCAACATGCTCAGGAATGAATACGAGTACAGAAATATCCCTATCATAATGCTGACCGCCCGTTCAGGGATGGGAGATGTAGCTGCAGGCATGGAAATGGGCGCCATATCGTATATATCAAAGCCGTTCAGGTTGGATGCCCTGCTGGGTATCATAGACGGGATTATGGGCGGAAGCAGGTATAGCATTCAATATTGACATATTGTGTTAGGACCCGGTTCCCGATTATACGCAGATCGAACGCAGATAGGGCGAAATAATACAACTTATAAGTTGTATTTAATTTGACAATACAACTTTTATGTTGTATACTTTATAGCATGAAGAAGATAGAGAAGTATCAACAGGAAGTATTGACGGCCCTTTCGGGGAAGATAGGCTCTTTTTACCTTGCCGGAGGGACGGCGCTAAGCATGTTCTATTTTCATCACAGGTTGTCGGTCGACCTGGATTTTTTTACATCCAAGTTCGTCTATTCAGACATAGAGCGGATAGTGAAATACCTTGAAAGCGCGTTAAAAAAGAAGATCAGCCTTAAGGGCCAGGCTCTCGAAGAAAGGACCGCGAAAATGGCGGTGTATAATATACATTTTACGCCGTCCGACGCCATGAAGATAGATTTTGTGGAAGATACCGTAGAGCTTCTGAAGAAAACGAAGATGGTTGACGGGGTACGTATATTATCGCTTGAAGATATATATCTGCGAAAGATTTACGCGCTAGCCGGCATGATCAAGATCCTTGATGAAGCGGGACGGTATCAATTTATAGGAGGAAGGGCAGACGCTAAAGATTTCTATGACGTATATTTTTTGTCGCACACGTTCATACCATTGTCCAAATTCGTCATCAAGCATTGTAACCGCACGGTAATGGAGGCCATTGTCAAATGGTTCCGGACATATAACAGGATGGCGATGATGGACGGCGTCCTCATGCTTGATACGGATAAGGCGATAGATTGCAAGGCGATGGAGAAGCATTTCAAGAAAGAGATCGATAAGATCCTTGAATACGAGATAGGCGAATTATGAAAGACAACTGGCTGTGGGACAGGAAGATAACGGATAGCGAAGCGAAGAAGGCCTTGAAAAAGCCCGGCACCGGAGCCTTTTTCACTATGGCAGCCCTTCTCCTGTCCCGTAAAAACGAACCTAATGAAGTATTTAAAAACTATATCGACCCCGTTATCTTTTGTAAGAACTGGGCCGGGATCAAAAGAAAGATGCGCCAGGACAAATGGAGTGAGCCGCGTATTATCTTCTGGCAGGCTATCTATGAAAAACTGGCGGATAGATACCGTAAAGAAGGGGTGGTTTTCAGGCAAGCGGCGCCTGCAAAGGAACCTTTTTGTGAAGTTATAGGAAAGAAGATAGCTGCTATAAGGCGCGAGCAGGGGCTATCTCAAAAAAAACTGGCCAAAAAAATAGGGGTTTCCCAGCAATTGATCTCCCGTATTGAAAAGGGCGGAGAGAATATCTCTTTGATTACGCTTACTAATATTGCGCGCTCATTAAACAAGGCGGTTGAAATTAATTTTCCCAACTCCCAGCTAAGCATCCCCCATTGACATATGCCTCATAATAATCTATAATTTAAGGGCAGTTTAGAAGGAGCAGGGCAGTACATGAGGCAAGCGGATCCGTATTGCTTAGGCAACTCTCTGAAGGAAGGGGGGTTGCTTTTTTATTTGGTTGGATTTTGTGTCAGTTGTGAGTGGAAAAAGGATAGTGAAGCGTCGCTCATCGCTCGTAAAAGGTCTAACGAGCAACGAGTCCCGAGCGACGAGAACCGAACGACGAAAGAAAGCTATGGCACAAAACGATAGATCAAAAGAAGAGCTAGCTGCCGAGATAAAGCTCCTGCAACAGCGGATACTTGAGCTTGAGAAGCTGGATAGCGAGCGCAAGCAGCAGCAGCAGCAGCAGCAGCAGCAGCAGCAGCAGGATAAGCAGATAAGGCGACTAGCGACTGTGGTTCTCGACTCAAACGACGCTATCACGATCCAGGATTTTGAAGGGAATATAACCGCATGGAACCGCGGCGCTGAGCTGATGTATGGCTATAGCGAAAAAGAGGCGCTCGAGATGAATATTGCGCACCTCACGCACCCTGAAAAAGTGGCAGAGCAGAAGGATTTTACCCGGCGGCTGGTAGCGGGCGAAAAAATCACCTCACTTGAGACCCAGCGGGTTACCAAAGACAAGCGCCTTTTGGATGTCTGGTTGACTGTGACGAAAATATTGGACGATGATGGCAAGCCAGTCGGCATTGCTTCCACCGAACGCGACATCACCGAGCGCAAGAAGGCGGAGAAAGCGCTGCGGGAGAGCGAAGAGCGGTACAGGACATTGTTCGAAGCAATGCCCGTTACCATCACCATTACGACGCCGGAAGGCAAGCTGATCTCAAGCAACCATGCCATCAGCGATATGCTTGGTTATACCCGTCAGGAGTTCGCGTCAATTAATATGAGCGATCTGTATACTGATCCCGGAGACCGGAAACGCATGATCGCTGTTCTGCAGGAAAAAGGCAAGGTCCGCGATTTTGAGGTCCAGCTCAAGAGAAAGGACGGGACTATAATTTTCGCGCTTATTAACACTGAGTGGATAACGTGGAGCGGCCAGAGATTGATCCTCAGCACCGGCCGCGATATCACCGAGCGCAAGAAGGCGGAGGAAGAAATAGCAAGTCTCGCAAAATTTCCGTCACAAAATCCCAATCCTGTCATGCGCATAGCCGAAGATGGCACGATCCTGTATAGCAACGAAAAAGGACTGTGGTTACTCGCCAAATGGGGTACAAAGATCGGCGGTAAGGCGCCCGAGAGATGGCGCCGCCGGGTCCAGAAGAAGCTTGAAACCGGAATGGTGCCGTCAGAAGAAGAAGAAGAAGAAGAAGAAGAAGAAGAAGAAGAAGAAGAAGGGAAAACCTTTTCCGTTGTGATCGCGCCCCTAAAAGAGGCCGGGTATGTAAATCTATATTTCAGGGCCATCACCGAGCGCAAGAAGGCGGAGGAGGCGCTGATAAAGGCCGCGGAAGAGTGGCGTGCGACATTCGATACGATAAGCGACTCCATCATGCTTATAGACAATGATTATAAGGTCTTAAAGGCCAATAAAGCTACAGTTGAATTTCTTAAGAAACCTTTTGGCGAAATAATAGGAAAACGATGTTTTGAGCTCGTGCATGGGGCAGGCTCCCCGCCGGACTTTTGTCCGCTGCGTCAAGCATTGAAGAGCAGGCGCTATGAAGATGCGGAAGCGTATCTACCCGAAAAGGATATATGGGTGGAGGTCATTGTGGATCCGATGCTGGACGCCTCCGGCAATGTGATGGGCGCCGTGCATATCGTAAGGGACATCACCGCGCGAAAAAATATGGAGGATGAGCTGCGGCATGAAAAAAAACGTGCGCAGACATACCTGGAGACCGCCGGCGTCATGATGCTTGCGCTCGATACGGATGGCAAGGTCGCGCTTATCAATCAGAAAGGGTGCGATATATTGGGTTATGAAAGGGATTATATCGTCGGCAAGAACTGGTTCGATAATTTTATCCCGGAAAGCAGTAGGGCGGAAGTCGAGAAGATCTTTTTCAGGCTGATGCACGAAGAAGCCGGCCTGTTCGGGTATGAAGAGAATATGGTCAAGACGGCGGGCGGTGAAGAGCGGCTCGTGGGGTGGTATAATGCCGTGTTGCGTGATGACGAGGGAAAGGTGACCGCTGTGCTCAGTTCCGGAGAGGACATCACCGAGCGCAAGAAGGCGGAAGAGGAGTTGCGGAACAACTACAATACCCAGAGCATGATAAGCACTCTCCTCTACCAGTCGCTCCTGGATATACCCGTAGAGAAATTCGTGAGCCGCGTGCTTGAGCTTCTCCTTTCCGTCCCGTGGCTTTCCGTGCAGTCGAAGGGCGCGATATTCCTGGTGGAAGACGAGCCCGGCGTACTGGTGATGAAGGCGCAGAAAGGCCTTTCCGAGGTGGTAGTGAATTCATGCGCCAAAGTGCCGTTCGGCAAATGTATCTGCGGCCTTGCGGCGGCCACCCGGAAGGTGCAGTTCACCTGCGCAGTGGACGAACGCCACTCTATCCGCTACGAAGGCATTATCCCGCACGGCCATTACTGCGTACCGGTCGTCTTCGGGGACAAAGTTCTCAGCGTGATCAACCTTTATATAAAGGAAGGATATCAATATAACCCGAATGATGAGGATTTCCTCATCCTGGTAGCCAACGCGCTTGCCGGGATGATCGAGCGCAAACGGACAGAGGATGACCTTAAGAGGGCGTATAAGAAGCTGACAAGAACGCAGAACGAGCTTATCCAGGCGGAGAAGATGTCCGCCCTGGGCAGGTTCTCGGCAGGCATCGCGCACGAGGTGAAGAACCCTCTCGGCGTCATCCTCGGAGGCGCGGAATTCCTTGAGGCGAAACTGTCAAAGGCCGGCAGGACAGAGAAGGAGGCCCTGACAAAGATAAAGGAGTCGGTGCAGAGGGCGAATGCCGTTGTCCAGTCCCTATTGCAATACGCAAAGCCCTCGAAACTGAAATTGGCGATCGTTCAAGCCAACGATATTGCGCATGACATATTGTCGTTGGTAAAATACAGGACCTCTTCGGCCAATATAAGCCTGAAGGTCGAACTGTCCGAAGAGGATATGGGCGTTGAGGTGGACAGGAACCAGTTGCACCAGGCCATCTTCAATATCGCGATAAACGCTATCGAGGCGACGCCTAAAAACGGGGAGATAGTGCTCAAGACATATAGAGACAAGGAAGGTTCGTTGTTGCAGGGAAGGCCGGCATGCGCAATAGAGATAATAGACACAGGCGCCGGTATCCCGCAGGAGAATCTGACTAAACTTTTTGAGCCTTTCTTCACCACAAAGGAGCGGACGGCCGGGACCGGCCTCGGGCTTTTTATAGCCAAAGCCATCGTGGATACCCATAAAGGCAAAATGATAATGGAAAGCGCAGAGGGCAAAGGCACCAGCGTCAAGGTCGTCCTTCCGATAGCGGAATAAGGAAAAAATGACAGAAAAGAACCAAATGCAGCTACTTGAAGAGATCAAGCTTCTCAAAAAGCGTATAGAAGAGCTTGGGAAGGTGACGGAAGAGCTACGTAAAAATGAGACCAAATTCAGGATACTGACCGAGAACCTTCCGCAGAAGATATTCCTTAAAGACAGGAATTCAGTTTATATATCTTGTAATAAGAATTATGCCCGGGATCTAAATATCTCGCCGGATGAGATCGCCGGAAAGATGGATTATGACTTTTATCCCAAAGAATTGGCCGAAAAATACAGGACGGACGATAAAAGATGCGTTGAATCCGGAAAAACAGAAAACATCGAAGAGAAGTATATTCAGGAGGGCAAAGAACGCATTGTTCAGACGGTCAAGGTGCCCATCAGGGATGAGCGCGGTGAAATCACCGGCATATTAGGCATTTTCTGGGACATCACCGAGCGAAAAGCCGCGGAGGAGGCGCTGAAGAAGGCATACGCGGAACTGAAAGAGACGCAGCAGGAGCTGATCATATCGACGAAGATAGCGGCGCTCGGCAGGTTCGCGACGGGTATCGCGCACGAGGTCAAGAACCCGCTGGGTATAATCCTCGGCGGGGCGGAGTTCCTGGAGACAAAATTACCCAAAGCCGACAAGACCGTCAGGGAAACCCTCGCGAAGATCAGGGAATCTGTGCTGAGAGCCGATTCCATTTTGAAGTCTTTCCTGCTATACGCAAAGCCTTCCCCCGTAAAGATAGTAAAGGTTCCTTTGAATGACCTGGCGCGCGAAGTATCGTCCCTGGCGGGCTACAAGACCTTTTCGGAAAATATAGGGCTCAAGACGGAATTGACCGAAGAAAATATATGCGTCGAGGCCGATAGGGATCAGATGTATCAGGTCATCTTCAATATCGCGATCAATTCCATCGATGCCACGCCTAAAGGCGGCGAGATAACCATCAGGACGTATAAGGAAAAAACCGGCGCGTTATTGAAGGGGAGGCCGGCGTGCGTGATAGAGATAATCGATACGGGGGCCGGTATCCCGCAGGAGAACATGGCTAAGTTATTCGAGCCGTTCTTCACCACCAAGGAGCGGACGGTGGGCAAGGGGCTGGGATTATTTATAGCGAAGACTATCATGGATAATTATGGCGGTGAGATAATAGTGGATAGCGTTGAGGGCAAGGGTACGGACGTAAAGGTCGTTCTCCCATGCGCCCCATAAAAAGTCAAAAAAGGGAGGGAAGAGGATGAAGAAGATCCTGATAGTGGATGACGAAAAAGATTTTTGCTTTTTCGTGAAAGCGAACCTGGAGCTGAGTAGCGAATACAAGGTGACCGTGGCGACGAACGGCAAGGAGGGGATAAGGGCCGCGGAAACGCACCAGCCGGACCTGATACTCCTCGATGTGATGATGCCCGGCATGGACGGCATCGATGTCCTGAAAATCCTTAAAGAGAACAAGAGGACGATCGATATCCCGGTCCTCATGCTCACCGCCAAGGGCGACGAAGAGACAAAGATGCAGGCGGCGACCTCTTATAACGAAGGCTACATAGTCAAGCCGGTGGCGATAAACGACCTTAAAGGCAAGATAGAGGAGGCATTGTCGAGATTTGGCAAATGATCCTAATGCCGTAATATCGGACGCCGATTACCGCTCCATCTTCGATAAGGCCAACGACGGCATCTTCATCCACGACATAAACACCTTTAAGGTAACCGATGCCAACCAAAGGGGATGCGAGATGTTCTGCTATCCCCAGGACGAGATCCTGCGCCTTAATGCCGAAGAACTCTTCCCGGGCCCGCCGCCGTATACCAGAAAGAACATCCTCTCCTTTTTTGAAAAGGCCTCCCGGGGAGATCAGCAGCTTTTCGAATGGGCCTCTAAAGACAAGGCGGGCCGGCCCTTCTGGATCGAGGTGAACCTGAGGAGGTCCCTGATCGGGCCGAAATACCGGCTCCTGGCGGTCGTACGCGATATAACAGAGCGCAAGTATATCGAAGAGAGGCTGAAGGATGTAGAGCTGCGCTTCCGCAAGGCATTATTCTATTCGCCGTTCCCGGTCATGATATATTCCGAAGACGGCAAGGTGCTGCTCTTGAACAAGGCCTGGACGGAATCGACCGGCTATTCCAGAGAGGACATCCCGACGGTTTCGGCTTGGGCCGGGAAGACCTGCGGCGAAAGGATGAGGCCGGTGAAGGTCGATATTAACAGGCTGTACAAACTCGATGAGAGGGTGAAAGAGGGCGAGTATATCGTTACCGCTAAAGACGGCGGGAAAAGGATCTGGGATATGAGCTCCGCGCCTTTCGGCACGCTGCCGAACGGAAAACGCATGGTGCTCAGCATGGCTACGGACATCACCGAGCGCAAAGAGGCGGAGAAGAAGATCCTTGAGTTGAATACAGAGCTTGTGAGATCCAACGCCTTGCTTAAACAGCTGACGGTCAAGGATTCGCACACCGGCCTTTACAACCATCGTTATCTCGAAGAAGCCATCGAAAGGGAGTTCTCCCGCGCGAAGAGGCAGGATTCGCCGCTGTCGGTCATCATGATGGACATAGATTATTTCAAATCGATAAACGACGCGTACGGCCACCAGTTCGGCGACCTGGTGCTGAGGCAGTTCGCGGCGCAGCTCACGAAAGCCGTGCGGCGGTACGATATCGTCATCCGGTTCGGAGGGGAGGAGTTCATCGTAATATCGCCAGGGACGGGCGCAGCAGGAGCGATGACTCTGGCGAAAAGGATCTTAAGCGTCGTGAACGCGTATGATTTCGGTAACAAGAAGCACAGGATAAAGATGAAACTGAGTATCGCGGTGATATCGTATCCGGATGACAGGGTAACGAAGGCCATGGACCTGGTCGATATGGCGGACAAGGCCCTGGGCAAGGCCAAGGAGGAAGGCGGCAACATGGTATTTTCGCCCGAGGACATGGGGGCGGAAAGGCCGCGCGCGACGGAAGGAGCCCTGAAGGGCGCCGCGGATGTCAAGGCGATGAAAGAGAAGCTGGACAAGCTCACCAAGCGCGTAAAGCAAAGCCTGTTCGAATCGATCTTCGCCTTCGCGAAGACCATAGAGCTGAAAGACCATTATACCGGCGAGCATGCGGAAAAGATGGCCGGTTACGCCGCGGAGATAGCGAGGATGATGCATCTGGCGCCGGAGCAGATAGAGCATATAAGACAAGCGTCCATATTGCACGATCTGGGAAAGATCGGCATCAGCGATAAGATCCTGCACAAAAAGTCAAAGTTGACCAAAAAAGAGTTCGAAGAGATCAGGGCCCATCCGCAGATCGCGGTCGATATCTTAAGGCCGATACATTTCATGAGCGATATAATACCGCTCATCCTTCATCATCACGAAAGATGGGACGGGAAGGGTTATCCCACCGGTTTAAAGGGACAGGAAATACCGATAGGGGCGCGCATCATCGCTATCGCGGACGTATATCAGGCGTTGACCTCAGTCCGGCCTTATCATGAAGCATATCCGAAGAAGGACGCTATAAAAATACTGAAAAAGGGTGCCGGTACCCAATTCGACCCCAATATAGTTAACATCTTCCTGCGTATCCTGAAACGCGAATCACACCGTAAAAATCCCAAGACTTAGTGCACACATACGTGATATAAAAGACTCGTGTTAGAGCAAAAAAAGATAGCCTACTTTGTATTGACTTAACGAAATATGTAGTGTATACTCGTCGTATGTTTTCTGATAACAATATCTTTTGTACCGGCAAGGTTCGCTTGAGGCACATCTTTAAGGTGGGCCTTATCCTGGAAAAGCGCGTAGAAGGCTTTTACGTCGAACTTGCCGAAAAGGTCCTGGATCCTAAAGCTAAGGACCTGTGCCGCAAATTGGCCCGTATAGCTTTCCATCATGCGCAATTAATAGAGAAGACATTATCGGAATGGAGGATCCTGTTTTTTGACAGGGAGTCACTCGATTTTTTTGAAGGGGAATTGAAACGCCGTAATATTTTCCTGGACCCGCCGCTTGCCGATTCCAGCGAAGAAGATATCGTAAAATATGCCATCGGGCAGGAGTGGAAAAAGATAGATTTCTATCGCGCTTTCGAGGACTTTTTTACGGACAGCTGGCGAAGGATGCATGTGAAGCAGCTTGTGATGGAAGAGCGCTCTTGCATAAAAGAGCTGGTCGCCGCCTATCCTGATATCAGAACATAAGAATTTGTATGTGCAAATGCGCTATTTTCGAGGTATAATCTACCTTAGAGGATAGCATTTTTTATGAGCAAGAAAGATAAACGGATCATCCTCATCGCCCAGTGCCTTGTCAATCCCTACTGCAGGGTCCACATCCTCGGGCAGAATTTTCCCCTTTCGCGTGAGCTCGTCGATTACCTGATGGAAAAACACGTCGGTATCATCCAGTACCCGTGCCCGGAAACGACCGCGATGGGGCTGATGCGCAACCCCCAGGGTCGCCAGCAATACGACAACATCTTCTTCAGGAACCACTGCAAGGAACTACTGAAGATACCCATGCTCATGGCGAAGGAATTCATCAGGAGCAACTACCGGCTCGCGGCATTCGTGGGCCTGGAGAACAGCCCGACCTGCGGCATCCATTGGGGAAAGCATAAGATAAACAAGTACCAGACCGAATCGCCCGTCCCGGCCGATAAGCCGGATCCGGCCGACCCGGTCCTTACCGGTATCATGGCCGAGATATTATCGGAAGAATTGTCTAAAGAAAATATAAAAATCCCGTTTTTAGAGTTCCCGGCCCTTTCGCAGCCGGATTCGGATTCCCGGAAGAAGTTCTGGGCGGACCTGAGGAAGGCCGTGGAGCCGAACGTTTCATATGAAGAACAGGATCGCAGTGAGGGGGTGGAAGCATGAACAGGGCGCATAAGATCACGCTTGCAGTGGTAGCGATCATTTTATGTGCTTGCGTCGCCGCTTATTCGGCCGTCGTCTACCTGAAGCAGTTCACCTTTGACGATGAGAAGGCGCTCGATAAATGGTCCAAGATGATCATGAAGGGGCAGGTCGACTACACGCTCTTAAAGCAGGGCGAGGAGGGCTATGTCCAAGCACTGAGCGAAAAGGCATGCTCGGCGCTTTACTACAGGATAGGCTTCAAGCTCAGCGAGTATCCGGTCCTGACGTGGCAATGGAGGGTCTTCAAGTTCCCCGACATATCAAACGCGACGACCGAGCTGGAGAAGGACGACTACGCGGCCAGGGTCTATGTCATATTCCCGTTCCTGAGCTTTTCGTCATCGAAGTTCATCGAGTACGTCTGGGCCGAAGACATGGAGCCGGGCACTATCCTGGACAGCCCGGCGGGCAAGAACGTGAAGAAGATAGTCGTAAGAAGCGGCAAGGTGCCGGGGGACGAATGGGTCACCGAGACGCGCAATATGTATGATGACTATGTCGCGGCGTTCGGAGGTAAGCCCACCAGGAGCGCCGGCGCGGTGGCCATCATGTGCGACGCGGACGGGTCGGGATCTATAGCCGAGTCGACGTTTGACAATATCGCCATTGAACAAGCGAATAAGGATCAAGGAGGCGCGGAAGATGATAAATAAAATGAAAAGACGCATATACCTGGTAAACAAGGCGGTGCAGCTTCGATACATGGGCCTTGTGGTAGTGCCGCTCATCCTGCTGTTGATGGGCCTTTACTACTTGATGTATTACTCCGTCTTCAGCGAGATGCTGATACCGGAGGCGATCGTCGCGACGCTTTTGCCGGCGATGAAGAGGGTGAACATCGTATTGCTCGTCGCCCTCCCGGTGACATTGTGGTTTGTCACGAGAAAAGCCCTCATCTATTCCAACAGGATAGTGGGGCCCATCCCGCGGCTTGAAAAGGAGATCGACAGGGCGCTGAAGGGCGACGACGCTCACATACGGCTCAAGGTGCGCGACAAGGATGAGCTGAGGAGCTTTATCAATAAGGTCAACCTGCTTTTGGAGAAGCTTGAGAAGGCGCACGGCGCTTCTTAAATGAAACAAGATGCGAAGACCGGCATCATGTACAGGGAATGGGTCTCATCGTCCCCGAAAACAGTCCTGCTTTTGGTCCACGGCCTCGGTGGCCACAGCCTCAGATGGCAGTCTCTTTCCGAGTTCTTCCAGCGTAACGGCGTAGCGTCATATGCCATCGAGCTTCGCGGCTTCGGCGAGACCAAGGGGCCGGCAGGCCACGTAGATTCATTTAGCGTTTACATCGAGGACATCCTCCGGTTGCGCCATATTATCGACGAGGAGCATCCCGGCGCCAGGGTCTATGTCGCGGGCGAGAGCGTAGGGGCGCTTCTCGTTTTTCTTGTTGCCTTGAGCCGTCCCGGCCTTTTCAGCGGGCTTGTCTGCCTGTCGCCCGCATTGGCGGACACAATGAGGTTCAGCATCCTCGATTATCTGAAGATATTCATCCCTCTTCTGTACGACCCCAAAAAGATATTCCACCTTCCTTTCAGTTCCCGGATGGCGACGCGGGATACCGCTTACCAGGAGAAGCTTGACGAAGACAAGCGCGAGCGCCGGTTCGCTTCATCTAAATTCCTTTTCGAGGTCGTTGTGGCCCGGTGGCTCATATCGTCGGAAAGGAAGAAGCTTGCCGTACCCGCGTTATTCCTGGTCGCCGGTTCGGACCTGATATCGAATCCCGCGGCATCCAGGAAGCTGTTCAATGGTTTGAAAGTCGCGGATAAGAAGTTCATGCTTTATCCTGAGATGCATCACGCGCTTTCGATAGACGTGGGGAGAGAGAAAGTGTTTGAGGACATGCACGAGTGGATAAGAGATAGAAGTTAATTATGAATGATGAATTATGAATGATGAATTATGAATGATGAATTCAGGTGCCCTTCGGGCCTAGATATAAAGGTCGCGAAGCGACACATCCATTCATAATTCATAACTAATAATTCATAATTTATAATCACGACTTACGAGTGAGGGGCGAACGATGAAATATATTCTAGCGATAGACCAGGGGACGACAGGAAGCCGCGCGGTCGTTTATGATAAGAGCGGACGAAAAGTGGCGAGCGCATACCGGGAGTTCCCGCAGCATTTCCCGAAACCTGGATGGGTGGAGCATGACCCTCACGACATATGGATAAGCGTCTACGATTCCATCCAGAAGGCGCTTAAAAAAGTCCCGCCCTCATCTATAGCCGCCATAGGCATCACGAACCAGCGCGAGACGACCGTCATCTGGGATAAGGATACCGGAAGGCCCGTACATAACGCGATCGTATGGCAATGCAGGAGGACGGCGCCGCGGTGCGACGGGTTGAGGAGGAAAGGTATGGCCTCTTTTTTCAGGAAGAGGACAGGCCTTACGATAGACGCTTACTTTTCGGCGACGAAGGCCGAATGGATATTGAAGAACGTGCCGGGTGCTCTCGCGAAGGCGAAGAAGGGGAGACTCCTTTTCGGCAATACGGACACGTGGGTCCTCTGGAAACTGACGGGCGGCCGTTCGCACGCTACCGATTATACGAACGCCTCGCGCACAATGCTTTTCAATATCGAGAAGCGGGAATGGGACAGGGATATACTCAAGCTTTTTGGCATCCCGGCTTCGATCCTTCCTGAAGCCAAGCGTTCGTCCGGTCTTTTCGGCAAGACGGTAAAGACCGGGAGGTTGCCGGCAGGCATACCGATATGCGGTATCGCCGGCGATCAGCAGGCGGCGCTCTTCGGCCAGGCGTGTTTTGAGCCCGGGACGATAAAGAATACTTACGGCACCGGATGCTTTGTCCTGATGAATACGGGCAGGAAAAGGCCGGTCTCCAAATACGGGCTCATAACGACGCTGGCGTGCGGCGCGGCGGGCGGACCCGCCTATGCGCTAGAGGGTTCGGTCTTTATCGCGGGCGCCGCCGTCCAGTGGCTGCGGGACGGGCTTAAGATATTGAAGACGGCGCCGGAATCCGAGCGGCTGGCGAAGTCCGTTCCGGATAACGGCGGCGTATATTTCGTGCCGGCGCTCGTCGGCTTGGGCGCGCCTTACTGGAACCAGAACGCGCGCGGCGCGATCTACGGCATAACGCGCGGCAC
>JAFGJL010000019.1 GCA_016929115.1 Candidatus Omnitrophota bacterium | reverse complement strand
CTGAAATGCCGCCGCCGTTTCACGACATACGAGTACGTCGAGCGCGTGCCGCTCATGGTGATAAAGAAGGACGGCCGGCGCGAGCACTTCGACCGGCAGAAACTGATGAACGGCCTGCTGAAGGCCTGCGAGAAGAGGCCCGTGAGCTTCGCCCGCATCGAAAAGCTTGCCGACGATATCGAGCGCAGCATAGGAAAGACGCATGACAGGGAGGTGCGCTCGAAGGAGATCGGCGAGCTCGTCATGAAGAGCCTCCATGAGCTTGACGAGATAGCATACGTGCGTTTTGCCTCCGTCTACAGGCAGTTCAGGGACGTCGGCCAGTTCATGAAAGAGTTGAAAAAATTCCTTAAGTAGGGCCGGAGAGCATGAAAGAAGCTCTTTACTACGAAAAGCTCGACTCAAAGAAGGTCCATTGCCGCCTCTGCCCGAACGAATGCGTCATCCCTGAGTCTAAGCGCGGTTCATGCGGCGTGCGAGTGAACAAAGGCGGCGCGCTCTACTCCGAAGTCTACAGCGAGGCCACATCGATCTCCCTGGACCCCATCGAAAAGAAACCCCTCTACCGCTACCACCCCGGCCAGTATATCCTTTCATTGGGCACGAAAGGCTGCAATTTTCACTGCGACTTCTGCCAGAACTGGCACATCTCGCAGGAGCTTGACACGCCGACAGTGGAGATCACCCCGGAAGAGGCGGTGAGGGAGGCAAGGGCCGCAGGGTCGTTCGGCATCGCCTATACATATAACGAGCCGTTCATATGGTTCGAGTTCGTCCTTGAGACGGCGAAGCTGGCAAAAACAAAGGGGCTCGATAACGTGCTAGTAACGAACGGCTACGTGAATATGAAGCCGCTGGAGGAGATGCTGCCTCTTATCGGCGCCATGAACATAGACCTGAAATCGATCGACGAGGATTTTTACAGGAAGATATGCAAGGGCAAATTACAACCGGTGCTGGATGTGATAAAGCGGTCGGTAAAGGCCTGCCATATAGAGCTTACGAACCTTATAATCCCGACGCTGAACGATTCTGAGGAGGGCCTGAGGCGCCTGGTGGATTGGGTCTATAATAACTGCGGAGCGGAAACACCGCTGCACTTCTCGCGCTACTTCCCGTGCTACAAGATGAAACTCCCGCCGACGCCTCTCGAGACCCTCAAGCTTGCCGAGCGCATAGCAAAGTCAAAGCTCAAGCACGTCTACATCGGCAACGTATAAGGCCTACCTGAAGTACTTATCGATGTCATCGAGCCTGACGTTGAGGGTAGTCGTCTTTTCCACTTCCCTCAGCCAGTCCTCGACGAACCTTCCTCTTTTGCGCTCCAGGACAGCTCTCGCGAAGTCGTCCTTCTCCTTCGCGAACTTTTCCTGGTCAGGCTTCTCGATCTCGGACAGCTTCACTATCGCTATGCCGCCCCTCGTCTCGATGGGGCCCGCGGCCTGGCCGATATCGAGGGAAGCGGCGACCGCGGCCAATAGGGCCGCCTCGCCCATGCCTTCCAGATAATCGGTCCGCGAGAAGAGAGGCGTTTCGGACACTTTCAGGCCAAGCTTCTGGGCCGCGGCCTCGAACGATTGCTTCTCGGCCATGAGGTCCGCGATCTTTTTATAGGACTCCTGCGCATCGGTGAAAGCGGACCTGCGCGCCTTGGCCTCGGTGAGGAGCTTGCGTATCGTATCCTTTGCCTCTTCAAAAGACGCCTGGCGGGCCGCGCTCTTGTCCTGGCCCTGCGGAGTGAACATCATGCCCGCCTTGTTGTTCTCGTAATACTGCTTGACCTCTTCGTCATCCACAGAGACCTTGTCCAGAAAGTCCTTCGGATCGACCATTACGTAGGCGAGCTTGAACTTCCCGGACTCTTCCTGGTATGCCCTCGCCACCTCATCGTCGGTTATAGAGACGTCCTTTGCCATGGCATCGCCCATCTTCCTGATGATGATGCTGTCGCGCACTATCTCCTCAAAGGAGCGCGGCTCAAGGCCGAAGCTGTAGCGCAGGATATGCGCATAGGTCTTGTCGTCGAACTTGCCGTCCTTCAGGAAGAGGGGGTGGGAGCGGATGAAACCCCTCACCTCGTCATCCGCGGCCTTTACTCTCTGCTTCTGCGCCTCCCTGAGCATGATGAGCCTGTCCCAGGCGACCTTTGCTACGAACGGCCTGTTCTTGAGGAAATTTTCCGCCATCTGCGGCTG
This sequence comes from Candidatus Omnitrophota bacterium, assembly GCA_016929115.1. Lineage (GTDB taxonomy): Bacteria > Omnitrophota > Gorgyraeia > 2-01-FULL-45-10 > 2-01-FULL-45-10 > JAFGJL01. The sequence goes on along the minus strand of JAFGJL010000019.1, from coordinate 14,376 downwards.
GTTGAAATAGTTCAGCAGTATCTGGCACCTGATGCTCCCGATGCTCTTGCCGAAATCCTCGAAAGATATCTTGTTGCCGTCGATGAGGCCGACGAAGGCCGGCCCCTTGCCCTTTGAACTGGCCGAATATACGCCGTAAAGGACGAACCCCGGCAGTATCAATATGATGAGTCCCCAGAAGACCATCTTAGCGACATTTTTCTTCCTGAAGAATTTCAACATGTTTCACTCCTTTTGTTATATTGGGTATCAGTAAATTATAGCCAAATACCCGTTTTTATTCAAGCCATTTCGCTGATATATCGCTATTTAAGTCTTCAGGGTGTTGTGGTATCATATATAACAGGAAGCGGAGGCTGTATGGCAAGGCAAAGGGTTCTTATAATCGAGGACGACAAGCACATATCGAAGCTTATCAAGTATAACCTTGAAAAGGCCGGTTATGACTGCGAGACGGCGGCTGACGCTGATAGGGCTTTCAAGGCTCTGGACGGCGCGCAGATCGATCTCATCATACTTGATATAATGCTCCCCGGTATGGACGGTTTTGAATTATGCCGTTCCATAAAACAGGATCCGCGCCTCAAGGCCATCCCTGTCATCATGCTGACCGCCAAGAAGGAGGAGGTCGACAGGATAGTCGGCCTTGAACTCGGCGCAGACGACTATATGACGAAGCCATTTAGCCCTCGCGAGCTTGTCCTGAGGGTCAAGGCGGTCCTGCGCCGCGGCAAGGCGGAAGAGGAGAAGCGGGATATCCTTACCATTGGAGACCTGACGATAAATATCCCGGAGCATATCGTCTTGGTGAAGGGGAGGCAGGTAAAGCTGACGCTCATGGAATTCAAGCTTCTCGCCACGCTCGTTGCCCGCCGCCGCAGGGTCCAGACGCGCGAAGTCCTCCTTACGGACGTCTGGGGGCTAGACTCCGATATAGACACGCGCACGGTCGATACGCATGTCAAGAGGCTGAGGGAAAAGCTCGGTAAACACGGTGGGCTTATTGAAAGCGTGAGGGGCGTTGGTTATCGCATACGCGAGGAGGCCGATGAATAAGATACGCTTTAAACTTGCCCTTCTGTTCTGCATCCTGTTCGCGGCGGTATTTGTGCCGCTGTATATCTACCTTAACTCCAATCTGAAGGCCTACGTAGAATCACGCATTGAGGATAACTTGAGGCGGGAGCTTCTCCTGACCAAAGACCTGCTGGATAACGAGGCTAGCCGCTACCTTGCCTTTCCGGCCGCAGACGCCTTTGCCGACAGGGTCGCGGCCAGGCTCGGCTGCCGGATTACCATCATAGCGCCCGACGGCTCCGTGATGGGCGACTCCCGGTTGGACGAAAGCGGGATAAGGACGGTCGAGAACCATCTTGAGCGTCCTGAAGTTCAGGGCGCGCTCAATACCGGGTTCGGCATGAGCAGGCGTTTCAGCTCTACTATAAGGACCCAGATGCTATATATGGCTGTGCCCTTGGGCGCCAAAGGGGCGCGGGGCGTATTGAGGATGGCTATGTCGCTTTCCGATATACTGGTCGGAGAATCGAGGATACGGCGCATAATAGGGTATGCTTTATTGTTTGCCCTTACGCTTGCGGTGGCTTTGACCTTTACAGTCTCGACCTTCGTATCCGAGCCCCTGTCGGAGATGTCCGTCATCGCCGAGCGCATCGCCGGCGGCGATTTTTCGAGGAAGGTTTGCATCCGCTCCCGGGATGAGATCGGCCGCCTCGCCTCGGCAATAAATCACATGTCCGATGAGATAGAGAAGGAGATCGCGAAGGTCAGATCTGAGGAGGCCAAACTGCGGGCCATGATCACGCACATGTTCGAGGGCCTTCTTCTGACCGATGACAAAGGCGCCGTATTGCTGATGAACCCGTCGCTAAGGAAGACGCTCCTGGTGGAGGTTGCGCCGGAGGGGAAGATGCCGCTCGAAGTGATACGTAACGCCGCGGTCCACGAGATCGTCGAGGATGTGCTTAAAGGTGACCGGGGCCTCATAACCGCCGAGATGTCGGTCCACGCGCCGGCCCAGAGGACGTTCAAGGTGAACGGCGTGCCGATGATAAGGGAAGGCCGCGTTGCGGGCGCGCTTCTCGTCTTCCACGATATCACCGAGCTTAAACGCCTCGAGGCGATGCGCAGGGATTTCGTGGCCAACGTATCACACGAATTGCGTACCCCTGTGGCCAGCATAAAAGGTTATGCCGAGACGCTCGTCCACGGCGCCATCGACGATAAGGAGGATGCCAGGGAGTTCGTCGATATCATATACCGCGACAGCGAGCGGCTTGCAAAGCTTGTCGAAGACCTTCTCGACCTCTCGCGCATAGAATCCGGCAGGATGAAGATGGTCTTTCTCCCCGCGGCAATAAGCGATATTGTGAAGAAGGCCCTCGCCGTCTTGGATAACCAGGCTAAGGCTAAGTCCATCCGTATGGCGTATGACATTACGGAGGGCCTTCCGAAGGTTGTCGGGGATGAGGCGCGCCTCATACAGGTCATGGTCAACCTTCTCGATAACGCCATACGTTATACGCCTATGGGCGGCTCAGTTACTATCAGGGCCTATCCCCAGGAAGGCTTTGTGCGGGTCGATGTCTCGGATACCGGCATCGGCATTCCCAACGAAGACCTGCCGCGCATATTTGAGCGTTTCTACACGGTCGACAGGTCTCGCTCAAAGGAGCTGGGCGGCACCGGGCTCGGCCTTTCCATCGTAAAGCATATCGTCCAGGCTCATCGCGGCGAGGTCTGGGCCGAATCAGAGCCCGGCAAGGGCTCCACCTTCAGCTTCACTATCCCGCAGGCATAGTTTACCTAAAGTTCACGTCTCCATCACGTATCCGTAACATGCATAATCTATACTTCTTTCCTGAAAGCCGTTCAATGTGAGCGGACAGAAAGGAGAGTGGTATATGAAGAAGTTTTTAGTTAGGGCGGTTCTAGCCGCGTTCCTTGCCATGTCATATGGCACTTTTGCCGTGGCGGGCGAGGTGGATGTGCTCGTCAACAAGTTGGTCGAGAACGGCGTCCTCTCGCCTGCGGACGCCCAGATAGTCCTCGATGATACCAAGGTAGCGGTATCCAAGGAACTGTCTGAAGGCAAGTCCTACTCTGTACCCGATTGGGCCCAGCGGATCAAATGGGGCGGTGATGTGCGGTTCAGGACCCAGGGCGACTGGGGTAAGTCGACCGGCAACGGCCGTATCGCGGAGCAGCGCATAAGGGAGAGGGTGCGCGGCAGGTTCTGGTTAGAGGCGAAAGTGAACGACTTTACCACCGCCGCGGCGCGGTTCGCGGGCGGCGGCACGAACCCGCGTTCAACGAACGACACACTCGACGGATACTGGCAAAAGGACATGGTCATGTTCGACCAGTATTATATCCGTTTTGAGCCGTCCAGGGAGCTGGTCAAGGAATACGGCAAGTATTTCAATGATCTCAAGCTCTGGGCCGGCAAGTTCCCGATACCGTTCCAATGCTCGGAACTCGTCTGGGATTCGGATATCAACCCGACGGGCATAGCGCTGCAGTACGTTTCGCCTGATATCATGACCAGCTACCTCCCTATATTCAATCTCTATTCGAATATAGGCATGCTGTGGATAGACGAGCAGGCTGTGTTCAACACAGACCCCCTGCTATGGGCTTATCAGATAGGCGCTAAGACGGAACCGTTCGGCCCCCTCGGGTCCAAGGTCAATATCGCGACCACATTATACAATTTCGCGAACCTGCAGAACAAAACGCCGGCTGTGAGCGCAGGGACCAATTCGCGCTGGTGGATAGGTGATATAGGCGGGAACGCATCGCGCAACTCGTCTCTATTGGGCACGTACAAGTACGAGTTCAATGTCCTGGACCTTCTTGTGAATATCGACAATACCAGGATATTCGATTTCGAGTTCCCGTATGGTTTCTACGGCGATTTTATCTATAATTTAAGCTGCCATGAGGATAACGATAATAAGGGTATCCTCCTCGGCGGTTATATAGGTAAGAAGAAGCTTAAGAACCCCGGGGATTGGAAAGGGCGCGCCGAATGGCGCTTCATAGAGCGCAATTCCATCCCCGACTTCATGCCGGATTCGGACTTCTACGGTTTCGGCACTTATACGAACGCGACGACGAACCCAAATGTTAACGGCCTGCCGGCTGAGGGCGGCACGAACGGCAAGGGCATCAACCTGGCGTTCGAGTACCAGCTACTCAAGAACACGACGCTCAATTTCGAGTACTACTGGATGAAGCCCATAAAGTCGTTCGATAAGCGCGACCCGTGGAACCTGTTACAGATAGATGTCATAACAAAGTTCTGATAGATGTGTAAAGGAGGATATATGGCACCAAGATATGCGCGCGTCATGGCGATGGCCTTCGCGGCGTTTTTAGCCGCATCCATAGCCATGGCAGCTGATGAGATGGTCCAGATAAAAGGGTCGGACACCCTTATAAACATGGTCCAGAGGCTTGCCGAGGTATATATGGAGAAGAGGCCGAGCACGGCCATCGCCGTAACCGGAGGCGGTTCGGGCACAGGCATAGCCGCGCTCATAAACAGGAAGTGCGATATAGCCAACGCCTCGCGCACGATAAAGCCGAAAGAGGTCATGGACGCCAATTCGAAAGGCGTCGACCCCAAAAGGATAGTCGTAGCGATAGACGCGTTGAGCATCGTAACGAACACTTCCAACCCGGTTAAGAAACTCACGATCGCTCAGATCGGCAAGATATACAAGGGAGAGATAACCAACTGGAAAGAGGTCGGCGGCAACGACGCCAGGATCGCGCTATACGGCAGGCAGTCGAATTCCGGCACGTATGACTTCATGAAGGAGGTCGTGATGGAGGGCGAATATTCACCCTCCCTTAAGAGCATGAACGGCAACGCCCAGATAGTCGAGGCCATAAAGCAGGATGCCACGGGTATCGGCTACGTAGGCGTGGGATACGCCAGAGATGCGGCCGGCAGCGTTAACGTGGTGAAGGTCGCTAAAGACCATTCGGCGGGATATTTCGGTCCCTTCAACGTAGCCGACGTCAAGAGCGGACGTTATCCGATAACCCGTCCGCTTAACCAGTATGTGAATGGGGCCCCATCAGGCGCGGCAAAGCGCTTCCTGATGTTCGAGCTCAGCGATGAAGGCCAGTCGATAGTGGAGAAGGAGGGTTTCTTCCCCGTCCCGGATGAATACCGTAAGTATAATGAAAGCACCCTCGGCTCTTCGCTCGGATTCCCGGCCGATAACCCTGAATCCAGGGATCCCAATGAAGGGGCCGGATAATAATGCGTACCGCTGTTACAGGAGGAGGCCGTGGCCAGGCACGCGCATAAGGAAAAGCTTATCCACGGCCTCTTCCTGCTTAACGGCCTTCTTGTCGTTTTTTTGCTGGCCGGCATATTCGCCGTCCTGGTAAAGACCTCGATACCCGCGTTCCGCGAGATACCGCTCGGCCAATTTCTTTTCTCGAGCGTCTGGAACCCCACTGCCACGTTTACGAAGCCGTCTTACGGCATACTGGCCATGCTTGTCAGCACTTTCATGGTGTCGGTGGGCGCGCTGGCCATAGCCATACCGATCGGCGTGGGGGCCGCGGCGTACCTCTCCGACGTGGCGAACCGGCATGTGCGCGAGATAGCGAAGCCGATAGTCGAGATATTGGCTGGGATACCTTCGGTCGTAATAGGATTTTTAGGGATCGTGCTTGTGGGGCCGATGATAGCGAGGATATTCGGGCTTCCGAACGGCCTGAACGCGCTTAACGGAGCCATCCTCCTTGCGGTAATGGCCCTTCCCACGATCGTAAGTTTGTCGGAGGACGCCCTTAAGAGCGTGCCGAGATCGTTCCAGGAAGCGTCTTTAGCCCTCGGCGCGACGCATTGGCAGACGCTCGTCAAGGTCAAGATACCGGCAGCGCTTTCGGGCATCATCGCCGCCTGCATGCTGGGCATGGGCCGGGCCGTGGGGGAGACGATGACGGTCCTTATGGCGACAGGTTGTTCCATAAAGATGCCGGCGTCGTTCCTCGATTCAGTCCAGACGATGACCGCGACCATAGCTATAGAACTGGGGGAGGTCCCTTACAACACGACGCACTATTACGCCCTTTTCGGCATAGGCCTCGTGCTTTTCATAATAACCTTCTTCGTGAACATGGCGTCGGATATCATCCTCCATAAATACCAAAGGGTGATGAAATGAAACTGAAGAACGTTACCCAAGCCGCCGGTTTTTTGTTTTTGCGCATATGCGTCACGGCCGCGATACTTGCCCTCGTTGTTATACTTGCCGACATAGTCACAAAGGGTATCGGGGTCATCAGCTGGGAGTTCCTTACGACTATGCCGAAGAACGGGATGACGCAGGGCGGGATACTGCCGGCTATAGTGGGCACTTTTCTGGTGACGGTCATAACAGCACTCCTGGCCATACCTCTCGGCATGGGATGCGCCATCTATCTGAACGAGTACGCCAGCGACACGAAACTGACGCGGCTTATACGGATGTCGATACGTAATCTTTCCGGCGTGCCGTCCATAGTATACGGCCTATTCGGCGTTATACTCTTCGTCCAGCTCATGAACCTGGGGACCTGTGTCCTTTCGGCGGGCATGACGCTCGGCCTCATGACGCTCCCATGGACGATAACGGCGAGTGAGGAGGCGCTGAAGAACGTGCCGAGATCGTACCGCGAAGGAGCGCTGGCACTGGGCGCGACGAAGTGGCAGACGATACGCACGAATGTCCTGCCGTACGCCATTCCGGGCATGCTTACAGGGACCATCCTGGGACTTTCCAGGGCCGCGGGAGAGACGGCGCCCATACTATTCACCGGCGCGGCTTTCTATCTGCCGTTCCTTCCCAAGTCGCTCTTTAGCCAGTTCATGGCGTTACCTTACCATCTTTACGTAATGTCTACCCAGCATCATGCCATCTCCAAAGTGCGCCCCATCGCTTACGGCACGGCGCTGGTCCTTATAACCATGGTATTCGCCATGAACCTGGTAGCGGTCATCGCAAGATACCGTCTGCGCAAGATCAAGATGGAGTAACGGCATGAAGAACGCAAAGATCAACGTCAGCAAGTTCAATTTTTATTACGGTGACAGCAGGGTCCTTAAGGATATCACCATCGATATCCCGGAGAACAGGGTCACGGGCATAATAGGCCCCTCGGGATGCGGGAAGTCCACGTTCTTAAGGAGCCTTAACCGCATGAACGACGTCATACTGGGTTCCCGCGCCGAAGGCAGCGTCATGCTCGACGGCCGCGACATCTACGGCCGCGACGTGGACGTAGCCGGACTCAGGCGCAAGGTGGGCATGGTCTTCCAGAAGTCCAACCCCTTTCCTAAATCGGTTTTTGAGAACGTCGCTTACGGCCTGAGGATAGACGGGATTAAGGATAAATATTTCATAGAGGAGAGGGTCGAGAGGAGTTTGCGCGACGCCGCCCTCTGGTCGGAGGTAAAGGATCGGTTGCGTGACAACGCTTTCGAGCTTTCCGGGGGCCAGCAGCAGCGCCTCTGCATAGCGCGGGCGCTCGCTATCGAACCGGAGATCCTTCTTATGGATGAACCGGCGTCGGCGCTTGACCCGACAGCTACGCTAAAGATAGAGGAGCTTATCCAGGAGCTCAAGAAGAAATACACTATCATCATCGTGACGCATAATATGCAGCAGGCCGCGAGGGTCTCGGATCTCACGGCGTTCTTCATGCTCGGCGAGCTCGTGGAATACGATATAACCAGCATAATCTTCACAAAGCCGTCCAAGAAGCTGACCGAGGACTATATCACGGGAAGGTTCGGATAGGGGGGTGGTATGGAAAGGCATTTCGATCAGGAGCTGGGCGATCTCAAGAAGGACCTCTTAAAGATAGCGGCTTTGGCCGAGGAGGCTATAAGGCGTTCGGTCGGGGCGCTTAAGAACAACGACAGGCTCATGGCGAAGCATGTCATCGAAGAGGACGCCAGGATAGACGCGCTTGAGCTGTCAATAGATGAAAAATGCATCGACCTTATAGCCCGTCACCAGCCGATGGCGCGCGACCTGCGCTTCATCACTTCCGCCATGAAGATAAACGCCGAACTCGAGAGGATCGCCGACCTGGCTGTCGATATATCCCAACGTGTTTTTGAGCTTGCCGATAAACCGCTCCTGAAGCCGCTTGAGGACATCCCCAAGCTTACCATGGTGGCCCAGCGTATGGTGCGGATGGCAATAGACGCTTTTGTCAAAGAGGACTCCGTCCTTGCCCTCGAGGTGCTTAAGGAGGATTGCGAGGCTGACGCGCTGCGCAACTCCATACAGGATGAGCTGGTGAATGATTTCATGGCAAAGGACGGATCGGCGGCGCCACGCGCCGTGCCGCTCCTTCTCATAGCACGCCATCTTGAGCGCATCTGCGACCATGCGACCAATATAGCAGAGGACGTTATCTACATAATCGAAGCGGAGACCGTAAAACACCGCCGGAAGGTATCCTGACGCAACCTTCACAAAGCCAGCCTTCAAAGCCCTTCTCTTGTTCGCAGTAAGTTCACACGATCGCCACACAATTGTAACAATCGCGCCTTATCATATTTCCAAAAGGAGGGCGAAGGTATGAATAAACCGTTCACTGCCGTTTTATTAGTCGCGGCGCTGTGCCTCGGCGCAGCCGTTACGCCAGCTGAAGCAAAGAACTCCATCCAGATAAAAGGTTCTGACACTATGGTGAACCTCGGCCAGGCGTGGGCCGAGGCGTTCAACAGGATCCGCCCCGAGGTCAACGTCGCCGTGACCGGCGGCGGCTCAGGCACAGGCATAGCAGCGCTCTTAAGCGGCACCTGCGATATATGCGAATCCTCGCGCGCGATGGAACCCAGGGAGCTGAAGGTCGCCGAGGCGAAGGGTATAGCGCCCAAACAGGAGATCGTGGCGCTTGACGGCATAGCGGTCGTCGTCCACCCCGCGAACCCCGTCAAGGACATGACGATAGACCAGCTGCGCGGTATCTTCATGGGCGATATCAAGAACTGGAAAGACGTCGGCGGCAAGAATATACCCATCGTCATCCTGTCGAGGGAAGTGAATTCGGGCACTCACCTTTTCTTTAAAGAGCATGTGTTACGGCGCGGCGTTGCCAAGGGGCCGGAGGAGTTCTCGCCGTTCGCGCTCCTAATGCCGTCAAGCCAGGCGATCGCCGACGAGGTGACGAACAACGAGAACGCGATCGGCTATTACGGCATGGGTTACATAAGCCCGGCGCAGAAGGTGATAGCCGTGGCAAAGGACGCGTCCTCGCCTTTCGTTAAGCCTACGATAGAGAACGTAAAGGCCAATACGTATCCCATATCGAGGCCTCTTTATATATTCACGAACGGCGAGCCTAAAGGAGTCATCAGAGATTTCATGGACTTCGCCTTCTCGAAGGAAGGGCAGGAGATAGTCAGGAAGACCGATTTCGTGCCCGTAAGGTGACATGCTTAAAAAGATAAAAGAGTTCATAATAGAGCGGCTTATTTTCTTGAGCGGCATCGCCTCCATCGTTTTTGTCCTCCTCATCTTCATTTTCCTCCTGAAGGAAGGCATATCGATCTTCAAGACGGTCGGGCTTTTCGATTTTCTGTCCGGCCGCTTCTGGTACCCCATATCCGATCCGCCGAAACTCGGCATACTGCCGCTTATCATGGGCTCGCTGCTCGTGACGCTCGGCGCCGTCGTCATAGCGGTCCCGCTTGGCATCGCCTCGGCCTTCTACATAGCCGAGGTGGCCTCGCCGCGCGTAAGGGACGCGCTCAAATCCTGCGTGGAGGTGCTTTCGGCTATACCGTCCGTCGTCCTGGGCTTTATAGGCATGGTAACGCTAGTGCCTTTCGTCAAAGCCCTCTTCAAGATACCGACGGGCCTGACGGCCTTTTCCGGATCGATAATGCTCGCCTTCATGGCGCTGCCCACCATAATCTCCATCTCCGAGGACGCGATAAACGCCGTGCCTAGGCAGTATAAGGAAGGCGCCATAGCGCTCGGCGCGACGCACTGGCAGACGCTCTACCGCGTCATTATACACGGAGCGATGCCCGGCGTCATCGCCGCGTCGATGCTCGGCATAGGCCGCGTCATCGGCGAGACGATGGCGGTCATGATGATAACGGGCAATGCCGCGGTCATACCCACGACGTTCCTGCAGCCTGTCCGCACGCTCACCGCGACGATAGCGGCCGAGATGGGCGAGACGGTGCGCGGCAGCGAGCATTATTACGCGCTCTTCGCCATCGGTATTGTCCTATTTGTCATATCTTTTTTGATAAACGTGACGGCAGACCTGTTTCTCCATAAGGATAAGAGATGACAAACCTAACCGTCAATCTTAAGGAAAAGATAGGATTCGGCGCTCTTTTTTTGGCGACGATGGCCGTGGTGGTGCCGGTCCTCTGTATCATATGGCTCATTGTGACGCGCGGCTGGAGCGCGATAAGCTGGGAGTTCCTGTTCACCATGCCGCGCGACGGCATGCGCGCGGGCGGCATATTCCCGGCGATAGTCGGGACGTTCTATCTCGTCCTCGGCTCTGTCGCGTTCTCCCTTCCGGTCGGCGTGATGGCCGCGATATATTTGAACGAATACGCCAAAGATAACTTCCTGACGCGGATGATAAACCTCGCCATCATAAACCTCTCAGGCGTATCCTCGGTCGTATACGGCCTCTTCGGCCTGAGCCTCTTCGTCGTCTTCTTCAGGTTCGGCGTGTCGATAATCTCCGGCTCCCTCACCCTGGGTATCATGACGCTACCGGTCATAATCACTACGACGCGCGAGGCGCTGAGGGCCGTGCCCAAGCCGTTCCGAGAGGTGAGCTTTTCGCTCGGCACGACGAGGTGGCAGACGATAAGGCACGCGGTGCTTCCCTTCGCGCTTCCCGGCATACTTACGGGCGCGATCCTTTCGATAGGCCGCGCTGCCGGCGAGACGGCGCCGATACTCTTTACGGTGGCGGCCTTCTACCTGCCGAACCTGCCGAATTCGCCGTTCGACCAGGCGATGGCCCTGCCGTACCACCTTTACATAATCTCCACGCAGATACCGAATATCAGGCTCGACTACCGTTACGGCACCGCGCTCGTCCTTGTCGGGTTCGTTCTCATCATGAACATATCCGCGATAGTGGTACGCTCAAAGTTCAGGAAGAAGCGATGGTAGACAAAAAGCTCGAGATAAAGGGCCTCAATATCAGGTTCGAGGACGTCCGGGCCCTCAAGGACCTATCGCTCGATATATACAAGAACGAGATATTGAGCGTCATAGGCCCTTCCAACAGCGGTAAGACGACATTTCTTCGCGCCCTGAACCGGCTTAACGACCTCGAGGACCGGATAAGGATGGAGGGGACGATACTAATCGACGGAAGGGACATATACGGGCAGATGGAGCCGGAGGAGCTCAGGAAGCGGGTCGGGATGATATTCGCCCTACCCATACCGTTGCCGCTCTCGATATACGATAACATAGCGTACGGGCCGCGCATGTCCGGTCTGCGCGAAAGGAAGCGCCTGGATGCTGTCATAGAGAAGAGCTTGAATGAGGCCTTTTTGTGGGACGAGGTGAAGGACAGGCTGCACAGTTCGGCCCTCAAGCTTTCCGGCGGCCAGCAGCAGCGGCTTTGCATCGCGCGCACGCTGGCGCTGGAGCCGGACATCATACTCTTCGACGAACCCTGCTCCGGGCTTGACCCTATATCTACATCCAGGGTCGAGGATTCGATGATCGAGCTCAAAAAGACGAAGACGATAGTGCTGGTCACGAACAACACAAAGCAAGCCGCCCGCGTCGGCACGCGTACCGCGTTCTTCCTGATGGGCGACCTGATAGAGGTCGACAGGACGGAGAAGGTATTCACCGCCCCTGCCGACCAGCGGACGAACGACTACATAACCGGGAAATTCGGATGAGCGCGATCGAAATACGCGGCCTCAACTTATATTACGGCAAGTTCCAGGCCCTCATAAACGTCAATATGGCGGTCGAGGCCAAGCGCATCACTGCCCTTATCGGCTCATCGGGTTGCGGTAAGTCGACATTGCTCAGGTGCATCAACCGCATGAACGATCTCATCGAGGACGTCAGGACAGAAGGTTCGGTGAAAGTAGACGGCGCCGAGATCTACAAGGTGCGGCCCGATTTCGTAAAACTGCGAAAGAAGGTCGGCATGGTCTTCCAGAGGCCGAACCCGTTCCCCCTTAGCGTTTACGAAAACGTGGCGTTCGGGCCGAGGATACACCACATGGCCAGGGGCAGCGAGCTCGACGGCATAGTAGAGGCGAGCTTGAAGGACGTCCTTCTCTGGGACGATCTTAAGGACAAACTAAAAAGAAGCGCGCTCGGCCTTTCATTAGAACAGAGACAGCGGCTTTGCATAGCCCGCCTTATAGCGGTCAGAAGCGAGGTGCTTTTGATGGATGAGCCCTGCTCGGCGCTCGATCCCATGGCTACCCTCAAGATAGAAGAATTAATGCAGCGTCTTAAGAAAGATTATACTATAATAATAGTGACACACAACATGCAGCAGGCGGCCAGGGTCTCTGAGGACACGGGCTTCATGTTGTTGGGGGAATTGGTAGAGTTCGGCAGGACGGAAGAGATATTCACGAAGCCGCGCGATAAACGGACGGAAGATTACATAACCGGAAGGTTCGGATAAGGGAGGGCGCGATGGAAAGGCATTTCGACGAGGAATTGAACGAACTGAACAAGGACATACTGCGGATGGGGGCGCTGGCGGAGGAGGCGATACACAGGTCCATCGATGCGCTGCAGAAGCGCGACAGCCAGATGGCGAAGTCGCTTATAGCCGACGACGTGAAGATAGACGAACTGGAGCTCGCCATAGACGAAAGATGCATCGACCTCATCGCGCGCCACCAGCCGATGGCAAAGGACCTGCGTTTCATCACCGTCGGGATGAAGCTCAACGCCGAACTTGAGAGGATAGCCGACATAGCGGTGGACATAGCCCAGCGCTCGCTCGAGCTTATCGACAAGCCGGTCCTTAAGCCGCTTATCGACATACCGAAGCTTGCGGCTACGGCCCAGAAGATGGTGAGGATGGCGATCGATTCGTTCGTCACCGGCGACGTGGAACTGGCCAAGAAGGTAATGATAGGCGATTCGGAAGCCGACGCGCTGCGTAATAACATACAGGATGAGCTTGTAAAGGACTACATAGCAAAAGACAGCTCAACAAGCCCCCGGGCCGTGCAGCTTCTCCTTATCGCGCGCTTCCTCGAGAGGATATGCGACCACGCCACGAACATCGCCGAAGACGTCATCTATATGGTGGAGGCGAAGGTCGTCAAGCACCACCCTGAGAAGCTGTAGGTCCGGCGCGCAGGCTTGACAATGCTTTTTCACCTGTGTTAAAGTGCTCGTATGAGTAAAGCGGCGAAACTTAAGCGCGAGCTGGTCGCTTGCGGCAGGAAGATATGCGGCGAGGGCCTCGCGATAGGCACAGGCGGCAACATATCGGTCCGGGACGGCGGCCTCATCTACGTCAAGGCGAGCTCCGTGTCGATGAGGAAGGCCAAAGCCGGCGACTATATCCCCGTCGATCTTAAGACCGGCCGGCCGTTCGTCCGCCACAAGAGGCCGACCATAGAGCTTCCCATGCACCTTGCCTGTTACCGCGCCCGCCCGGACATAGGCGCGGTCATCCACACCCATCCCGTTTACGGTTCCATCGCCGGCATGACGGTGAAAAAGCTGGGCTTCATCTCGTATGAATTTATTGCCTGCGTCGGTTCGGAGACTCCCGTTCTCGACTACTTAAGGTGCGGCAGCGGGGAACTGGCGAAGGCCGTCGCCAAGGCCATCAAACGCCACAACGCCGTGTTGCTCAAGAACCACGGCGCGATCGTCGTCGGAAAAGACCTCAAAGAGGCCTTCAACAGGTCGCTCGCCCTCGAGCGCGCAAATCAAATCTTCGTCATGTCGCGGCTCCTCGCAAAGGCATCGTTCATCTCCGCGTCCGAAGCCCGCCGCCTCCTCGGACGGTAGGACCCAAACCCCGATTTGCTCGCACTGAAAATTTTACCCCTTCGGGGTCGGTCTTTTGCTCAGTCGAAAAAGGGGGACCTGCCCTCGGCCTTAAGGCCGAGGGCAGCCGCTGTAGTATATAGCAGCGGCTTGCGGAACTCGGCCCCCGGAGGGGGCCTCATCCGCCTACGCATTCAACGCTCTGTAGCCTGAATGCTTCGGCGGATCGCCGGGCACATCTATACAAAGTAGCTTCTTGACGAGGGCGAACATCCTCGGTCCTTTTTAACCCTTTTTCTCCTTCACAAAAGACCTAAAATTTTCAATGTGCTCGCATAATCGGGGTTTGGGTCCT
>JAFGJL010000018.1 GCA_016929115.1 Candidatus Omnitrophota bacterium | reverse complement strand
GAGGGAATCGAAGCCGAATTTCCGCCGACGAATAGGAGGAAAAGGCCTCTGGCCGGCAGGAAATTCGGCCGGCCCGGAGCGAGGCCAATGGCCGAGCGGAGGGGATTCCCATCTCCCGCTCCATCCTTCGACGCGGCCTCGCCAGAGGCGAGGCCTTGCTCAGGATGTGGTGAGCAAGCGAGGCTTCATGCTTTCTACTAGCTTAGCCGAGCGCGTCGAATCACAAAACAGACTACGAAATTCGAATCCAAACCAAAAGGAGCGACACAATGCCTGACGGGATCGAGGTAGTCACAGAAAAAGTCAAAAAAGAATCCACTTTTGTACAGTCGATCGTGCAGGAGGTCGAGAAGGTCATCGTCGGGCAGCGCTACCTGATAGAGCGCCTCCTCGTCGGCATCCTGGCGAACGGCCATATCCTGGTTGAGGGCGTGCCTGGCCTTGCCAAGACGCTGTCAGTACGCGTGCTTGCCCAATCCATCAACACGAAGTTCCAGCGCCTACAATTCACTCCCGATCTTTTGCCGGCAGACCTCATCGGCACCCTTATCTATAATCCCAAGGACGGGACTTTCACCACGAAGAAGGGCCCCATATTCGCCAACATCATACTTGCCGACGAGATCAACAGGGCGCCCGCCAAGGTCCAGTCGGCGCTCCTCGAGGCAATGCAGGAGCGGCAGGTCACGATAGGCGAGAACACCTTCAAGCTTGACGAGCCTTTCCTGGTCATGGCTACGCAGAATCCGATCGAGCACGAGGGAACGTATCCGCTGCCCGAGGCTCAAGTCGACCGTTTCATGCTGAAACTTAAGATAGGCTACCCGAACAAGGACGAAGAGCACAAGATCATGAAACGGATGGCCATAACCGACAAAAAGATAATCGTAAACCCGGTGGTCGGGCCGGCCGATATCGTGCGCGCGCGCAAGGTAGTCGACGACATATATCTGGACGAGAAGATCGAGAAGTATATAATCGATATTGTATTCGCTACGCGCGAGCCCAAGTCCTACGGCCTCGACGATCTCACGGCGCTCATCCAGTACGGCGCGTCGCCGCGGGCGAGCATATACCTGTCCATCGCGGCCAAGGCATACGCGTTCCTGCAGGGCCGGGCCTACGTCGTCCCACAGGATGTTAAGACCATAGGCATGGATATCCTCAGGCACAGGATCATAGTGAGCTACGAGGCGGAGGCCGAGGACAAGACCTCGGAGGACGTCATCAAGCGGATATTTGAGGAAGTCAAGGTCCCGTAGCGCCCCGACATGCTTCCCAAAGAGATAATCCAGAAGATACGGCGTATCCAGATAACGACCTCGCGGCTCGTCACGGACATACTGTCGGGCGAGTATAAGAGCGTCTTCAAGGGCCGCGGCATAGAGTTCGACGAGGTGCGGCAATACCAACCTGGCGACGAGATACGCTCCATCGACTGGAACGTCACGGCGCGTATGGGCCAGCCGTTCATAAAAAAATACGTTGAGGAGCGGCAGCTTACCGTCATGATCATGCTCGACCTCTCCGGCTCTTCGTACTTCGGCACGGCGAAGCGCCTTAAGCGGGAGCTTGCGGCGGAGGTCTCGTCAGTCCTGGCGTTCGCCGCCATCCAGAACAACGACCGTGTGGGCCTCATCATATTCACCGACCGGATAGAAAAATTCATCCCGCCTCGCAAAGGCCACCAGCACGTCGTGCGAGTCATAAGGGACGCTCTCTATTTCAAGCCCAAGGGCAAGGGTACGGACGTCGCGTCCGCCCTGCGCTACCTCGATAAGGTCCTGAAGAGGAGGGCCCTGACGTTCATCATATCCGATTTTTTCACCAAGGACTTCAAGAAACCGCTCACCATATCCAATAAGCGCCACGATGTGGTGGCCGTTACGATCACCGACCCGAGGGAATCGGAACTGCCCAGGGCAGGCCTGATCGAGCTTGTTGACGCGGAATCGGGCAAGCCGTTCCTCGTGGACACATTGAGCGCGCGCGTCAGGAAACGCTACGCCGCGACATCACGGTCGCTGGGCGAGTTGCGCTCGGAACTTTTCGCCTCAAGCCATGTCGACCACATCGATATACGTACGGACAGGCCGTATATCGAAGAGTTGATAAAATTTTTCCGCACAAGAGGGAAGAGGATATAGGATGCCGTACGTACACCGGATTATATTCGCCGCATGTTTATTGCTCGCAACGTTAAGCGCCGTCGCAGTTGCCGCGCCGGAGAGCGCGCCCGCCATACGCGTCGACGTCAATAAAAAGTCCGTCCTCATCGGCGACCGCGTGCGTTACACTATACGCGTCAAGGCTAAGGCCGGCACGCAGGTCCTTTTCCCGAAATTCGCGGAGAATAGGATAGGGGACTTTGAGATAAAGGATTCGGGGCGTGCGTCGAAAAAATCGGTTTTCGGCGCGCTCGTCCAGTCACGCTGGTATGATATAGCCGCGTACGCCACCGGGGCCCATCTTATCCCACCTCAAGAGATAAAATACAAAGACCGCGGCGCGAAGGACTGGTCTGTCGCGAAGACCGAACAAGCGGTAGTCGCTGTCGGAAGCGTCCTGCCGGCCAATACGAAACTCACCGATATAAGGGACATCAAGGGGCCGCTCCATTTTTACGAATTTCCGTGGATACTTTTGATCACGTCCCTCGCCGCCATCGGCGCCTCCATTTTCGCGGTAAAGACCTATCTCAGATTAAAGGCGCGTTTGGCCATCCTGCCTCCGGACGCTCTGGCGCTCGGGGAGCTTGAGGCGGCCCGGACCCTTTTCGCGAAGACTGGGGATGTCAAGGAATACTACGCGGGCATATCCGGGTCCGTAAGGCGCTATATAGAGATGATCTTCCACATGAAGGCGCCGGAGATGACCACTGAGGAGTTCCTCTTATCGCTGAAGGATTCGGCTGCCCTAACTGAGGAGCAAAAGCGCCTGTTGAAGGATTTCATGCAGGCCTGCGACCTGGTGAAATTCGCCAAATACGCGGCTACAAAAAGCGAGGCCGAAGCGGTCTTCGTGACCGCCAAGACCTTTGTCGAAGAGACAAGGAGAAAGAATGCCCGTCTTTAAAGAACCTTGGGTCCTGCTGTTCATCCTGTTGATCCCGGCGGTCCTGGCCATCGCGCGGCGCAAGGGCGCGGAGTCTTACTTCGTCTTTTCTTCCGAGGAGCTTTTGCGCGAGGTGAAGCCGACCCCGCGGCAGAAGCTCAAGTTCCTCCCGGCTCTCCTGTGGGCCGTAGGAATGGCGCTTGTCATCATAGCGCTGGCCCGGCCGCAGTCCGTCCTCGCGGGAACGCGGACTACTTCCGAGGGCGTCGATATCGTGCTCGCGCTCGATACGTCGACGAGCATGCTCGGTGAGGATTTCAAGATAGGCAACAGGAGGATCAACAGGTTCGACGTTGTGCGCGAGGTCGTCAGGGAATTCATAGACAAGCGGCCCGAGGACAGGATCGGCATGGTGGCATTCGCGGCCCGGGCCTATACGGCCTGCCCGCTCGCGACAGACCACAAGTGGCTCCTTGAGAACCTCGACCGCATCAAGGTCGGCATGATCGAGGACGGGACCGCGATCGGCTCGGCGATCATGAGCTCCCTGAGCCGCTTGCGGACGAGCAAGACCAAGTCGAAGATAATCACCCTTCTCACAGACGGCATCTCTAACGCCGGCAACATATCGCCGACCGTGGCGGCTGAGGCGGCCAAGGCCCTCAAGATAAAGATCTACACTATCGGCGTGGGCACTAAAGGGCTCGTCCCCTATCCCATAAGGGACATGTACGGCAGGACGACCTACAAGAACATCCCGATAGACATCGACGAAGAATCGCTGAAGCGCATAGCCGAGATTACCGGCGGTAAATACTACCGCGCAACAGACACCGAAAGCCTGCGCAAGATATACAACGAGATAGACCGCCTCGAAAAGTCGAACATCGAGCATTTCGGATACATGGAATATAACGAGCTTTTCCAGAATTTCCTTATCCCGGGCATCGCGTTCCTGCTTGCCGGGATATTTTTAAAGAACACTGTATTCATGAAGATACCGTGACCAGCTCATGGCTCTTAGCTGATAGCTCATAGGATGGAAACTTTTCCTAAGAGCTATGAGCCATGAGCTAAGAGCTAAAACGCAGGATTTACTCGCATGCACTACGCGGATCCTCAATATTTCATAACGATCATCATCTCCGTCATCATTCTTGCCTTCTTCTACCTGTGGGCAGGGAGGCGGCGCAGGATATTGTCGGAACGTTTCGCCGAGCGCAGCCTCATAGGCTCGGTCGCGCCCGCGGCAAGCGCCCGGCGGAGGGCCTTTAAGGCGTACCTCACGCTGATAGCGCTGTCGCTCGCGTTCTATTCGCTCATGCGCCCGCAGTGGGGGTTCGAATGGGAAGAGGTCAAGCGCATGGGGCTCGACATGATCATCGCGATGGACGTATCGAAGAGCATGCTCGCCAAGGACGTCAAGCCCAACAGGCTCGAGCGCTCCAAGTTCGCGGTCAAGGACCTGCTGAGGCGGCTGTCGGGCGACAGGATCGGCCTCGTAGCGTTCTCGGGCACGGCGTTCCTGCAATGCCCTCTCACGATCGATTATAACGGCTTCCTCCTGGCGCTCGACGACCTGAACCCCGACACCATACCGCGTCCCGGCACGTCGATCTCCGGCGCTATAAACGAGGCCATCAACGCCTTCAAGGGCCCGGAAAAGAAATACAAGGTGCTGGTCATAATAACGGACGGGGAAGAGCTGGAAGGCGACGCGCTCAAGGCAGCGGCAGAGGCGGCGAAGTTGGGCATCAAGATCTATTGCGTCGGCGTCGGCACCACAGAGGGCGACCTCATCCCGACCACCGATGACCGCGGGCAGAGGGTCTACCTTGCGGACAAGCAAGGCAATATCGTCAAGAGCCGGCTGAACGAAGAACTCCTGAAGCGGATAGCGATATCGACGGGCGGCAGCTATGTCAGGACGACGCAGGCGGACTTCGGCCTGACGCTCATCTACGATAAGAGCATATCGAAGCTGGAGAAGCACGACATCGAGTCAAAGATGAAGAAGAGCTACCAGGAGCGGTACCAGATATTTTTGGCCATAGCGGCGGTCCTCCTCTTGATCGAACCCCTCATATCGGAGCGAAAGAGGGTGGCCCAATGAGATGCATGGCGCCGCTCATGATCATCCTCATGGCCCTTTTCGTCGCGCAAGAGGCGTCCTGCTCGGTCAAAGAGGATGTTAAAAATGGGAATGTGGTGTATAATGCTGAAGATTATGAGGCCGCGCTCCGACGGTATACGAGCGCGCTTTCAAAAGACCCGCAGTCCGGCATCGCGAACTTCAACGCCGGCGCGGCGCGCTACCAAAAGGGCCTCTACGCGAACGCCATCGATTCGTTCAATAAGTCTATCGCCGCCGGCGAAGAGGCCCTGATCCCCAAGGCCGACTACAACATCGCGAACTCGACCTACCGGATGGGCGCCGCGGCCGAGGCGAAGGACCCGAAAAAGGCAAAGGAGAAGTACGAGACGGCCCTGAAGTTCTACAAGCGTGCCATAGACCTGGATCCGCGCGATATCGACGCAAAATATAACTACGAGTTCGTAACGCTTAAGCTGAAGGCTCTCAAAGAGGAAGAGAAGCAGGAAGAAGAAAAGAAAGAGGACAAGCAACAGCAGAAGCAACAGCAGAAGCAACAGCAGAAGCAACAGCAACAGCAAAAGCAAGAACAGCAACAGCAAGAAGAGCAACAGCAAAAGCAAGAACAGCAGCAGGAACAACAGCAGCAAAAGCAGCAGAAAGAACAAAAAAAGCAGCAGGAGCAACAACAGAAAGAACAGGAAAAGCAGCAAGAGGAACAACAACAGCAAGAACAGCAACAGCAAGAACAGCAAAAGCAAGAACAGCAAAAGCAAGAACAGCAAAAGCAAGAACAGCAAAAGCAAGAACAACAACAGCAAGAAGAGCAAAAGCAAAAGGAGCAGCAGCAAAAGGAAGGACAGCAACAGCAAGAAGAACAGCAGAAGGGCCGGGAAGAAGGCAGCGTGCAACCTGAAGAAGGCACCGGACAGGAAGAAAAGAGCGACGAAGAAAAAGCGGCCGAAGAGCGGCAGGCCGCCGAGGATAAGGAAAAGGAAGAGCAGGAGAGAAAAGAGGAGCAGCCCGGGTTAGAGTTCTATCAAAGCCCTCAAGGAGAGAAAGAGGGCGAGATGTCGGAGCGCGAGGCGAAGATGCTTCTCGAGGGCTATAAGGGCGAAGAGGCGACCGGCAAGACCATTCAGTTGCGCAGAAAGCCCGTCAGCATGTCTGAACCGGCCAAGGATTGGTGATATGTCCCTGTTTACAAAACGGTGCCTCACAATAGTCATGGCGTTATTGGCAGCGGCGGCGTTACATCCCCATGCCGCCTGCGCGGATAACGTCAAATTCGAGGCGACCGTTGACCGCGGCGTCATCGCGCTCGGAGAGAGCGCGCAGATCGGGCTCGCCTTTTACGGCACACAGGAGATGCCGTCGCCGGAGATCGGGGAGATAGACGGTTTTGAGACGCGCTACGTCGGCCCGACCACGATGATGACCGTCATAAACGGCAGGATATCCACGTCGGTCACGCACATATACCGGCTGACGCCCCTGCGCACGGGTAAATTCCAGATCGGCCCGTTCTCTTTCACCTACCGTGGAAATAACTATACCTCGAACGCGGTCTCCCTTGAGGTCGTCGAGGAGAAGGCCGCTGTGCAACCCCGCCGCGTGCAGCGGATAGAGGAAGAAGCGCCGGCCATCGACGCGGAGGATTTCAAGGACAGGATATTCCTGACATTGAGCGCCGCCAAGACAAGCGCCTTCGTTAACGAGCTTGTGCCCGTCACCGTAAAACTGTACGTGAACAGGCTCAACGTCAGCGATATACAGCTGCCGACATTCGCCCAGGAGGGCTTCTCGAAGATCGAGTTCAAGGAGCCGCGGCAGACCAGCGAGATGCTGGGAGGCCTGATGTACGATGTGCTTGAATTCAAGACGAACATCTTCGGGACGAAGGCCGGCGAATACAAGCTCGGACCGGCCAAGATAAAATGTAATATCATCGTAAGGAAGCGCGTGGCGCAGCGTCCGCCGCGGCCGGACGATTTCTTCGACAGCCGCTTCGACGACCGTTTCTTCGACGACTTCTTCACGCGGACCGAGCGCTATCCGATCGAGCTCAAATCCCGCGAGATCCCTATAACCATATCGCCGCTGCCGAGAGCGGGCATGCCTGCGGACTTCTCCGGCGCCGTCGGCGATTATCAGTTCATCTATAAAGTGAACCCCAACGCGGTAAAGACAGGAGACCCGCTGACGCTTACCATGGAGATAAACGGCACGGGCAACTTCAACACCGTCATCATGCCGCGGATGGAGGGGACAGACGGCTTCAGGATATACGAGCCGCAGATAAAGACCGGCGACAACCAGAAGGTCTTCACCCAGGTCCTCATACCCGAGACCGAAACATTGACCGCGACGCCAAAGGCCGTCTTCACGTACTTCGACCCGAAAAAGGCGCAGTATAAGACGATAGCGCAGAGCGCGATCCCGATCAGGGTCGAGAAGGCCAAGGAGGAGGCGCCGGCGCAGGTGGTCGGCCCGGCCTCCGGCGCGCTGCGCGAGGCCGAAGCCCCGGTGGAGCCGAAACGCGATATCATTTACATCAAGGAATCGCCCGGCCACCTCTGCGCGAAGGGCGGCGAGATCTACAGGAACAAGGCCTTCCTCGTCTTTCTTCCGATGCCGCTCATCGCGCTCATCGCCCTCAGCGTCGTAAGTACCCGGCGCGAGAAACTGCGCCGCAACGCCAGATACGCGGGCCGCGTCATGGCCATGCGCCACGGCAGGAGCGGCCTCAGGTCCGTGCGCCGCGAGCTGCGCCGCGCCGACTCCGCCCGCTTCTATGACACGGTCTTCAAGACGCTCCAGCTCTATCTGGGCAACCGCCTCGGCATCCCGCCGGCCGGCATCACCGCCGATACCGTCGAGGCCGAGTTCGCCGCAAGGCAGATCGATGCCGACGTGAGGCACAAGGTCAGGAACCTCTTCCAGATGTGCGACGAGGCGAAGTTCGCGCAGGCGCGGGAGGCGGACAGCTTCAGGATGGAGAGCGACGCGAAGACGCTGGAGCAGGTCATACGTTATTTCGAAAGGGCACGGCTATGATACGGCGATATGCTGCGGTAGCGTTCCTGACAGTGGCGATGTGGTCCTCATGCGCGGCCGCGCAGGTGACGGAGGCGCAGAAGCTTTTTTACGAGGCGAACTCTTACTACGCGAAAGGCGACTACGCGAAGGCGGCCGAGGCGTACCTGAAGATACTCGAGACGAAACTCGAAAGCGGCAACATCTACTATAATATAGGTAACAGCTTCTTCAAGCTGCACAAGCTCGGATACGCGATCCTCTGTTACGAGAAGGCGCGCCGCCTCATGCCGGGGGACAGCGACCTAAAGTCCAACCTCGAGTACGCCCGCTCGCTCGTCGAGAGAATGCCGTACGAGCCGCGGCTGCGCGACATCGCTTTGCGCGCCGTCGGCCGCTCGTTCGCGTGGCTCAACCTGAACGACTTTGCCGTCTTCACCGCCGTCTTCTACCTTTTCGCGGCCGCGCTCACCGCGCTCTTTGTCTGGAACAGGCTCCTGGCGCGCAAGTTCCTCGTGCTCTACATCGCCTTCATGGCCGTCTTCCTCTTCACGCTGGCGTCGTTCACTCTCCGCTATATCTACGAACGCGTGGTGAAACACGGCGTTGTGCTCCAGAAGGAGGTCGCCTGCGCGTACGAGCCGATCGACAAGTCGGCGACGCACTATACGCTGCGCGAAGGGGACAAAGTCGTCATCATGAAGACGCGCGAAGGCTGGCGCCAGATAAAACGTCGCGACGGCAAGGCCGGGTGGGTAAAGAAGGAGGCGGTGGAAGCGATCTGATATCCCGTCTGAAAATGAAAAGAAATTATGAATTATGAGTTATGAATGATGAATGAATGTGTCGCTTCGCGATCTTTATATTTTAGGCCCGAAGGGCTCCATCACTCATCATTCATAATTTATCATTTATAATTCATCATTTCGATATCTGGTGACAAAAAAGAGCGGCTTATTATAAGCCGCTCTTTTGTTTTTACTATATGCCGTTTACTTATGACTTACTTCGCTGCTGCCGTGCTGCCGGGGGCTGTCGCAGCCGGGCCCGGGTCGGAATACCAGAACGTCGCTAGCTGCCATATGCCGCCGACAAGCCTCGCTATGCCGCGCTCCACTCCGGTCTTCGTCTTGGCCGTGCACCTATCCATCTGGGTGCCCTTGGTGTTCGTTTCGGCCATATTATCAGGTGTCTCGGCCGGTCCATAGAAGATGTTGTTCATCGCCCGGCTCGCCCTGTCCTTGGTGGTATCTGTCGGGGGGACCGTAGGCTGGGATGTATCAGCAGCATAGGCGCCGATCGAAGACAATATGAATAACGATACTATTGCCAATAAAAACAATTTTTTCATCGTCTATTTCACCCCCTTTTAGCGATTTTGGGTATAGTATATCCTATATTTTTTTGGAAGTCAAGCAAAGTTTATATTTTTTTAAAAAAAGCTTGACACGGGAGCTTTATTTGTTATAATAAACGGACTTATTTATTCCATAAAATAATAAGGGCAGTCATAGTCCGATGAGTTTTTAGGCAAATAACTCAGATATGGAGGGTTATTTGTCCGTCGGCAATATATATTAATATAGGCCGCTCATGCTTATAATGGCTAAAGCGGCTGCAGTAGCTCAGTCGGTAGAGCACATCCTTGGTAAGGATGA
Source organism: Candidatus Omnitrophota bacterium (assembly GCA_016929115.1). Taxonomy (GTDB): domain Bacteria; phylum Omnitrophota; class Gorgyraeia; order 2-01-FULL-45-10; family 2-01-FULL-45-10; genus JAFGJL01. Next base: position 1,348 of record JAFGJL010000018.1, on the reverse strand, counting down.
GGTCATCGGTTCAATCCCGATCTGCAGCTCCATCCGCCTTCGCATTCACGCGGTATTAGCCTGAATGCTTCGGCGGACAAGTCCGCCGTAGTATCACGGCTACAAGCAGTAACCGAAAAAGAAGGAGAAGAGACATGGCAAAGGAAACGTTTGTAAGGAGTAAGCCACACGTCAACGTCGGTACCATCGGCCACATCGACCACGGCAAGACGACGCTTACCGCGGCCATCCTCGCGGCCATGGCAAAGAAGGGCAAGGCCGTGGTGAAGAGCTACGCCGATATCGCCAAGGGCGGCACGGTCAGGGACGAGACCAAGACGGTCACGATCGCGGTAGCCCACGTCGAGTACGAGACGGACAACCGCCATTACGCGCACATAGACTGCCCGGGACACGCCGACTACATCAAGAACATGATAACCGGCGCCGCCCAGATGGACGGGGCCATCCTCGTGGTATCGGCCGTGGACGGTCCTATGCCGCAGACCAGGGAACATATCCTCCTGGCCCGCCAGGTCAACGTGCCGGCGATGGTCGTTTATTTAAACAAGGTCGACCTTGTCGAGGACAAGGAGCTTGTGGACCTTGTCGAGCTCGAGGTGAGGGACCTTCTCACAAAGTACAACTTCCCCGGCGACAAGACACCGGTCATACGCGGCAGCGCGCTTAAGGCCATGACGAACCCCAATGACGCGGAGTCGACCAAGTCGATAGACGAGCTCATGGCGGCGGTTGACTCATTCATCCCGACGCCCCAGAGGGCCCTCGACAAGCCGTTCCTGATGCCCATAGAGGACGTATTCTCCATCACCGGCCGCGGCACCGTAGGCACAGGCAGGGTAGAGCGCGGCCAGATAAAGGTCGGCGAAGAGATAGAGATAGTCGGCATAAAGCCCACCAAGAAGAGCGTGGTGACGGGCGTCGAGATGTTCAGGAAGCTCCTGGACTCCGGCCAGGCCGGCGACAACATAGGCGTTCTCTTGAGGGGCGTGGAAAAGACCGACCTCGAAAGAGGCCAGGTCCTCGCAAAACCCGGCTCCATCACGCCGCACACGAAGTTCAAGGCAGAGGTCTACATATTGAGCAAGGAAGAGGGTGGCCGCCACACGCCGTTCTTCAACGGCTACAGGCCCCAGTTCTACTTCAGGACGACCGACGTGACAGGCGTGACGACGCTGCCCAAGGGAGTGGAGATGGTCATGCCCGGCGATAACGTCCACATAGAAGTGGCCCTCATCACCCCCATAGCCATGGAGAAAGAGCTGCGCTTCGCCATCCGCGAGGGCGGCCATACCGTGGGAGCGGGTGTTGTGACGGAGGTCATAGAGTAGCGTATAGCGTATAGCGT
>JAFGJL010000017.1 GCA_016929115.1 Candidatus Omnitrophota bacterium | reverse complement strand
GGCAGGAACCCCATGTCGAGCATGCGGTCGGCCTCGTCGAGGACGAGTATGATCACGTCGTCTATACGTATATTATGCTGGCCGATGTGGTCGATGAGCCGGCCGGGCGTGGCGATAAGGATACGTGGATTGGCCCTCAGGGCCGCGATCTGAGGCGGCAGCGGCTCCCCGCCGATGAGCACCGCTGTCTTCATGCCGAACGCCGGGGCCAGCTTCACGATCGTCTCGTTGACCTGGATGGCGAGCTCGCGGGTGGGGACGAGCACGAGGCCGCGGCCCCGCTCCTTGGCAAGGCGCTGTATCATAGGTATGCCGAAGGCAAGCGTCTTGCCCGTGCCGGTCTGGGCGATGCCGATGATGTCCTGGCCGCTAATGCCTAAAGGAATGGCCTTGTGCTGTATCGGGGTCGGAACGACGAACTTCAGCGTGTCCAGGACCTGCAGGAGGCCTGGCGCTATGCCGAGCCCGTAGAAATTGTTTGCCGGTAAGTTCATAACCATATTATAGTACTATTTGCCCCATAAATAAACATAAATACGGACAGCAGCCCTTTTTTAAGGTAAAATAAATACCGACATGAAAGCCCTTAAAGTATTGTTAAAGATCTTCCTGTTCAGCGCGCTCCTCATGGCCATAATCATCGGCTCGATAGCCGTTTACATGAGGGTGTACGGCGACGCGCACATCAAGAAGGCCCTGACCGAACTGGCCGGGGCCCGGGTGGAGTACAAGAGCGCCGCGATAAACCTTGATAAGAAGGAGGCCACCTTCAGGGGCTTCAGCGTCGCGAGCCAGATCGGGCTCGACAAAGACATCTTCGGCGCGGACATTTTCACCATCATCCTCAACAAGGAGAAGCTGGAGAAGGAGAAGAAGATAGTCTTCGACAGCGTGCGCGTGAAGGGCGCGAAGCTGAATATCATCCGGGACAAGGCGGGCGCCCTGAACGTCGCTCTTCCCAAAACGGATACGGCCATGCTCGAATGGCCGCTTTTAAATCCAGGCGGCATCGCCTACGCGGCCGACGCCCCGTCAAAGAACGCCCTTTACGACGCCCTTATGAGCGTCAGGAACATCAAGGTCGAGGATTCGGTCATAACGTTCGAGGACTATTTCATGATGGAGAAGCCGTACAAGATGTGGTGCGACAGATTTTTCGCGGAGGCCGTCTCCACTGACACGGGATCCGGCTACTTTTCGACGGCTGTAACCGCGAATTTTCGCGTCCCGCAGAAGCAGGGCGGGCACGGATCGTTCGGCATGAAGGCCAACATGGCCGTTTATCCCGGCAGGACGGACATGGAGCTCTCGGCGGAGACGGGGAATATCGACCTCTTGATCTTCCTGCCGTATTTCCGTAGGAGCACACCGTTCGACGTAAGGAGCGGCCGTTTCGGGTCCAAGACGGACTTCAGGATGCACAATGGCATCATCGACTCCCTGACGACCATGTATTTCAGGAACCTCAGCTTTATAATAACTTCCCGCGACGAGAACGCCCAATTCCTCCATGTTTCGATCAACCGGCTTGCCCCCTACCTGAAGTCGGGAGATAATACCGTTTTTGATTTCACTATGAAGGGCGACGTCAATAACCCGCAGTTCAGCGTCGGCCCAAAGGTCAAGTTCGCGATGGGCATGGTCGTGATGGAGGAAGTGGGCAAGGCCATCCAGCAGATGCAGAGGCCGTGAATTTAAAGGAGGAGGCGCTATGAGGTTCTCTTATCCGCGTTTCTACATGGGCAAGGAGAGGATAGAGACGCTTGTTGACGGTATATTCGCGATAGTGATGACGCTCCTCGTACTGGCCATCGTGGTGCCGCAGCGCCAGGTGGTGATGAGGGAGATCGGTTTTGATGAGCTGATCATGTCGAGGGTCCAGGACATAGCCAATTACGCGCTCAGTTTCGTGCTTCTTTCCATATTCTGGGTCCAGCACCACGAGCAGTCCCATTTTATCAAGCGGACGGACCGCATCCATCTCTGGATAAACCTGCTGACGCTCCTCTTTGTCGCGCTCTTCCCGTTCTCTACCTCGCTCGTCAGCCAGTTCCCGGAGAAGGATCTTGCCGAGGCCATCTTCGGATTCAACATGTTCATAGTGGGCATCTTATTCGCCGTCAACTGGGCTTACGCGACTAAGGGGCGCCACCTGGTGGACGGCGGCATAACCGATGAACAGATAGCCATAGGCAGGAACATATGCCTGCTCTTCCTGGGGATATCGGGCTTAGCGATACTCCTGTCCCAGTCGCATCCTAAGATATCGGCGGACGTATTCTGGATCATCCCTGCTGTCATGATGGCCGAGCGTTTGTTTAAGCGGCGGCAAAAAGGATGAACATGGAAAAGAAAGACGGAAAACAGGCTGGGCGACCGGAGGACCTGTCGCGAAAACGTTTCCTCACAGGCGCGGCCATCTTCTTCACGGGGCAGGCCATCCCGTTCCTTATACCAGTTATGCTGGTCATGGACATGCCCGGCAATTTTAAGACAGCGGCCTCGGTCATCCTGTTCTTTGTCATACCCTCGATGTTCACATTCTGCGCTATCCTGGTCCTCGGAAAGCCCGGGTTCGGCTATCTCAAAGGCCTTATTGTGCGTTGGTTCAGAAATATACGGGGCCAAATCCCAAGGTGATAAGGATGAAGCGAAAGACCGTGGTCGTGAACGACAAGATGCAGAGAAACTACCGTTATGTCCTCACGGCGCCGACAGGGAAGGGATTTGACCGGGAGTTCAGGCCGGGATTGACGCCTAAAGAGATGCTGAAACTCGGTATCTTCGGCGGCAGGTACATGACCGATTGCCGCAGGGAGTTTCCCGCGGACTGGTATAAAGAGGCGAAGCTATGCCCTGAGAGGCACGATCCGAAGCTGAATTATTTCGGGGTGAACGCGTCCAAGCCGCTCTGGTACTGGAGGAAGAAGCGCTGGATATACATCGAGGACCCGCGCGGCTGGTTCCAATGGTATTGCCGCTATTACATGGGCAGGCGCATCCCCGGAGAGGACGACCGGCAGATCGCCAGATGGAAGGCGATAAAGAGGCACATCGCGCAGCTTAAAAAACATTGCGCGAAGGGCGACATCGCGTGCCGGCCGAAACAGCGCCAGGCGATCCTGCACTGGGCCTACGACAGCCGGAAGATGTGAGATCCGGCCTCTTGTGTGGTATAATCTGAAGTATACAAATATGAATGGAAAGGCGCCATGAAAAATGTCTGCCAGGAGAGAAGAAAATATCCCAGGTACGATACCGAGGTGAAGATATTCTTTCACGTGACTTATGATATCAAGACGAAAGTGAAGTTCAAGGTGCTCGTAGGCCACCATAAGGGCCTTGGTGCCCATAAATACTCCGGCCTCAGCAAGAACGTCAGCGTCGAGGGGCTCGGTTTCGTATCGCACAAGAAGCTGGAGAAAGGCGACCTGCTTTTCATCGAGGTCTATGAGCCGAAGATGAAAGCCCCCGTAAAGATGGAGGGTCAGGTCCGCTGGTCCAGGAAGCTTCCGGACAAGGAGAATGGGAAAGACCTCTTTCACACCGGCGTCCGGGTTATCCTCGTGAACGACAAACTGGTCGCCGATACCATCTCTTTCGAGAAGAAATATAACGTCATGTGGAGCGCGGTGCTGCAATCTCTGTTCGGGAGCTTCGCGGCGATGCTCAGGAAGACGAGTAAAAGCCACAAGCTGCATGTCGAGGGCCGCAAGTGTAAAAAATAAGGTCATCGCATGGACATATCGGCAAAAATACCGGAGTGGGGCAAGTTCCTCTTGAAACTGGCTGTCGCGTTATTAGCGCTTGCCTTCATATCGGGCGTGGCGACCGCCGATTTTGCCACGAAGTATGAGACGGCGGTCTCGCTGTTGTATTTGGTGGCCATTGTAGGGGCCGCATGGTTTTCTTGGAGATACGCAGCTTTCCTGATAGCCTTGTTAAGCGGTATTTCCGACGTCGTGATCACCTACATAATAAATAATGCGTCCACCGCCATTAATATATTGAACGCCGGTATTCAGAGCGTCTTCTTTCTCGTCTTCGTATTTGTCCTGCTGGCGCTGAAAGATTCGCAGGAGCGCCTGAAAAAGATGGCGAGGACAGATCCGCTGACCGACGTGGTCAACAGCAAATACTTCCTGGACATAGGAAATACCGAGATACAGAGGTCCCTCAGGTATAAACATCCCCTCAGCGTCGCCTATATGGATGTCGACAACTTTAAGGCGGTCAACGATACCCTTGGGCATAGCGCGGGAAACGCCCTTTTGCGGGAGATATCGGAAAAGATAAGGAACGCTATCCGCAAGACAGATACGGTGGCGCGTCTAGGAGGTGACGAGTTCGCCGTTCTTTTCCCGGAAACGGATCGTGATTCCGTCAGGGCGGCCGTAGGCAGGATACAGAAAAGCCTTGCGGATACAAAGGCGCCTGAGGTAGGGCCGATAACGTTCAGCATCGGTGTAGTCACGGATGACGGCAAGTCCTGCGCGTTCGACGAGATGATCAAAGCGGCGGACAGCCTCATGTACGCGGCGAAGCACGGCGGCAAGAATACGATAAGGGAAGGCGCCTTCGGCGAGTGTGCCTCGGCGAAACAGGCTTAAAAAGCCTGCCTGACGGCAGGCAGGGAGGAGTCATGAAACGGGCATTAGCGGCATTGGCGGCAATGGCATTTTTTATGGTCTGCGTTCCGCAGGGAGAAGCGGCGGGTATGGCCATACGTAACGGGAGCAGGGTATCGCTCGACTTTACATTGAGCGTTGACGGCAAGCTCATCGACAGTTCGGAGGGCAAAGAGCCGCTTATGTATACACAGGGCGACGGTAAGCTGCTGCCCGGGCTCACGAAGCGGCTGGAAGGCCTTAAGGCCGGGGACACAAGGTCTTTTGAGCTCAAGCCCGAAGAAGCTTATGGCGATCCAAATCCGGCCGCTTTCAGGGAGGTGTCCCTTTCGCAATTGCCTCCCAACATGAAACCCGAGGTAGGCATGATGCTTCGGGGCCAGGACAAGGACGGCCGCGTATATCCATCGCGGATCGCCAAGGTCAATAAGGATTCCGTTCTGATGGATTTTAACCATCCGCTGGCGGGTAAGACATTATCCTTCAAGATAAGGATACTCTCCGTAAAGTAACTGAAAAAGGGACATGTATGAAAATATTGAATTTCGCGCTTGCTGTCTTATTGACGGCGAGCTTTTGCCTTGCCGAAGAGGCCGCCCTTACAGGCAAGGACTACCTTAAGCTGGCGAAGCGCCAGCGGCTGGAGAGAGCCGGAGATCTTATATTCGACGCTAAGAGGGCCGGCGTTACTATAAAAAAAGCGCCCAGTTTCTATTGCGAGAAACTGGATGTGTTCTACAAAAAGCATCCGGACATGGTGAAGGAGCCGCTGGCCGTTGTCCTCAAGACGCTCATCATAATAGAATACGACTGGCAGCAGAAGGGTGTCGACAAGGACAAGCTTGCCCGCGAATGGTTGGGCGAGGAGTCTTATAAGGCGAACAAGGCGAGGTTGCGAAAGTAGCGCCGGAAGGCCAATGCTAGAGCATAAGACGAGAAAGAGGATAAGCGAGGGCAGCCACTACCCGTTTGGGGCGACGCTCCGGAAAGACGGCGTCAATTTTGCCGTTTATTCGAAATACGCCGATGAAGCCTTCCTTCTCCTGTTCGACGCTCCGGATAAGCCGCCGACCGACGTAATAAGGATCGGCCGCAAGACCAGGCACGTGTGGCATGTGTTCGTGCACGGGCTTAAAAAGGGACAGCTCTACGGCTTCAAGGTGCGGGGGCGCTATGATCCCCAGAACGGCCTCCGGTTCAATGAGAATAAACTCCTCCTGGACCCGTACGCGAAGGCATTGACTGGCAAGGCCCTCAACCGGGACGGCATCCTCTACGGCTACAGCCCCAGGGCCAGCTCAAAGGACCTGACATTTGACGACAGGGACTCTGCCGTCGCCATGCCGAAGTCCGTAGTGGTGGACGACGATTTCGACTGGCAGGGCGACAAACCCCTCAATATCCCGCTCGAAAGATCCATCATCTACGAAGTCCATCTGAAAGGTTTCACCGCGCACGCCTCATCCAATGTCAAAAGAAAAGGCACCTACCTCGGATTCATCGAAAAGATCCCTTACCTTAAGGAACTGGGCATCACAGCCGTCGAATTCCTGCCGCTCCAGGAATTCTATACCGAAGACCTTCTCGCCAATAAAGGGCTCGCCAATTACTGGGGCTACAACACGATCGGTTTCTTCGCGCCGGAATCGTCTTATGCCTACGGCTCAGCCCGCGCCTCGCAGGTAACCGAGTTCAAGACGCTCGTCAGGGAACTGCATAAGGCCGGCATCGAGGTCATCCTGGACGTCGTCTACAACCACACCGGCGAGGGGGACGAGCTGGGGCCTACGGTCTGTTTCAGGGGCATAGACAATCTCAGTTATTATTGCCTGAAAGGTCCGGGGTCAGAGCCCAGGCGCTACTACGCGAACTATTCCGGTTGCGGCAACTGCCTTAACGTATCGGAGCCGCAGGCCATACGGTTCATCCTGGACTCGCTGCGCTACTGGGTCGAGATCATGCACGTCGACGGTTTCAGGTTCGATCTCGCGGCGATCCTTGGCCGCGCTGAAGGCGGCTTCACGGAAAAGTCGCCGTTCTTCGATGTCGTAACGCAGGACCCGGTCCTTAACAGGGTGAAGCTCATCGCCGAGCCGTGGGACATCGGCACGTTCCAGGTGGGAAAGTTCCCGGTGGACTGGTCGGAGTGGAACTCAAGGTTCAGGGACACCGTGCGGAGGTTCTGGAGGGGCGACGCCGGCCAGACGGGCGACCTGCGTCACCGCTTGAGCGGCTCGCCCGACCTATACGGCGAGGACGGTAGGACCGTCTATAACAGCGTAAATTTCGTGACGAGCCACGACGGCTTCACAATGAACGACCTTGTGTCATATGACCGTAAGCATAATGAGGCGAACCTGGAGGACAACAGGGACGGAAGGGAGGATAACTATTCGTGGAACTGCGGTGTTGAGGGAGAGACGGCCGACAAGGCGGTGCTTGACCTGCGTAAACGCCTCGCGAAAAATTTCATGTGCTGCCTCCTGCTTTCGTCCGGCACGCCCATGATACTCGGCGGCGATGAGTTTCTGCGGACCCAAAAAGGCAACAATAACGCCTATTGCCAGGACAATGGTCTTAGCTGGTTCGATTGGGGTCTCGCGAAGAAGAACCCCGATATCCTTGAATTTACCAGACAGCTGATAGCGATGGTTAAGCGCTACAGGGTCCTCCAGATGAGAAAGTATTCCGCGGCCTGTGCCCGGCCGGGGACGGCCCGTTTCGAGCACCGCTGGTACGGAAGGGACCTCGACGAGCCGGCATGGAACGACCCTGCGCAGAAGATACTGGCGCTCTACTTGTATGCAGAGGAAAAAGGCCGGAAGGCGTATGATATTTTCGCTATCTTTAACGCGGACGCCGCCTCGCAGTACGTGCGGCTCCCGAAACTCCGGGGCAAGCGGAGGTGGCACCGCAAGATAGACACGAGCCTCAGGCCCGGAGAAGAGATCGCCGCGCGCCAAGAAGAGATCGTCATAGACCCGCCGGGCTTTTATATAGTAAATCCGAGCAGCGTGGTCTTGCTGATAGGTTTATAAGGGATAGGGGATGAGAAAAAGAATCAGAACGGTAGCCGCCACTATCATTTTTACTCATCTTATCGCCGTGACGGCATGGGCCGATGAGGAGATGCAGTACCGGAAGGTGAAGGTCGAGAACGCCGCTTGCGAGCTCGGCATCCTTTATAAAAAGACAGGCGAGGGCATGGACATAGGCGTCTCGGCCGTCGCGACGGGGAGGGGCGCCGAATTCCGGAAGTGGAAGGTCACGAAGATAAAGCTGAAGATCGGGTCCGAGCGGATAAGGCCGGACGTGAGCGGGAAATTTTTTGTCAGGCAAGAATCCTTTATGCGCGTCCCCGCCGCGGTCCTCTTCGCCATCATCGGCGCTACGTATCAAGCTCCTGACGGCACGAGCAAGTTTGACGAAAACCTCGGCAGGATCGGCCTGGCCCTCGGCCTTGGGCTGCTCGTCCTGCAGGCGAAAGGCGACATCCCGGGTGAACGCCGCATCTTCAGGCTCGGGAAGGAGACCGCCGGCAGGATAGCCTACGGCAAGGACGCGATCGAGATCACGATAGAGAATCCCGAAAAGCACCAGGTGCGCGATATAGCCGTCGGCATTACAAGGCCTCCCGCGGAAGCGGAGGCCGCGCCGGGATACGATAAGATGACCCGCGATGAACTCGGCCGGCTGGTGGATGAGCTCGGCAGCAAGGTCGCCGCGCTCGAGAGAAGACAAAGCGATTACAAATACGGGCGGGATCCCCAATATGACGAGATACAATCAAAGATAGAAGGGCTGCGGACCGAACAGGGCAAGGTCTTCAAGATATGGGCGGAAAAAGAGTAGGACATAGCGCGTTTTCTTGACAATACGGTCATCAAAAGTTACAATATGGGCATGCGCCAATCCGCATATGCCATATAATGACAGCGTTAGAGACCCTCTAACGCCTTTTTTTTAATATTAGCATGTAATTATGGTAAAAAAGAAACCCTTTCCCTTATTGATACTGGTTGCGCTAATGGCGCTGCCGGCCCCCGCTTATTGCGAGGTCGCTCAGCCGCCTGTCCCGGCCGCGGATAGCGCAAAATCCGAACCGGCCCAGGAACAGCCCGTTGTTCCCCGGGCTGAGAGCGCCGAGCCGGCCGCCACAGGCCTTATCCCGTACGAAACCCCGAGCCCTGAGGCCGCGACCGAAGCCGCCGCCGAATCCGGCATAACCGAAGCTATCGAAAGGATGAGAGCGGCTGACCGCGTCGTGGGCGAGGAAGGCGGCCGCACGCTAAACCTTAAGGACTCCATCTTTGTGTCCGTAATGAACAACCGCTCCATCCAGGTCCAGGAAGAGGAGGTCGAATATGCCAAGGGCGATATCCTCTACGCCAAGAGCCTCTTCCTGCCGAAGGTCAACGCCGAGTACAGCTACACTTATAACGACTCGGTCTTTTATTCAGATTCTTTTCCCGGCCACAGGAAGGATACCAGGATATATTCGGGTTTCAAGAACGACAATGCCGCCGGTGTCGTCGCGGAGGAGTCCATATATAACGGCGGAGCGAACATAGCCAATTTAAAGCAGGCGAATATAGGCCTCAAGATCGCAAGGGAGACGCTGAGGGCCGCCAAGCTCGATGTGGAGTTCGAGACAAAAAGGCTTTTTTACGGGCTGCTCCTCGCCTATGAGACGAAACGCATCGCCCAGGACCTCGTTGACCAGGCCGAGGCGCATTACATAGACGTCAAGGCCAATTTCGGCCAGGGCACCGCTTCCAAGTTCGACGTCCTCCAGTCGAAGGTCCAGGTATCTACGGTCATCCCGCAGCTGGTGAACGCCGATAACGCCGTGGAACTCATAACGGTGGAATTCAAAAAGCTCCTCGTGCTCAATCTCAGGGATCCGGTAAGGCTGGAAGGCCGGCTCGCGTATAAGGAGGTCGAGATACATGAGGAAGACTTTCTGCAGGAGGCGTATAAAAGGAGGCCCGAGATGATACTGAAGCTCCTCGGCGTTGACCTGAACAAATGGGCCATAGATTTCGCGAAGGCCGGCTGGCTGCCGCAGGTGAGCGCGACCGCAAGCTACATGTACCGGACCGATAACCTCAACAACATGGTCAACCCGCGGCATGACCTCTGGAACGTCGGCGTCAAGGCATCGATCGCCCTCTTCGACGGGTTCGCCACAAAGGCCAAGGTGGACGAGGCGAAGGCGAGGTATAACGAGGCGCGCCTGCAGAAAGAGGACTATGTGGACCAGCTCGCTGTCGACGTGCGGAATGCCTGCCTCGACCTGAAGAAGGCCAAGGCGCTCATAGATTCGCAGAAGGACAGTGTCGACGAGGCGAAGGAGGCCCTGAGGCTATCCGTAGTGCGTTTCAATAACGGCGTCGGCACGAACCTCGACGTCTTTGACGCGGAGGTGTCGCTCGCCCAGGTCCAGCAGAACCTGGCGCAGGGCGTCTATGACTATATAATGGCAAAGGCACAGCTCGACAGGTTGAGGGGGAGGCAATTCAGCGGGGAGGAATCATGGCAATGAAGATGAAGCCGAAGGTCGAACATCTGTTGAAAGAGTTTAAGGACAAGAGCCCCGAGGCGGTCAAGGCCAGGAGGAAGAAGATGCTCGTACTGGCCGTTTCCGTTATAGGGGCTGTGGTATTCCTGTTCCTGTGGTATAAGATGTACATGAGTATAGAACGCAGCAAATACATAAAGGTATCCGGCAACATCGAAGGCAACGAGGTGCGCATATCGTTCAGGGTGGCCGGCCTGATAGAGGAGCTGATAGCGGACGAGGGATGGCTCCTCAAGACCGGCGATGTGGTGGCCCGCCTCGACAAGTCCCCGCTTATACAGCAGAGGGACGAGGCCTCCGGCGCGCTGAAGCACGCCAAGGCCCAGTATGAGCTCGATAAGCTCGACTATGTGCGCGCCGAGAACCTCTTCAGGGAAGGGGCGATATCGGCCCAGCAGCGTGACGCGGCCAAGACGAAAGCGGATACGGACAAGGCCAATATCGATAAGCTGGCCGCTTCGCTGCAACTGGCGGAGCTGAATCTCGCCTGGGCGGACCTCACCTCGCCGCTGAACGGCTATATCACGGTGAAGAGCGCGCTTCAGGGCGAGAATGTGCAGATAGGCGCGCCCGTCTTCACCGCCATCGACCTGAACGACATATGGGTGAGCGCTTACATCGACGAAAAAGACCTCGGCAGGATAAAGCTGAACCAGAAGTCCGTTGTAAAGATAGACACCTACCCCTTCAAAAAATATAACGGATGGATCTCCTTCATATCCCAGCAAACGGAATTCACTCCCAAGTATATCCAGACCACAAAAGAGAGGGTAAAGTACGTCTACCGCATCAAGGTCAAGGTCGACAATTCCAGCCTGGACCTGAAGCCCGGCATGCCGGCAGACGCCTACATCACGCTGGAGTGATATGTCCGTCATAAAAGCGACGAGCCTCACGCGCGCGTTCGGCACCAACATCGCTGTCAACGGCCTCGATCTCGACATACCCGAAGGCGAGATATTCGGCCTCGTCGGGCCTGACGGCGCGGGCAAGACGACGACGATGCGCCTTCTGACCGGCATCCTTGATCCCACCTCGGGCGAGGGATGGGTCTACGGCAGGCATATAGTCAAGGAAGCCGAGACCCTGAAGGACAACATCGCCTACATGTCCCAGCGCTTCGGCCTCTACGAAGACCTCACCGTGATGGAGAACGTCAACTTCTACGCCGACCTTTTCGGCGTCTCCGGCCCGGAGCGGCCGCAGAAGATAGAGGAGCTATTGGGGTTCTCCAATCTTACACCCTTCAAGGAACGCCTCGCCGGCAAGCTCTCCGGGGGCATGAAACAGAAACTGGGGCTGGCCTGCGCCCTCATACATACCCCTAAGGTCCTTTTCCTCGACGAACCCACTAACGGCGTCGATCCCGTCTCGAGGCGCGATTTCTGGCGGATCCTACACCAGCTGCAGAAGGAGAAGGTCACGATACTCTATTCCACCTCGTACCTTGATGAGGCCGAGCGCTGTAAGCGCGTCGGCCTTTTGCATAAGGGCAAGCTTTTGAGATGCGACACGCCGGACGCCATAAAAAAAGAACGCAGCGCCAAGACCCTGGAAGAAGCGTTCATATCTATAATAAAAGAATATGACCCAAGCCAATAGCGAGATAGCCGTCAGCGTCACTGACCTCGAAAAAAAGTTCGGCGGCTTTACCGCCGTCAACAAGATAAGCTTCGAGGTGAAGCGCGGCGAGATATTCGGTTTTCTCGGCCCGAACGGGGCCGGCAAGTCGACGACCATAAGGATGCTCTGCGGCATCCTCTCTCCGACGTCCGGGACCGGCACGGTCGGCGGTTTTGATATAATAAAACAGCAGGAAGATATAAAACAGCATATAGGCTATATGTCCCAGAAGTTCTCGCTATACGACGACCTCACGGTCGAGGAGAACGTCGATTTCTACAGCGGCATCTATAAGGTCCCCCTGAAGGACCGCGCCGAGCGTAAGGCGAAGGTCATAAAGATGGCCGGCATAGAGGAGTTCAGCAAGAACCTCACCAGGACATTGTCCGGCGGCTGGAAGCAGCGCCTCGCGCTCGGATGCGCCATCATACACCAGCCGCAGATGATATTCCTGGACGAGCCGACCTCAGGCGTCGACCCGATCACGCGCGCCAATTTCTGGTCCATCATAAAGGGCATGGCCTCGCGCGGCATAACCGTTTTCGTCACTACTCATTACATGGACGAAGCGGAGAACTGCGACCGCATGACGCTCATCTATAAGGGCACGATCATCGCGATAGGCACGCCGCAGGAGATGAAGACGAAGGTCATGAAGGACGAGGTGCTGGAGATAACGATGCCGGGCGCGGAGGACTGGGTGGACAGGATCGGAGGCTCAAAGGGCATCAAGGAAGCGGCGCTATTCAGCACGAGGCTTCACGCCGTGACCGAGGATTCGCGGGCCGCCATACCGGCGATAAAGGAACTCTTCGCGAAAGAGGGCGTCAAAGATTACGATATACGGAAGATCCTTCCGTCGCTCGAGGACGTCTTTGTGTCGTCGATAGAAAGATACGACAAGGAGCACCCTCAGAAATGAACCTTGTAAGGGTCAAGGCGGTAGCCAATAAGGAGTTCGTCCAGATATGGCGTGACCCGAGAAGCCTGGGCCTCGGCATCATAATACCGGTCATACTCATAGTCCTGTTCGGTTACGCCCTCTCGCTCGACATAGACAATATACCGATGGTCATCTGGGACCAGGACAAGTCCAAGGCATCCGTCGATTTTCTCCTGAACTTCAAGGACTCGAAATATTTCAAGATACTGGCCTATTACGATAATTACCGCGACATGGAGAGGGATATAAATTTCGGCCGTGCCATGATGGGCATGGTCATACCCAAAGACTTCTCGCATTACATGCACTCCAACCAGAGGGCGCCGGTCCAGCTCATCCTGGACGGCAGCGATTCGAACACGGCCCAGGTCGCGCTCGGCTATGCCCAGTCGATCGTCTTCAGTTACAATATCAACATAATATCAAAAGCGATCCGCGCGAGCGGCGCGCCGGCGCTGAAAGTCGTCGATTTCCGCCCCAGGGTCTGGTTCAACCAGGACTTCGAGTCGAAGAACTTCATAGTGCCGGGCCTCATCGCTATCATCATGATGATAATCGCGGCGCTCCTTACCTCGCTCACCATCGCCAGGGAGTGGGAGCGGGGCACCATGGAGCAGCTCATCTCGACGCCCGTCAGGCCGGCGGAGCTTATCATCGGAAAGTTCATACCTTATTTCGCGATAGGCCTCTTCGACCTCATCGTGGCCGTCTTGATGGGTAAGTTCGTCTTCCAGGTGCCGCTCAGGGGCTCGATCCTCTTCCTGTTTGTGACGAGCTCGCTCTTCCTCACGGGGGCGCTGGGCCTCGGCATCTACATTTCGACCGTTGCCAAGAGCCAGCTCATGGCGAGCCAGATGGCCATCCTCGCTTCGTTCTTACCGACGTTCCTGCTGTCAGGCTTCACTTACGAGATATTCAATATGCCGAAGGCCGTGCAGGCGTTCACGTATCTTATACCGGCGCGTTACTTCATAACGATCCTGAGGGGCATATATCTCAAAGGGGTGGGCATAACCGACCTGTGGTTCGAGACGATTTGCCTGGTCGTGTTTACTTTCCTCGCGGCCGGCGCGGCGATAAAGAAGTTCAAGAAAAAAATATTGTAAAAAGTAATAAGGGAAAAACGTGTTTGACAGGATAAAAGCGCTTCTCATAAAGGAATTCCTCCAGGTATTCCGCGACCCGCGGATGAAGATGGTCATATTCGTCTCTCCCCTGGTACAGGTCCTCATATTCGGTTATGCGGCGACCATGGATATAACGCACGCGCCGATAGCCGTCTACGACCTCGACAATACAAAACAGAGCCGGGAGCTCATCCGGGATTTTTCGTATTCGCAGTACTTCGACATAAAGCGCTATATCTATGACCAGCGTACGGCGGACGACCTTATCAACGAATCGAAGGTGCTGGGGGTCCTCAAGTTCTACCGCGGGTTCGCCAAGGACCTTGTGGGCAACCGCGCCGCCGAGGTGCAGTTCATCCTGGACGGCACGGACTCGAACGCCGCCTCTATAATACTGGGTTACGCCAACCAGATCGTCATGGACTATAACTACCAGGTCCTGAAGGACAGGGCCGCCATATATCTCACCAGGTACGACATAAGCCCCATCGTGGATTTGAGGGACCGCAGGTGGTTTAACGAGAACCTGGAATCGCGCAACTATTACCTTCCGGGCGTCATTGCCCTCATCGTTTCCATCATGTCGCTCCTTCTTTCCGCCATGGCCGTGGTGCGCGAGAAGGAGATAGGCACGATGGAGCAGCTCATCGTAAGCCCGATAAGGCCGTTCGAGCTCATCATAGGTAAGATCGTGCCGTTCGGCGTCATCGCCATGGTGCAGGTCACCCTCATAACGACGATCGGCGTCCTCTGGTTCGGCGTGCCGATGAGGGGCTCGATAATACTTCTCTTCGTGTGCACGCTCCTGTATCTGCTGACGACGCTCGGTTGCGGCCTTGCCATCTCTACCATGTGTTCTACCCAGCAGGAGGCGATGATGTCGGTATTCCTCTTCTACTTCCCGGCGACGCTCCTCTCCGGTTTCGCGTACCCGATAGAGAACATGCCGCAGATCATCCAGTACCTGACAATAGTGAATCCCTTGCGTTATTACCTGACAATAGTGCGGTATATATTCCTGAAAGGCGTGGGTGTGGGCGTCCTCTGGGACGAGATGCTGGCGCTCGTCGTGATGGGTATTGCGGTCATCACGTTGAGCTCCATACGTTTCCAGAAGCGTTTGGGATAAAGGAAATAGCATGAAAGAAGGCATCGGGAACGTACAGGCCGGTGTAAGCCGCCTGACGGATAGCGACATCTACTTGTTTAAGGAAGGCAGCCACTTCCGGCTCTACGACAAGATGGGTTCGCATCTAATGGCGGTGAATGGCAAAGAGGGCACGCTCTTCTCCGTCTGGGCGCCTAACGCTGTCTCCGTATCCGTCATAGGCGATTTCAACGGCTGGGACCCGAAGGCCCACCCTCTGGCCGAACGCTGGGACAGGTCCGGCATATGGGAGGGCTTTATACCCGGCGTCGGGAACGGCGACGTCTATAAATACCACATCGCCTCCGTATACAATAAATATAACGTCGACAAAGGCGATCCGTACGCCTTCCGCTGGGAAGTCCCGCCGAAGACAGCTTCGGTAGTCTGCGGCCTCTCATATGAATGGAACGACGCCGAATGGATGAAGGCGCGCGCCGGCCGCAATGCCCTCGACGCGCCGATCTCCATCTATGAGGTCCATCTCGGCTCATGGCAGCGAGCCCCGGGCGAGGGGAACAGGTCCCTTACCTATAAGGAGATGGCCCACGCTCTCGCCAATTACGTCAAGGAGTCGGGCTTCACGCACGTCGAGTTCCTGCCCGTCATGGAGCATCCCTTCTACGGCTCGTGGGGATACCAGACCGTGGGGTATTTCGCGCCCACCGGCCGGTACGGCACTCCGCAGGACTTCATGTACCTGGTCGATCACCTGCACCAAAACGGCATCGGCGTCATCCTTGACTGGGCGCCCGCGCAATTTCCGCAGGACGAGCACGGGCTGGCGTATTTCGACGGGACCCATCTCTATGAGCACGCCGACCCACGCAAGGGTTTTCATCCGGACTGGAAGAGCGGCATCTTCAACTACGGCCGCTACGAGACGCGCGACTTTTTGATATCGAGCGCGCTCTTCTGGCTGGACAAGTACCACGCGGACGGCCTGCGGGTGGATGCGGTCGCGTCGATGCTCTATCTGGATTACTCGCGCAAGGAAGG
>JAFGJL010000002.1 GCA_016929115.1 Candidatus Omnitrophota bacterium | reverse complement strand
GGGGACAGGTCTGAAGCTAATTTTGAAAACGTCCCTACCTTGCCCTACGGGACACAGTCTTTCAAAGAAAAAGGCTTTAGGAGCGGCAGGACCCGTAAAAATCTGCCTGGTGCGACGGGGGATGTTTTCGCTTGACTTCACCCCGCCCGAACGATTAGAATGTACGGGTATATTTATATAACATAATAATATCATATGACAAGAGAGAGGAATTTATGGTCCAACAGACACTGGTTTTGATAAAACCCGATGGGCTGAAAAAATCGCTCACCGGCAATGTGCTTACAAGGCTGTCCGAAACCAAGCTTGAGATAGTCGCGGCGCGGATTGTTCAGGTCTCCAAAAAGCTCGCCGAGGAGCATTATGCCATGCTTAAGGACAAACCATTCTTCGACGACCTCATAAAATACATAATGGGCGAATATCATAAGAAAAAAGTCATGGCGCTCGTATATTGGGGCGAGGATGCCATTGCCAAGGTCAGGCAGATCTGTGGCGCGACAAATCCCGAGGAAGCGGATTCCGTTTCTATACGGGGCGCTTACGGCCGCATAACTACAAAGGGCGTATATGAGAATGTCATACATGCTTCCACTAACCCCGAGGAATCCGAGCGCGAGATAAAACTCTGGTTTGAGCCCGACGAGATCATAGTGGATCTCTATCCCGCAAAAACAGTAAAGACAACATGTGAAAAGCGTGTCTGGGCTTAAGGGGTTCGCATGGTAAAGTCTATGACAGGATTTGGCAGGGGAACGGCGGAATTTGGCAACGGCAAAGTCGTCGTAGAGGTAAAGACCGTTAACCATAAATATTTTGACGCGACCCTTAAACTTCCAGGAGGGCTAATAGCTCTGGAAGAAAAGATCAAGGAAGCGCTGCAGAAGAAGATCATGCGCGGCAAAGTCTATCTAAACCTTTCCCACGAAGGCGGCCTACTGAAAGATCATCGTGTTTCGATCAATCAAAATGTGGCGAAAGATTACTACAGGGAACTTTCCAGGCTTAAAAAATTCCTGGGCCTGGCGGATACCATAGCGGTTAAGGACTTGGTAATGCTGCCGGGAGTGTTGAATTGCGATACCGGCGAGGAGAGTCTTTTGCGGGTATGGCCGGTTGTGAAACGGGCCGTCGAAAAAGCGCTCGAAAGGCTTATAGCCGACAGGGCAAAAGAGGGACGGGCCCTTTGCGCGGACCTAACTTTTAGGGCAAAGAGGATATCAAAGATGACAGATATCATAAAATCACGTTCGCATATAAATAAAGACGACTACCGTCGGAGATTTGCCGAACGCATCAAGGATCTTACGGGCGGGCGCAATATCGATATGGGGCGTCTCGAAATGGAGGTCGCGATATTCGCCAAGAATTGCGACATATCGGAGGAAATAACGCGCCTTAAGAATCACCTGGAGAATTTCATAAAGACGATAGCCGGCGGTCACGAAGTCGGGAAGAAGCTCGATTTTATAGCGCAGGAACTCCATCGCGAAGCCAATACCATAGGGTCGAAAGCCAGCGATTTCAAGATATCCAATAATGTCATAGAGATAAAGAGCGAGATCGAGAAGATCAGGGAGCAGGCGAAGAATTTAGAGTGAAAAAAGCTTCCGCCGCCAAGTATGGAACAAAGCTCTTTGTGGTCTCCGCGCCGTCGGGATGCGGGAAGACGACCCTGTGCAATAAACTGCTCGGGGACGGCCTTGGCCTGGCAAATTCAATTTCTATCACAACGAGGAAACCGCGCCCCTTCGAAAATAGCAATTCGGATTATCGTTTCGTTACCCGCGGACGATTTCTCGGCATGGCGAAAAGAGGGGAGTTTCTCGAATACGAAGAAAATTTCGGGAATCTTTATGGGACGCCGAAAAAGTTCGTGGAGAAAAATCTCGCCGGAAGAGTGCCCGTCCTTCTGAGCATCGACGTTAAGGGCGCGATGAAGGTGCGGAGAGCATATCCCAAAGACAGCGTCCTGATATTTATCCTGCCGCCGTCGATCAGGACGCTTAAGACGCGGCTCCATCTCCGGAAGTCCGATGGCCCGGAAGAAGTGAAGAGGAGATTGGCGCTCGCGAAGAAAGAAATCGCGTATAAAGACAGGTATGATTACAGGATCGTCAATGACAGGCTGGATGACGCATACAGGACGCTTAAAAAGATAGTCTTAAAAGAACTGGAGACGACAGATGCCGAATAGCAATGATATCTCTAAGTTGCTGAACAGGACCGGAAGCATATATAAACTGGTGATACTGGCGTCGCGCCGGACGATAGAGCTCAGCGAAGGCGCCGCAAAGCTCGTTGAAACGCCCGTCCATATGAAGCCGATGAATGTTGCCATAGAAGAGATCGCCGAAGGCAAGGTTACCTACAAGGTCAATAAAGAATAATGAAGATAAAGAAGACAATCTTGCTCGGAGTTACGGGTTCGATAGCATCCTATAAGGCCTGTGAAATAATAGGCCTGCTAAAAAGAGAGGGCTTCGATGTGAAGGTGCTGCTCACGAAAGAAGCGGCGGAATTCATAACGAAGCTTACGCTGCAGACACTTTCACGGAACAAAGTCTTCGACAACATGTTTGAAGCGCCCGAAGAATGGAATCCGGCCCACATCTCCCTGGCCGAAAGCGCCGATCTGATACTGGTCGCTCCCGCGACCGCGAATATTATAGCGAAACTCGCCGGCGGCATATGCGATGATATGGTGACATGCACTGTGCTTGCGTCCGGGGCGCCGGTGCTGATAGCGCCCGCCATGAACGGCAGGATGTATAAGAACAGGATAACGCAGGAGAATATAAGCAGGCTGAAAAAGGCGGGATACCATTTTGTGGGCCCGGAAAAAGGGCGCCTTGCCTGCGGATGCGAAGATATCGGCCATATCGCTGATGTAAGAGAGATAGTGAAAGAAGCGAAGAGGCTTGTGAAGTGAAATTTTCAGGCAAGCATAGACCCGCCATTCTTATAACCGCAGGGCCCACGCGCGAAAAGATAGACCCGGTAAGGTTCATATCGAATTATTCCACGGGAACGTTTGGTTATGCTCTGGCTGCGGAAGCGCAGAAACGCGGAATGCGCGTTGTGCTTGTAAGCGGCCCCACACACCTCGATTCTCCGAAAAATGTTAGGTTGATAAAAATCGAGAGCGCTTTGGAGATGCGCAAAGCCGTGCTGGAAAATCTGAAGAAAAGCGATTATGTTATCATGTCAGCGGCTGTATCCGATTGGAGGGCGAAAAAGATATCCCTGCGGAAGATAAAAAAGTCTTCCGGCACAGCCCGCCTGGAACTTATCGAGAATCCGGACATATTGAGCGAAATATGTGCCCGTAAGGGGGAGAGGATCATTGCGGGATTTGTCCTGGAAACGGAAGATCTCGAGAGAAATGCCATAAAAAAACTGCTGTCTAAGAACGCGGATCTTATTGTGGCAAATTGCCTAAAGAGGGCCACAACCACCGTATTTGGTGATGATAATATCAATATAATAATAATAGATAAGCTCGGAAACAGGACCATTGTGCGTAACAGGCCAAAGCGGGAACTGGCCAAGATTATTCTTGACAAGGTATTAAACTTTAATATATAGTTACCGTCTCGAAGGATTTTCATGCAGAATAGGGTTTTATTGACACAACGTCCTAATAATAAAGGGTTTACCATCAAAGAAATTCTCATGGTGGCCTGCGCTTTTTTAGTTATTACAGCAGCCCTCACGCCGTTAGTCAATATGGCCAGATCCAGGTCGATGCGGTTTCATTGCGTGAACAACTTAAGGAGCATAAGCCTTGGCCTGCATGCCTATGCCGCCGACCACAAGGATAATTTTCCGGCGACTCTGGGAGAGCTCTATCCGCAATATGTGGATAGCGAGAAGTATTTCGACTGCCCCGCGGCAAGGGGCATTGGCACCAAAGTGAAGCCTGATTATAAGTATATAGCCGGCCTTACGGAGTCCTCACCTTCCAAGGAGACGATCGTCGAAGATCTCGACGGCAACCATGGGAAGAGGTGGAAGAATATCCTTAAGGTGGACGGCTCCATTGTGCATTGAAGAATCGGCGCGGTAGCCAAGCGGCAAGGCAGGAGTCTGCAAAACTCTTATTCAGCGGTTCGATTCCGCTCCGCGCCTCCATTATGCTTCGCTGCGGCAGTTATGCTGTAATGAAGCTTTGCAGTAATGTTTTTCGGGCAGTTAGCGCAGTTGGTTAGCGCACCACGTTGACATCGTGGGGGTCAGAGGTTCGAGTCCTCTACTGCCCACCATGTACCACTCGCGTTTGCCTGTAGGTGGTACAGGGCATAGCAAACGCTCGGGCTAAAGCCCCGCACCCGAGGAGCGAAGCGACGAGTAGTGCGGGGTACATGGCGCAGCCATAAATAGGAGTTTGTCAGGAGGACTCGAAGCGGATGAGCGCCGAGCGAATAGCGAGGAAAAGCGCTATGCGCGACAGCGAAGAAGCTGGCGACGGAGCCGAGCTCTGCGAG
>JAFGJL010000016.1 GCA_016929115.1 Candidatus Omnitrophota bacterium | reverse complement strand
TTTGAAAAAGGCGCCGGCCGGGGAAGCGGATCGGCGCCTTCTGTTTTATAACCGGGCGCGGAAGGAGAGTTTTTGATGCTGTTCAAGAACAAGATACTTATGATCGGTTACGGTTCGGTGGGAAAATGCACCCTGCCGGTCCTGTTAAAGCATATCGACGTCCCTTATAAGAACATCACCATCATAGATTTCGCGGATAAACATGATGAGTTGAGGCCATGGACGAAGAAGGGCGTAAAGTATTTTCAGGAAAAGGTCACTCCCATAAATGTCGCGAAGCTGCTTTCAGAGCACGTGGGCGCGGGAGGGCTGATCGTAGATCTTTCCTGGAACATAGACTGTCTCGACATGCTGACGTGGTGCCATAATAATAAGGTCTTATATGTGAACACCTCGGTAGAGGAATGGGACCCTTATGCGGCCATCCACATGAGCAGCCCTTTTAAAAAATCCCTCTATTACAAGCAGATGGAAATACGCGACATGGTGTCGAAATGGAACAATGAGTCTATAACCGCCGTATTGGATCACGGCGCGAATCCCGGACTTATCTCACACTTCACCAAAAAGGGCCTTATCGACATAGCCCGGAAGGCCATCAACGACAAAACGACCTCCAGGAAAAGCGTAAAATTGCTTAAGCAGCTTTTGAAAGAGAAAGATTTTGCCCGCCTCGCGATGGCGCTTGGTGTCAAGGTCATCCATTGCAGCGAAAAGGATACGCAGGTGACTAATAAGCACAAAGAGCTGAACGAATTTGTAGGAACATGGAGCATCGAGGGCCTGCGGGAAGAGGGGACCGCGCCTGCGGAATTAGGATGGGGAACTCACGAAGAGAGGCCGTGCCTTCCTTTCAACATGCCGCCGTACGGACCGAAGAACCAGATATTCTTTTCTCAGATGGGAATAAATACGTGGGTGCGCTCATGGGTCCCGTATTGCGAGATAACGGCGATGGTCATACGCCACGCGGAGGCGTTTTCTATTTCGGACAAGTTGACGGTATGGAAAAACAATAAGCCGGTCTACAGGCCCACCGTCCATTACGCTTACCTGCCGTGCAACGAGACGCTTCTCTCCATTCATGAGCTGCGCTGCAGGAATTACGAACTCCAGCCGCAACTGAGGATACTGGGCGATGAAATAATAAGAGGCGAGGACATCCTTGGCGCCCTCCTGATGGGCCATAAGTACAATTCGTGGTGGACGGGCAGCGTCCTTTCCATAGAGGAGTCGAGACGCCTTGTGCCGCATCAGAACGCGACGACGCTGCAGGTAGCCATAGGCGCGGTATCCGCCGTGCACTGGATGATAGAGAACCCGCACAGGGGGGTGTGCGTACCGGATGAACTTCCTCATGATTATGTGCTCAAGATAGCAAAGCCCTATCTTGGAAGATTTGTATCGGAGGCTTCAGACTGGACCCCGTTCAAGAATTACCAGATATTCTTCAAGGAGAATCCGTCCGCAAACCTCAATAAGAAAAACCCCTGGTGTTTTAATAACTTCCTTTTCAGGCACTAAGACCTGGCCCGATGACAAAGACACACTTGTGGATAGTCGGCGGAGTCGGTTTTTACATGCTCGTCATGCTCGGCATCGGTTGCTGGGCGAGCAGGCGGGTCAAGAATGCGCGCGACTACATAGTCGCGGGCGGCCGATTGGGGTGGATGCTCTCCATCGGCACGATATTCGCGACGTGGTTCGGCGCGGAGACCTGCATGGGCTCCTCCGGCACCGCTTTCTCTAAAGGCATCCTCGGCGTCATAGCCGATCCCTTCGGCGCGGGGCTTTGCCTGGTCGTCTCCGGACTCTTCTTCGCGAGATATTTCAGAAGCCTTAAGATCGAGACCATAGTCGATTACTTTGAGATGCGTTACGGCAGGGACGCGTCGTGGTTTTTGAGCCTTGTCTACATACCGGTCTATGTCGGATGGATAGGCGCGCAGCTCCTCGCGTTCGGTTATATCCTGAATTCCCTGACGGGCATCCCGCTCATGCCGGCCGTGGTGATATCGACGGTCGTAGTCGTCATATATACCTACTCCGGCGGCATGTGGGCGGATACGATGACGGACCTGTTCCAGGCGATGATACTTCTCGCCGGGCTTTTGATCTTATATCCTATTCTCGTGCGCGACATAGGCGGCTTCGCGCGCGCCAAGGCCGCTATACCGAAAGAATTTTTCTATTTCTACCCGAGAAACGCCTCGGCGCTCAATTGGCTCAATTACCTTCAGGCGTGGGTCATCGTGGGGCTGGGCTCGCTTCCCGCCCAGGACCTGTTCCAGCGGACGATGTCGGCAAAGAACGCCACCATATCGAAATGGGCGTCCATAACGGCCGGATTTTTTTACGTCTCCATAGGGCTATTGCCGGTCTTTCTCGGCATCCTGGGAAGGATATCCTTGCCGGCCAGCACAGGCGAGAAGATACTGATAGAGCTCGCGCTGAAATACCTGCCCCCTCCTTTAATAGCCCTGATGGTGGGGGCGCTTCTGTCGGCGATAATGAGCTCCGCGGACAGCGCCATACTGGCTCCCGCGAGCATCATCGGCCATAACATCGTCCGGTCAATAAAGCCGCATGCGAGCGAGAAGCTTCAGCTCAAATGGTGCAGGTGGAGCGTCCTTCTGTTGAGCGCGCTGTCATTGATGCTGGCGATGTATTTTAAAAACATATACAGGCTTTGCCAGGAGTCCTGGGGCGTGCTTCTCGCCGGGATCGTC
>JAFGJL010000001.1 GCA_016929115.1 Candidatus Omnitrophota bacterium | reverse complement strand
TGGCCTCGCTCCGGGCCGGCCGAATTTCCTGCCGGCCAGAGGCCTTTTCCTCCTATTCGTCGGCGGAAATTCGGCTTCGATTCCCTCACATTGTTTTGTAGCAGTGGAGCGAGCGAGGGGAATCGAACCCCCGTATCTAGCTTGGGAAGCTAGTATTCTACCATTGAATCACGCTCGCCTAAAATTTCGTAATCCTCCTGAACTGCTTGTACCTCGCCCTGATATCACCCAGCGATATATCCAAAAGCCTGTTGACGCTGAAATCCTCGACCACAAAAGACGCCAGTATGCTGCCGTGGATGATAGCTTTTCGCATGCTTGCGTCGTTTATCCTGGAAGCCTTGCTTAAGAACCCGATCATGCCGCCCGCGAACGTGTCGCCCGCGCCCGTCGGGTCGTAGATATATTCCAAAAGATAGGCGGGGGCGACGAAATGGGAACTTCTGGAAAAGTAGATCACGCCGTGCTCGCCCTTCTTTATTATCACTGCCTTCGGGCCGTGCGACACGATGCGCCGCGCCGCCTTGAGCAGGTTGGGTTCCCCGCTGAAAAGCCTTGCCTCGGAATCGTTTAACAGGAATATGTCGATCTTATCCAGGAGGCGCTCGAGGGATTTCCTCTTATTGGTTATCCAGTAGTTCATCGAGTCGCAGGCCACGAGCTTCGGCCTGCGCATCTGCTTCAGGACGTTGTATTGCAGGTCCGGGTCGATGTTGGCCAGGAAGACGAACCGCGAATTGCGCAAGTGCCGCGGTATCTTAGGATTAAAGTCCTTGAAGACGTTCAGGTGCGTATGGACTGTGTGGGCTGTGTTCAGGTCGTAGTCGTAATAGCCCTCCCAGTGGAACGTCTTGCCCTTTGCTATCTCCAGGCCCTCTGTGCCGATGTCCCTTCCCTTGAATATGGACAGGTACTTCACGGGGAAGTCCTGCCCGACGACAGCGACGATATGGGGCGTGGTGAAGAACGAGGCCGAGATGGACGAGAAGGTCGCCGACCCTCCCAGCACGTCCTCGCGCTTGCCGAAAGGCGTCTTGACCGTATCGGTCGCGACAGAACCCACTATAAGCATGCTCATCGTCTTACCTTACGAGTTTCAGGCACCGCTCCGCCATCTTTATCGAACAATACTTGCTGCACATCGTGCAGACGTCTTCCTCGCCCGGCCTCGATACCGCCCTGAACGCCCTGGGCCTCCGCTCATCGAGCGCGAGCCGGAACTGCTCCCTCCAGTCGCGCCTTGCGCGCGCCCTGGATATGGCGTTGTCCCGTTCCCGCGCCCCTGCCACCCCTTTGGCTATGTCCGAGGCGTGGGCAGCTATTTTCGTGGCGACGACGCCTTCCCTCACGTCGTCGAGCGTCGGCAGCCTCAGGTGCTCTGACGGCGTGACATAACAGAGGAAGTCCGCGCCCGCGCTGCCCGCGACCGCGCCGCCTATGGCGGCTGTGATGTGGTCGTAGCCGGGCGCCGCGTCGGTGACGAGCGGCCCGAGAACGTAGAACGGCGCCCTGCCGCAGAGGGCCTTCTCCAGGATGACGTTCGTCTCTATCTCATGTATCGGCACGTGGCCCGGACCTTCGATCATGACCTGGACGCCGCGCCTCACCGCCCTTTTCCGCAGTTCTCCCAGCGTGATTAGCTCAAGGACCTGCGGCGCGTCTGTCGCGTCCGCGATCGCGCCGGGCCTCAGGCCGTCGCCCAGGCTCAGCGTGACGTCATACCGTTTCGCGATATCGAGCACCCTGGCGAAATCCTCGTAGAAAGGGTTCTCGCGGCCGTTCGAGATTATCCAGTCCGCGAGAAAAGCCCCCCCGCGGCTTACTATATCGAGTATCCTCGGGCTTTCGGCAAGCGCCTCGAGAGACTTCTTTGTCACCCCGGCATGTATCGTAAAAAAATCGACGCCCTCTTTCGCCTGCTCTTCGAGGACATCGAACATATAGTCTTTCGGTATGTCCTTTATCGCTCCGTACCGGGCCGCGCCCCTTATCACGATCTCATAGATGGGCACTGTGCCTACCGGTACCTTCGCCGCCTTCAATATGGCTGTCCGCGTTTTTTCGATGGCCGGACCTGTCGACAGGTCCATGATGGTGTCGGCGCCGAGCCGCACCGCCTCGTCCATCTTCTTCAGTTCCTGCGGGATGGAGTAAGCGTCCTTCGAAGTCCCGATATTCGCGTTTATCTTTGTCTTAAGGCCTTCGCCTATGCCGCAGGGCCGCGCTATGCTGCGCTTTTTGTTGCCGGGTATCACGATCCGGCCGCGGGCGATGCCGCGCGCGAGGGTCTTGACGTCCACGCTCTCGTCCCGCGCGACGCGCCGCATCTCGGCCGTTACTTTTCCCGCCCTTGCCGCTTCAAGCTGTGTCATCTATGCCAGGACCTTTTTTAAGCGCCGGGTCGCCCCGTAAGGGTCTTTTGCGGCGCAGACCGCCCGTATGACAGCTATCCTTTTAAAACCCTGCCGCGCCAGCAGCGCCGCGTTACCGCGATCGATGCCGCCTATCGCGAAGACCGGGATGCCGAGCCGCCGGACCGCTTTTAAGAGAACGGTCCCTTTCGGTTTTTGGCCGCGCTTTATCGGCGTCTCGAAGACCGGCCCCATGCCGAGGTAATCGGCGCTCTTTTTCTTCGCGTCGCGCGCCTCGGCGACCGTCTTTGCGGATACGCCGACGATCGCGCCTTTCTTCAAAGATCGCCTTGCCAGCGATATATCTATGTCGCCCCGGCCTACATGCAGCCCGTCGCACCCTGCCGCGACGGCCACATCCAGCCGGTCGTTCATGATGAGCGGCACGCCGTAACCGGCGGCGAGCGCCTTTAGCGCTTTC
This sequence comes from Candidatus Omnitrophota bacterium, assembly GCA_016929115.1. Classification (GTDB taxonomy): domain Bacteria; phylum Omnitrophota; class Gorgyraeia; order 2-01-FULL-45-10; family 2-01-FULL-45-10; genus JAFGJL01. The sequence continues at coordinate 608 of JAFGJL010000001.1, read as the reverse complement.
GCGCGCCTGAGCGCGACGGCAAAGGCCGAGGATTTATCCCTCAGCTGCAGCATATCGGCGCCGGCTTCGAGGGCTTTGCGCGCCACCAGCGCCATCTTCCGCTCGCTTAAGATAGCGCTATCGAGTATTACGCAGAGCCGCGATCTTCTTAAGAGCCCTCTTTTCGATCTCATATACCTTGAAACGCAGCATGAGGAAACGCCGCGAGCCCCTCTTGTCCAGCAAAGAAAAAAATTCCTCAAGGACCCGGAGCGACTCCTTTACGCGCTCGATGTTCGCCGAGAAGAGGTCCAGGCAGTCCTTTTTCTTTGTCGCGCATTTGATGGAGAGCGTCCTGCCTATATCGGCCCTGGCGTCCCTTGACGCCGCCAGGGCGGGCCTGCACCCCGACACATTTTTCACGATGGTCGATATCGCGTGGCGCGCGCACTTCAGTTCCCCCGTCAGCGCCGGCGAGCGCAGGATGAAACGGCTTACCTCTTCGCAGACGCGAAGGCCCTCGCGGGACCTGTTGAAATTGGCGTCGATGACCCTTAAGACGTCCCTTTGCGCTATTTTAGCCGTCATATTATATCGCAGCATTAAATCACAAATTACAATGTACAAAT
>JAFGJL010000015.1 GCA_016929115.1 Candidatus Omnitrophota bacterium | reverse complement strand
TGAGGGACGCGATGGAGCCGAGATTGAAGTAAAGATAAAGAAGAAATTAATAGAAATGTATAGAAATAAATAGAAATTAATAGAAATTAATAGAAATTAATAGAAATGGGTCGTAGTGATCAATTTCGATAAATTTCCTAATTTCTACCAATTTCAACGAGGGTTTGTTCGTAGTATGAATATCCTAAGAGTCGAAAACCTAAAGACATATTTTCCGGCGCCTGACGGCGTCTTCAAGGCCGTCGACGACGTGAGCTTCGCTATAAATAAGGGCGAGGTCTTCGGCCTGGTCGGCGAATCCGGCTCGGGCAAGACCCTCACGGCCCTGTCGATCTTACGGCTCGTGCCGCCTCCGGGAAGGATCGCCGGCGGCAAGGTCTTCTTCGGTCTTAACGACCTCATGAAGCTGGGCGAAGAACATTTTCGGCCATTGCGCGGCTCGAAGATATCTATGGTATTTCAAGAGCCGTCCACCGCGCTCAATCCCGTCTTTACCATCGGAGAGCAGTTGCTCGAGGCTGTCATCGCCCATCAGCAGTCGCTGGGCAGGCATAAAACACGGGACCTTGTTATGCATTACCTTGACAGGGTGCATATCCAGGACCCTGCCAGGGTCTTCGGCTCATATCCGCACCAGTTATCCGGCGGGACGAAGCAGCGCGTCATGATCGCGATGGCCCTTCTCAATATGCCGGAGCTCCTGATATTGGACGAACCGACGACGGCCCTCGACGTGACGATACAGGCGCAGATACTGGACCTTCTGGATGAGATCATCGCGAAAGAGATGCTTTCCATCCTTTTCATAAGCCATGACTTCGGCGTCATAGGCCGGATGTGCGAACGCCTTGCTGTTATGTATAAAGGCAGAATAGTCGAGGCGGGCAGCGCGAAAGAGATCTTCAGTGATCCGAAGAATTCATACACCATCTCGCTCCTAGAATCAGTAAGGGCATTAGCGTGAATGACGGAGTTTTAGCTATGAGCTAAGCGTGGGGTTTGCTTATTGTATGACTATCGTAAAGTGCGATAACGTCCATAAGTATTTCAGGGCCGGACGCGCCCTTACAGGGCGGACGGCCGGCAAGGTCAAGGCCGTCGAGGGCGTCTCGCTGGAAATAGAAAAGGGAGAGTCGTTCGGGCTTGTGGGAGAGTCCGGTTGCGGCAAGACGACGCTGGGCAAAGTGATATTGGGGATCTTAAAACCCGATATCGGCAAGGTCCGTCTTGATACGCAGCGGCCTCAAGTCGTATTTCAAGACCCGCAGAACAGCCTTGACCCGAGGATGAGGGTATCCGATATTATCGCCGAAGGCATCGCAGTAGGCGGTGAGGGGCGGGGCAGGGTACAACAAAAAGTCGACGAGGTCCTGGACCTGGTCAGGCTGCCGCGTAGCTCGTTGGCTAAATACCCCCACCAATTCTCCGGCGGCGAGCGCCAGAGGATCGCGATAGCGCGGGCGATCGTGACAGGGCCCGATCTTATCGTCTGCGACGAGCCTGTCTCGAGCCTCGACATGACAGTCCAGGTCGAGATCCTGAGGCTCCTGAAGGACTTGCAGAAAAGGCTTTCGATGACTTACCTTTTTATAAGCCATGATCTCCGGGTCATAAAATTCATGTGCGACAGGGTTGCGGTCATGCGTTACGGGAAGATTGTAGAGACCGGAACGGCACAGCATGTCTATTCCCATCCCACCCATCCTTATACCAAACTTCTTCTCTCATCCGTCCTCGACATTTGTCCTTCAAAAAACCAGTTCTTATAAGCAATTGTTAATCTATAAAATAGCTAGTTTTTCGATTTGACAAAAGACGCTAACTCCTGTATACTTTTAAATACTTTAACAAACAGGAGGAATATCGAATGCGTTCACATTCAATAGCTGTCAAGTTTATTTCTGTTCTCCTAACCATTGCTTTTTTGTCCAGTCAAGCCTTTGCGTCTCCCATGACGTCGGTATCCTCCGATGATAATCTTGCGCCATCCTACGTCAGCAGCCCGAAAATAAATCCTCCGAGGAGCGAACGTGTCCAGGGAGATATGGCTAGGGGAGCTGAGCCGGGCGCTATAGGCAACGGGGCGCCGCTTATAGCTTTGATGCAGGGCCAGATCCCTTCGCGCGCGGTGTATTCTCAAGTCGGCACGGTCTCAAAAGTCTGCGAGGCGATAAGCCTGGCCATCACGCTTGCATCGCACAAGATAGGCAGCCTCCCGGCCGGATATAATGAAAGGGCGGCCGAGGCCATAGATACGTTGGATCGCCTCCTCAAGGATAGGAAATTTTATAATGAAAACCTCCATATCTTTAACGCGGTCGTCACAGGCCAGGAGGACTACCTCCTTGGGTTTAACTACCAGGGAAAGATAGGGCTTTCGATAGAGCTTATCCAGTCCCTTCCCACCAATCTCCTTGCCCAATACATATTTCACGAAGCCATCCCGGAAAAGGGCCTGGTCACCGGGCGCGCCGACCACAGGAACGTTTATCAGATAATGCAGACCGCTATCTTTGGAGCCGAGGATGTCCAGCGGCTTAAAATGGGGCTTCGCTCGATTGTAAATGAAAAGAGCGGCACGACTTGGCCGGACCCGAAGGGCCTGCCGGCCGAAAAGAGGGTATTGATGCTTATTTCCGGCGGAGAATCGGCCGGCGTGAATAACTACTTTGCGTATCTGGCGCGTAAGTTAGCGGCGAAGGGCTATTCGCTTGAGCTTGTCAGGTTCGGCCTGGACGGCCTGGTCAAGGCGCCTGCCGAATTCGACGGCGCCCGCGTTTGGGTCGACTGGAACAAGGCGGAGAAGATAAAGGATATGCCCGGAGCCGCCGAAGGGACCGCGCGCGTGAAGCTCGACGACAAGAAGCACCCCGAATATATGGCCAACGCGCTCAGCAATCTCAAGACACATTGCAAGACGCTCGTGATGATAGGAGGTAACGACCATCTGGGCGAAGCCGGCAAGATATCCAATAAGCTCAAGGAAGAAGGCATCGAGATGGTAGTCATAGCGTTGCCGAAGACGATCGACCGTGATACACGTGTCTATCCCATCGGGGCCTCGAGCGCCGGCCGCAGCGCCAACGA
>JAFGJL010000014.1 GCA_016929115.1 Candidatus Omnitrophota bacterium | reverse complement strand
GTATTTAACCTCCACCTCAATCCATACCGCTACATCACGTTCTCTTTCAAATTCATGGCCTGGAAAGATGTCTGGACAGGCCTTATTAAAAGCGTCACCTTTGCCACTATCATATCCATGATCGGCTGCTACATGGGCTTAAAGACGAAGGGCGGCGCCGAGGGCGTCGGAAAATCCACGACGCTGAGCGTTGTCACCAGCTTTATCCTGATCATCCTTTTTGACTGTTTCCTGACAGGCATATTCTTCTTTTCGAATAAGTGAGCGGGCAGGGTGCTATCATGAGCAAAGAAGTCGTCATAAGCGTAGAGAACGTCGTAAGGAGGTTCGGCGAAAGGGCCGTCCTGGACGGCATCAGCCTGGAGGTGCATAAGGGCGAGACCTTTGTCATCATGGGCGGCTCCGGCTGCGGCAAGAGCACTCTCCTGCGCCATATCATAGGAGCGCTGAAGCCCGATTCCGGCAAGGTCGAGCTTTTGGGAAGCGACCTCTCCGGGCTTGATGAAGACGAGATGGACAAGCTCAGGAAGAGGATAGGCATGTGCTACCAGAGCTCGGCGCTTTTCGATTCGATGAGCGTGGGCGAGAACGTGGCCCTGGCCCTGAGGGAGCATACAAAGCTCGATAAAAGCGTCATCGATATCGTGGTGCAGATGAAGCTTGAGCTTGTCGGTCTGCGCGGTTTCGAGGACCTCATGCCCAGCCAGCTTTCGGGCGGCATGAGGAAGAGGGTAGGGTTGGCGCGCGCGATCGTGATGGACCCCGAGATCGTCTTCTACGATGAACCGACGGCCGGGCTCGACCCGATCGTCGCCGGCGTCATAGACAAGCTCATCATCGACCTTTCGAAAAAGCTCAATATAACGAGCGTGGTGGTCACGCATGACATGAAGAGCGTCTTTTCGATAGCTGACAGGATAGCGATGCTCTACGAGGGCAAGGTGCTGGAGATAGGGGAAGTCGAGAGGATAAGGTCCAGCAAGAACCCGATGGTCCAGCAGTTCATCAGCGGAAGCCCTGACGGCCCAATAAAGTTCTTCCAGCAGAAGGACGATTATCTGGAAAATTTGATGAAATAGACCAGTAACAAGGAAAGCAAGGAGGCGGAACCATGAGATTGACGAACGAAATGAAGACGGGCATAGTGGTGGTGGCCGCGATCGCGATAGCGGCCGTGTTCTGGCTCAAGACGGCCAAGCCGGGCAGTTCCCCCTACAAGCTCAAGACCTATTTCAACCATGCCGACGGCATAAAGCCCGACACCATCGTAAAGCTTTCCGGCATAGACGTGGGGCGCGTAGTCGGAATAAAGTTCGATTATGAGCCTGAAACCAAGATCGAGGTCACGCTCTCGGTCGACAAGGAAGCAAAGGTCAGGGAGGACTCCATAGCGTATATCGCCACGTCCGGTATGATCGGCGACGCGTATATCGGGATGACTTCGGGTTCGCCGGACGCGGCTTTCGTGAAACCGGGGGCGGTCATCGCCAGCGAGGACCCCATAGAGATGAGGAAGTTCTGGAAGAAGGCCGACGCTATCGCCAATAACCTTGATACCACGCTTGCGGAGTTGAAGAAACTGGCGGAGAACGCCAACAGCGTCGTCAAGGACAACAGGCCCCGCATCGACAACATCGTCGTCAACCTGGAGCAGACGGCCGTCAATTTCAAGGATTTCAGCGAAGACATAAAGAAGCATCCGTGGAAGCTATTATCGAAAAAGTGAGATCCTCGAAGTTACTCCGCATAGGCGCCCTCGCCATAATCATCATAGCCGTATGCGCCGGTTCTTATCTCCACATCCTCGATAGCTACGAACTCGAGACCCTCGATTTCAGGTTCCAGCACCGCCACGCCATCCCCACCACAGATAAGGTCGCCATAATAGAGATAGGCGAGGACACCATCGAGCAGCTCGGCAGATGGCCGTTCGACCGGGACCACCATGCCGCCCTGGTGAAGGCGCTCTCCGATGCCGGCGCCCGGGCGGTCATCTTCGATATACTTTTCAGCGAACCGCAGGCGCACGACAAGGAAATGGCTTCCGAGATGGAAGCCGCGGGGAATGCCTACCTGCCGTTCGTCTTCCAGCTTAAGCCGGAAGAAAAGGGAAGGGTCGTTCACGCCGAAGGATATATAGCGAAGCCGCTCGATGAGCTTGCGGTCCGGGCCAAAGGTACCGGCCACATATCGATAATACCTGATATAGACGGAAAGTTCAGGCGGGTGCCGCTACTGGTCGAGTACGCAGGCGTGCCCTATCCGTACATCTCATTCCTGGCGGCCTGCGACGACCTGGGGATACCGCGTACGGATATCAGGATAACGCCCGGAAGATACATCGAGGCCGGTAGCCATACGCGGATACCGCTTGACGAACGTTCGAACATGATCATCAACTTCTCCGGCAAGTGGGGGGACTCGTATGCGCACTATTCTTATGTCGATATCCTCCAGTCGTATTTCGCGGCCGCGGCGGGCCAGGCGCCCATCCTGGACCTTGGAGTCTTCAAGGACAAGGTATGCGTTGTCGGGCTGACCGCGGCAGGGACGGTCGACCTGCACCCGAATCCCTTCGAGACGCTTTACCCGGGCATGGGCATCCATGCCGAGGTCTTCAACTCCGTCATCAACAGGCGTTTCGTGAGGCGGCTTGCGAGCGAGTGGAACCTGCTTATACTGGCCCTCCTGGTGAGCGTCACGTCATTTATGACCTTAAAGATGAGGCCGGTGAGGACCTTCGGGTTCGTTTTCGCTATCCTCGCCGCCTTCACACTTACCGCGATCGCGCTCTTTGACCTCTTTGGCCTTTGGATAGACCTGTTCTATCCGGTCCTGGTGTCATCTCTCGTTTGCCTTTTGCTTATTTTCTATAAGTACGTGAAAGAATGGAGGCACAGGATAGTCTTAGAGAACGAGCTTGAGATAGCCCGCAAGATCCAGGAAAGCTTCCTTCCGAAAAACGTGCCGGAAAGGGAGGGCGTCGATATAGCCGTCGCGATGTTCACCGCCAGGAAGGTCGGCGGCGACCTCTACGCCTTCGTGGAGTCCGATGCCGATAACCTGGGCGTGATGATAGGCGACGTTTCCGGCAAGGGAGTGCCCGCCAGCCTCTTTATGGCCATGGTGACGGGAGCGTTCAAGTTCTTTGCCACGTTAGGCTCGACGCCGTCCAAGGCTCTCCATGACCTTAACGAGAAGCTTGTCAGGGACTTGTCCTCAAACCTTTTCGTTACGATGTTCTATCTTGTGCTCGATATGAAGGAGCGCTCGTTCGCCTACGCTAACGGTGGGCATCTGCCGCTCATATACCTGACCGAAGGCAAGCCCATCCAGTTCCTGGATGTCGATGAGGGGACCCCTCTCGGACTTATGGACGGGCCGTATTCCGAGAGAAAGATGCGGTTCAAGGAAGGGGACATCTTTGTGCTCTACACCGACGGCATCACCGAGGCGATGAACGCCAGGAGCGAGATGTACGGCAGCCAGCGCCTCTCAGCCGTCATCGAGGCCCACAGGGACGTCTCCGCGAAGGCCCTGCTCGATGCCATAGAGAGGGATGTGCGTAAGTTCGAGCCCAGGGCTCACCAGCATGACGATATGACCATGATGGTCATCGAGATAAAGTAGCGCGCCCTGATTGACGCTTCGACATTGCTCAGCGTCGATCCTGAGTTTGTCGAAGGATTGACACATTCAATATATATTGTTATAATTAGCACAAATACGGGGCTGTGGTGAAGAGGGATCACATCACAATGGCATTGTGAGGTCACGAGTTCGATTCTCGTCAGCTCCACCAAACCTTGCCCTATATAAAGTTGGGCAAGGTTTGTCCCGCAGGCGCGACGAATAGGAGCGCCGGAGGGACACTAAAGGTTCGGGCTTCGGCCCAATTTTTTTCGCTGGAGTGGTGGAATGGCATACACGCTGGTCTCAAAAACCAGTAGCCGAAAGGCTGTGTGGGTTCAACTCCCACCTCCAGCACCAAATTCGCGAAGCAAATTTGATACTGAGGCAGCGTAAAAATGCGACCCAAGGGAGCATTTTAGCTGCCGAAGTACCTTACCGTACTACATTCTTGGGCAAAACAATGCGCATAGGCGTACATGTATCGATAGCGGGGAAGATATACGAGGCGGTCGAGCGGGCAAAGGCGCTCGGCTGCAACGCCATGCAGATATTCAGCCGCAATCCGAGGGGCTGGCAGGCGTCCAGGCTCGAAGGCGCCGATGTCGCGGAATTCAAGAGGCTCAAGGCTGAATACGGCATAAAGCCGGTCATTGTCCATATCCCCTACATAATCAACCTGGCCACGCCGGACGATACGCTTTACAAAAAGTCGATCGGCGCGTACATCGAGGATATCCGGCGGGCAGACTCTTTGGGCGCGGAATATTTCGTGACGCACCTTGGAAGCCATGTGGGAAGCGGCGAGGAGAACGGCATAAGGCGCTTTGCCTCGGCATTGAAGGAGATAATAAAAAAGGCGAAGCCCAGGACCACGATACTTCTGGAGAACACGGCCGGCTCCGGTTCCTGCATCGGTTACAGGTTTGAGCATATCAAAAAGATCATCGACAGCCTTGAGCGCAAGCCAGCCATTGGCGTCTGTCTCGATACCGAGCATGCCTTCGCGGCCGGCTACGACATAAAGACGGAGAAAGGGCTAAGGGACGCGCTGAAAGAGTTCGACGCGCTGCTGGGCCTCGATCTCATAAAGGTCGTCCACTTCAACGATTCGCTTTCGCCGCTAGGGTCGCGTGTCGACAGGCACCAGCACCTGGGCAAGGGCAAGATAGGCCTTGAGGCGCTTTCGAGGATAATCAACCACCCGAAGCTTAAGAATGCGGCGTTCATCATGGAGACGCCGAAGAAGACGGATAAGGACGACGAGAGGAATATTGCGGTGGCTAAGCGGTTAGTGAAAAGACTAAAGGATTAGCGTATAGCGTAGAGCGGATAGCGTATAGAAAAGATTTAACTATACGCTAAACGCTATACGCTAAACGCTAGACACTATGAAAACCGAAAAGTTGTATCCATTCAATGAAATAGAGCCGAAGTGGCAGAAGTTCTGGCGCCAGAACCGCCTTTTCAACGTAGATACGGCCGACGCCAAGAACAAGTATTACTGCCTCATGATGTTCCCGTACCCTTCCGCCGCTCTGCACGTAGGCCACGGCCGCAATTACATAATAGGGGACGCGGTGGCCCGCTACAAGATGATGAGGGGTTTCAATGTCCTCACGCCAATGGGCTTCGACGCTTTCGGGCTTCCGGCGGAGAACGCCGCCATCAAGGGGGCGCTCCACCCGGAGGAATCCACGCTGGGCAATATCAGGACGATGAAGGAGCAGTTCAACAAATGGGGCGTCGAGTACGACTGGGAGCGCGAGGTCATATCCTGCATGCCCGATTATTACAAATGGACCCAGTGGATATTCGCCAAGCTCTACGAGAAGGGGCTGGCTTACAAGAAGAAGGCTTTCGTCAACTGGTGCCCGTCCTGCAAGACGGTCCTTGCCAATGAGCAGGTCGTCGACGGCGGCTGCGAGCGCTGCTCCACCGAGGTGACGCAGAAGGACCTCGAGCAATGGTTCCTGAGGATCACCCATTACGCGCCGAGGCTCCTCAAGGACATGGGCAAGCTTGCCGAATGGCCGGAGCGCGTCAAGATCATGCAGAGGAACTGGATCGGCGAGAGCCGCGGCGTCGAGATAGATTTCAGGATCGACGGCATGGAAGACGTCCTGAGATGCTTCACGACGAGGGTCGACACTATCTACGGCGCCACGTTCATGGCCCTTGCTCCGGAACATCCGCTCGTCTCTAAGCTCATCAAAGAGGCGAAGGACGAGGAGAAACTGTCCAGAGAGATCCAGCGAATGCGTAATGAGTCCAAGATAGCCCGCTCCGACGCAGATGTGGAGAAAGAGGGCGTTTTCACAGGCCGCTACGTGATCAACCCCGTGAACGGCGCGAAGATACCGCTATGGGTGGCCAACTACATCCTGATGGAATACGGCACGGGCGCAATCATGGCCGTTCCGGCGCACGACCAGCGTGATTTCGATTTCGCGAAGAAATACGATCTCCCTATAGTGGTCGTCATAGACGATCCCAAGAGTCCGCTTGACGCCAACAGCATGAAAGAGGCTTACGTGGGCGAAGGCGTGATGGCCAATTCAGCCCAGTTCAACGGCCTGAGCTCCACGGACGCGGTCGAAAGAATAGCCGACTACTTCGAAGAGAAAAAGTTCGGCAAACGCAGCGTCCAGTATAAGCTGAGGGACTGGCTCATCTCGCGCCAGCGGTACTGGGGCGCGCCGATACCCATCATTTACTGCCGGGAGTGCGGCATCGTGCCGGTGCCGGAGAAGGACCTGCCGGTCCTCCTGCCGCATGACGTGGAATTCAGGCCCACCGGAGAATCACCGCTGAAGTCCTCGAGCCGGTTCGTCAATACGAAATGCCCCAAATGCGCGGGGCCGGCCACGCGCGAGACTGACACGATGGACACCTTCGTCGATTCGAGCTGGTATTACCTGCGCTACATAACCCCGAAACTCAATGACAAGCCGTTCGATCCGGCGCTCGTAAACAGGTGGCTTCCGGTAGACCAGTACATAGGAGGCGTAGAGCACGCGATCCTGCACCTTCTGTACTCCCGTTTCATAACGAAGTTCCTGTGTGATATCGGATGGGTCTCTTTCGACGAGCCGTTCGGCAGGCTCTTTACCCAGGGCATGATCACGAAGAACGGCGTAAAGATGTCGAAGTCCAAGGGCAATACGGTCAGCCCGGACGAGCTTATAAACAAGTACGGCGCGGATACGGTGCGCCTCTATACGCTGTTCATCGGGCCGCCGGAGAAGGATGCCGAATGGTCGGACCGTGGTGTCGAAGGCGCGTACCGGTTCCTGGGCAGGGTATGGCGGTTGCTTGAGAAAGGTCACCGGGTTCCCAGGCCCACACCTCACCAGTCACAAGGCCCAAGTAAAGAAGCTATTGACCTAAAAAGAAAGACACATCAGACGATAAAGAAGGTCACAGAGGACCTGGATGGCGGTTTCCATTTTAACACAGCCATAAGCGCCGTCATGGAGCTGGTGAACCAGTCGTATGACAGCCTGCCGCATGCCGAAAGCGACGCTTCGGTCAGGGCTGTGCTGAGCGCCGCCGTTGAGATGGTCGTTCTGCTGATATCGCCGTTCGTTCCTCACATCTCGGAGGAGATGTGGCAGAGGCTAGGCAAAAAGAGCAGCATATTCAAGGTGGCGTGGCCGTCGTATGACGCATCCGCCTTGGCCGAGCAAACCGTCACCATAGTGGTGCAGGTGAACGGCAAGGTGCGGTCCAGGCTGGAAGCGCCGAGCGACATATCCGACGCCGAACTCAAGGAGATGGTCATGGCCGACCCGAAGGTCCTGCAGTATGCCCAGGGCAAGGCTATAAAGGATATCGTGGTCGTCCCGAAAAAGCTGGTCAATGTGGTGCTTGCATGAAGGGCCTGAAGAGCCACATCTTTTTCATCCTGCTGATAATAGCTCTTCCACTCATCGCATATTACGGCTCTTTCAATAATTCGTTCATATGGGACGACAGGGCGTTCGTAACCGAGAATGAGGCCGTCAAGCGGCTCAACCCGGCCAGCGTCGTATCGAATTTCATCGACCGGGAGACCGTCGCTTCGGACACGTCGCTTTCGAAGGACGTTTGGAGGCCGCTCGTCACGACGTCCTTCGGCCTGGATCATAAGCTTTGGGGATTTGACGCGCGCCCCTACCACGTAGAGAACACCCTCTTTCATATCCTTAACGCCCTCCTGGTATATGCCGCGGTCATGGCTGTGGGGGCCAGCTCTACGGCCGCCTTCGCGGCTGCCCTCATCTTTGCCCTCAATCCGGTGCAAACGGAGGCCGTGACGCTTGTTTCCGGGAGAGCTAACGTCCTTTTCCTCTTCTTTTTCCTTCTCGCGTTCCTGTCTTATGCCGGGAGCGATAAGAGGTCTCTCGGCCGTCCTTTGTTATACGGCCTTTCGGTCCTCCTTTTCTTCCTGGGGCTCCTCTCAAAGGAGATGGCGATAACGCTGCCCCTGGTCCTCATCGCGTATGACCATTTCTTCAGGGCAAAAGAGGAGAGGCCTTCGCTTCTTTCCTACATGCCGTTCTTTCTCGTTGCGCTCGCCTACCTTGTGGCGCGGTTCTCCGTATTGGGAACGTTGGCCCAAAGGCAAGGGTGGTGGGGAGGGGATATGCAATCATACCTCTTCACGACGTTAAGGGTAGTATTCGGGTATGTGAGGCTGCTTTTCCTCCCGGTAAACCTGAAGGCCGATTATATGATAGACATCTCCAGGTCCTTCCTGGAGATGGAGGTCGTAAGCGCGGCCGTAGGCCTGGCCTTCATCGCGGCCCTCTACATGCTGACCAGGCGCCGCAGGCAGGTATCTTTTTATATCTGGTGGTTCTTTATCACGCTGCTTCCGGTATATAACCTTGTCCCGTTCAAGGCGGTGATGGCGGAAAGGTTTTTATATCTTCCTTCGATAGCTTTCGCCGCGCTCTTCGGCATGTTCGTCGCGGACCTGCTCGAGCGGTTCCGGGCTTCCCGTCCTGTTACGGCAACGGTCAGGATATTGTTCGCGGCGGTCTTGGTATTATACGTGGCCGGCACCATATCAAGGAACGCGGAACTGAGGAACGAGATCGTCTTTTATTCGCATGAACTGACCTGTTCGCCCGACAACCCGCGTTTCCATCTCAATCTCGGGCTGGCTTATGTGGGAGAAGCTAAAAAATACTCCGGCGTAAAAAAGGCGAGGGACCTGTATTATACGCTCGCGGCCAGGGAATTCGAGAAGGCGGTCGCGCTCGACCCTTCCTTCCAGAAGGCCTCTATAAACGCGGCGAACGCCTATATCGATTTGGGCCTCTACGACTTGGCAGTACGCCACCTGAAAAAAGCCCTGGCTGTCGAAGAGGACAGCCGCGCTTATTACAATCTGGCGGTCGCCTCTTACCATAGCGGCCAGAACGACAAGGCCATCAGGTATGCCAAAAGGGCCCTATTCCTGATGCCGGGATACAAAGAGGCTTATATAGCCCTGGGCAACGCTTATTACATGAAGGGCGATTACAAGAGGGCAAAGGCCGCGTGGCTGCAGGCGGTGAAGCGGGGCGGAGCCACCGCGGAGGTGGTGAATATAATAGGGGAGCTGGAGAAAGCCGGCTATTAGCATGTTCGACCTTGATAGGCGCGAGACCGCATTAGTTCTCATCCTGACAGGCATCATCATCGCGGGCCTTGCCCTGCGGATGTATACCATGGCCCATCCAGCCGTAACGGTCATACAGGGCGCGTTCGAGCCATCCGCAAACGAAGAGATGCTTGCGCCGGAAGATCTCACGCGCATCGATATAAACAAGGCCGGCGTCGAAGAGCTTATGAAGCTCAGGGGCGTCGGAAAGGTCCTCGCCACCCGCATCGTCGAATACAGGTCCTCCCGCGGCCCTTTCACCACACCCAATGACATAATAAATGTGAAGGGCGTGAACAAAAAGCTGCTCGACCGCATCAAGAACTATATCGATACGCAATGAAGAGGCCGCTGCTTCCGATCGCCGTCTTTCTGTCCGCAGGGATATTCCTCGCCAGTTTTTTCACTATGCCCATCCTGCTTCCTATCGCGCTTGCCGCGGTTTCGATCTCGTCAGCGCTTTTGCTGCGCAGACACAGGGTGGCGGCCCATATAGGGCTGTATTGCGCCGTCTTTTTCCTGGGCATCCTGCGTTACCAGGACGCCCAGCTTTTGCCGCCCTGCCACATATCGCATGGCATTCCGGAAGACGGCAAAAAGGTCCTCGTGCGGTGTGCCGTCCTCGATGACCCCATCATCGCGACCTCATCATACGGGACGCCGAGGATGAGTTTTTTGGGCGAGATGAGGGCCGTGGGCGAAGACGGGTTCTGGCGCAGGTCCTGCGGCCTGCTCAAGATAAACGTATATAACCCCGGAGGGCGCTTGAGCTACGGCGATGACGCTGTGCTGGAAGGCGTCCTTTCGCGCCCTTCCGCGTTGCGGAATCCGGGGCTGTTCGACCATTCAAAATATCTCGCATTGAAAGGGGTCTACGCGACGCTTACGGTGAAGGACGGAGGTTTCATCGCTTCCGCCAGGGCGTCGCAGTCTTCGGGCGCGTTCAGGAAGGCGGCTTTTAAGGTGAGGCAGAAGGTCCGGGATATCCTGGGAGAGTACATGGACCGTCTGCGCGGAGGCTTCGTAAAAGCGATAGTGATAGGCGACAGGTCAGACCTTCGCGATTCAGTGCGGGATGAGTTCGTCAAGACAGGGACCGTCCACATCCTGGCTATAAGCGGCCTTCACGTAGGGTTGATAGCAGGCACGCTTCTTTTTCTTTTGCGGATGGCGCGCGTCCCAAGGCGATTTGCCCTTTGCGCGGCGTCAGCCATTCTGGCCTTTTACGCTCTCGTTGTCGGGGCCAACCCTCCGGTAGTGCGGGCTGTCATCATCTTTGCCCTGTTCGCGGCCGGCTATATCATGCGGCGCGAGACAGACATGCTTAACATGCTTGCGTTCGCCGCATGCGCCATCCTTTTGTGGGAGCCCAGGGAACTTTTTGGCCCGAGCTTTCAATTATCGTTCGGTTCGGTCAGCGGCATACTAATATTTGCTCCGCTCTTCGACCGCCTGTTCGGCCTGGAACCTTCAGCCAGGATGGCCGGCGCGCCGGGGAAAGCAGCCTTCTATGTGACTAAGGGCGTATCGGTATCGCTGGCGGCTTTTATCTTCGTCGCGCCTTTCGTAGCCTTCTATTTCAATATTGTGACTCCCGTGGCCGTACTGGCTAATATAGTGGTCATCCCGCTCCTCTTTGCGCTTGTCCTGGCGTCGTTCTCGTTCTTGGCAGCGGCGCTTGCGGCGCCTATCCTGGCGCCTTTTATGGCAGCGCTCGTTTGTGCCGTCGAGAAGGCGCTATTTGCGGTCAACCATAGCCTGGCCGCGATACCGCTCGCTTCTTTCAGGGTACCGGCGCCCTCGCCGGTATTTTTCCTGCTCTATTATGGGTCTCTTTTTTCGTTCCTGCTGCCGCGCACATTCCGTGTCGGCAATAGGACGTTTTGCAAAAAACACATATTTATGATCCTGCTTTTCTTCTGCGCCATCGCCTTGTGGGCCGGCATAATAAGGGCCGACAAAAGGGCGAAGATAACATTTCTGGATGTCGGAAAAGGCGACGCGGCCGTAGTGCGGCTGCCGCAGGGCGCCGTTTTTCTTATAGACGGCGGCAGCGGCGGCTCTAAGGGAAGGTTCGACATCGGAAAGTCGGTGATCGCGCCGTACCTGTGGAATGAGGGGGTGCGGAAGCTCGACGCGGTGGTAGTGACCCATTTTCACGAGGACCACATAGGCGGCATACCGTACATACTGCGCCATTTCTCCGTCGGGTGCGTGATCGACAACGGCGCTTACGTCGAGAACGCCAGCCGCGCGTACGCCTCTTACCGGCGGCTCATAAAGAAAAAGCGCCTGCGCCATCTGATTGTGAAAGAAGGCGATGAGATAGGCCCTTTGGGCGGCGCGAAGATCTTTGTGCTGAACCCCGAGGAGTCCGCCAGCCTTTCCGATACGAACGAGAACTCTATCGTCCTGAAAATGGCCTATAAGGATGTGAGCGTTCTTTTTTGCGCCGATGTCACCGGCGGGGCGATCGAACGGCTTTGCGGCTACGGCGAGGCCCTGGGATCGGATATCGTAAAGGTGCCGCATCACGGAGGCGGTCTCGGCAGGGAGGATGCGGTGCGTGATTTTTTCGTTAAGGTTTCACCGGAACTGAGCGTTATAAGCACGAGCAGATCATACCTGCGAGGCGCAGCGCAAAAAGCGTTGTGCGATATGCTTACAAGCCTCGGCTCACGATGCTACAGAACGGACCGCGACGGGGCGGTGGTGGTGCATACGGACGGCCATTCCGTCGATGTATGGGCTGCGGCGTTAAAAAACTAACTTTTTTATACTTTACCTTGACAAACTATATATAATATGATATAGTTCAATCAAGTTAAAAATTGGGATAAAGTTTAAATATACGTTATATTATATAGCTTGGCGCGACCGTTTTTAAAAGGAGAAGCTACACGTGGAAAAAGATAGCGTGATGCCTGAAGATCGTCGGAGAGTGCCACGAGTAAGATTCAATCTGCCTCTGCAGTACAAGAACCTCCGAAAGATCGGAGAGGGCTCGTCGGGATCCGTCACAAGGGATATCGGCGAGGGCGGAGTCTGCTTTAACTCCAGCCAGTTCATATCGCTTGCCTGCCGTCTGGTCGTCGAGATAAAACTGCCCACGGTCGATAAGCCCGTCAAGGCGATATCTAAGGTGGCCTGGATCAGGAAGTCCTCGACAGGCGAACATTATGAGCTCGGCAACCAGTTTCTCGAGATAGCCAAAGAGGACAAAGGTCGCATAGCCGACTTCGTAACCAAGGCGGCAAGCACCAGTCTTTGAACTTGGCGCCGGTAGCTCTTACCTTAATAATGCCTCGCGCATCTATGTATTCCTTTGACGCCAGTCTCTTTTTTATGGTATAATCCCACTCGATCATCCCTTACTGTGCTGGACCAAACACATTCATTATGAAAAAGATACCGCTGTTTGCCGCCGCCTTCATCATAGCGGGGCTTGTCTTTTCGGCCGCCGCGTCTGCGTACTGGGTATGGACTCCTGAGACGAAAAAGTTCATAAATCCGAAATACGCTGTCAAGGATACCCCCAAGGAGCAGTTCGACTGGGCGATGAGCCTCTATGAGGCTAAGGACTACAAGCGCGCCGCGGTCGAATTCGAAAAGCTCGTCAAGCACTACGAATACTCCGAATACGCCTCCAAGGCGCAGTATTATGCCGGGCTTTCCTACGAGAGCATGGGCAAGTATTACGCCGCCTTCCAGAACTACCAGAAGACCGTCGAGAACTTTCCGCATGTAGAGAATATCGATGAGATAATAGAGAGGGAGTACCATATCGCCAACCGTTACATGGCGAAATCGAGCCCCAAGCTGCTCGGCACCGACATACTAACCTCGGCCGACAGGGCGGTCGAGGTGTACAAGAAAGTCGTGGAGAACGCGCCTTTCGGCAAATACGCCGATCTCGCGCAGTACAATATGGGCATGGCGCTGAAGCGCGAGGAGCGGTATGACGAGGCCATCGACGCCTTCCAGAAAGTCTCGGAGGATTTCCCTGCCTCCAGGCTCGCGGAGAAGGCCAGATACGAGGCGGCGCAGTGCGCCTTCAAGGCGTCGCTAAAACCCGCCTATGACGCAGCTCCTACAGCAAAGGCCATCCGGACATTCGAAGAGTTCGCGAGCGCCAACAGGGACTCAGAGTTGTCGAAAGAGGCGGAAAAGACCGTCCACCGGCTGAAGGACAGGGGCGCGGAGAAGTCGTTCATGACGGCCCAGTTCTACGAGAAGCTGAAGAAATATAAAGGGGCCATGATCTATTACCAGGACATCGTAGACAGGTTCCCGGATTCAAGCTTCGCGATGACGGCGCAGGCCAAGATCGATGTTCTCAGGGGGAAGACAAAATGAGACGCGGCACACGGCAGGCGTTGTTCACTATCGTTATTCTGGCCCTTTGCGTATGCGGATGCGGCTATACGTCACGTTCCCTCCTGCCGGCCGAGTTCAAGTCGATATATGTAGAGAATTTCTCCAACATGATAAGCGTGGCCGCGGAGACGAGCGATGCGAGGATGTACCGCGGCTACAGGCCGGGCATGGAGATAGGCATCACCAGGGCCGTCATAGACAGGTTCCTCCTGGACGGCAACCTTAAGATAGCGCGCGCCGACGACGCCAATCTGGTCCTTAAAGGTGAGCTTATGGATTTCGTGCAGGAGTCCCTGCAGTACGACGCGAACAACAACGTGGAGGAGTACCGCATCAGGCTCGTCGTTAAACTTGAGCTTAAGGACGCCAAGACCGGCAAAAGCCTCTGGAGAGAGAGCAATTTCGCGGGAGAGTCCACTTACCGGGCGACCGGCGCCCTTGCCAAGAGCGAGAACACCGGTATAGAGGAAGCTATCGAGGACCTCGCGCGGCGCGTGGTCGAGAGAACGGTCGAAGGATGGTGAGTCCGAAAGGTTCCGTCTTTCTGTTCATCGGCGATGACGGCTCGCTTAAAGAAGAGGCCGCCGCGCAGCTGGCCTCATCCTTGACGTCGGGGGTCGCTACGGACCTCGACCGCCGGGTATTCTACGGCGAAGAGACGACAGCGCGCGATATCATAGAATACGCCGATACCCCGCCTTTCCTGGCCCCGAAACGCCTCGTGATCGTAAAAGACGCCGACAGGATGGACCCGGAGGAGAGGGCTCGCCTAGTCGGCCACCTGAATAAGATCCCCGCATCCACCTGCCTTATCCTTGATGCCCGCGATGATTCGCTTATAGACGAGCTCGGAAGCGCCCGTTCATCCGTCCAGGTCCGCCGTTGCGGCGAATTGAGCGAGGCCGAGCTGTCATCGCGGGTCCGCCAGGCGCTGTCTAAAAAAGGTAAGACGATAGAGGCCGATGCCCTTGAAGTATTGCTGGAGCTTCAGGGCGCGAACGTCCACGGCCTTTCGCGGGAGATGGACAAGCTTGCCGCCTACGTAGGCGACCGGCCGCGGATACTTATCGGTGACGTGGAAGCGCTGGTAGGCAAGAGCACGGTCGCGTCGGCCTTCGACATCGTATGGGCGACGAACGAAAAGGATGCGGCCAGGGCCCTGGCCATAATAAAGGAGCTTACCGCGGGCGGCAAAAGGCCGCATGAGACCGTGGGTTTATTGTGCTGGCACCTGAAGCGCCTGGCAAAGGCGTGCCGCCTTATGGCTCAAGGCGTCCAGGAAAACTCCATAGCGCGTACGCTGAAGTTGCGCAGGGAGAATGCGGGGGCGTTCTTAAGGCAGGCGCGGTCTCTTGATCCCGAAAGGGTCGCGTCAAAGATGGACGCGCTGCTAAAGGCGGACCTGGACATGAAGAGAAGCCGCTGTGATCCCGTCATCGCTTTGGAATTTGCCGTGATACGGCTATGCCTTGGCAGAGGATAAGAGCTTTTTCGTAAGGCGGGATATCTTCCGCGAAGCGGTGTTCTTGTGGATGATCCCCTTTGAAGCGGCTTTATACATTTTTGATGTCAGCGTTTTCAGGAAGAGCCTTGCCTCATCGGCCTTCTTGGCGGATATAAGAGACGAGAACTTCTTCGTAAGGGTCTTGAGTTCAGTTTTGACCGTCAAGTTCCTGACATGCCTTTTCTTTGCTTTTCTTAATTCTTTGTATGCTGACTTTTTTATTGGCAAGGTTTACCCTCCGCGTTAATGAACCAACCCTTCGACTTCGCTCAGGGTTGGTACTGAGCACTGCCGAAGTACCAAAGGTTAAAAATGTTGTTTAAAGACCGGCAACGTGCTGGGATTATACCACGCGACGGGGGAAACGGTCAAGGAATTTTGATTTTCGGCGACGGGCGCGCCGGTAACGGCATATGAGCAAGACAAAGCTGATAAGATCGACAGGCATAATAGCTGCCGCCACGGCCATGAGCAGGGTCCTGGGGTTCGCCAGGGACATCATATTCGCGAATTTTCTCGGGACGAGCGCGGCGGCGCAGGCCTTTGTCGTCGCGTTCAAGATACCGAATGCCCTGCGCGATCTCGTAGGGGAAGGGGCCGCCAACGCGGCCGTGGTCCCCGTCCTTTCGGAGTGCCGGACCCTTCAGGGCGACCGGGAATTTATCCGCATATCGCAGGTACTTTTCAACATCTCTTTCGTTGTCTTGTCCGTTTTGACGGTGCTCGGGGTGGCCTTTTCGCCGGCTGTGATCAGGATGGTGGCCCCGGGTTTTAGCCGCGAACCCGCGCTTTTTGCCCTGACCGTCCACCTGAACAGGGTCATATTCCCTTACCTTGTACTGATAGGCCTTACGGCCTCCTCGATGGGCATCCTGAACGCGATACATCATTTCGCGGCCCCGGCGTTCGGGTCATGCCTTCTGAACATAGCGCTCATAGCTACCACCATGCTCTACCCGTGGATCGGTGTTACAGGGCTTGCGGTCGGCGTTCTTGTGGGAGGGGCGCTGCAGCTTGCCCTGAACGTGCGGGTCATGTACAGAAAGGGTATAGCTATCGATGCGCGCGGGAGCATCCGCCATCCGGCCGTGGACAAGATAGGGCGTCTGCTCGTCCCGCGCATACTGGGCTCCGCGGTCTATCAGCTCAACGTCTTTGTCTCTACGATCCTCGCGTCATTCTCGTGGATAGTGGGGTCGGGCGCCATCGCCGCCCTCTACTACGCGAACAGGCTCGTACAGTTCCCGCTGGCGATATTCGGGATAGCGCTGGCGCAGGCGGCGCTTCCCAAGATGAGCCAGGAGTTCGCGGCAAAGGATATCGAGCGCTTCAAGGATACGCTCTCCTTCTCCCTGAGAAGCGTTCTTTTCGTTATGCTGCCGGCAAGTTTCGGCCTTGCGGTATTGGGCAGGCCGATCGTGAGGGTCCTGTTCGAGCGGGGCGAGTTTACCGCTTATTCGACGGCGATAACCGAAAGCGCGCTATTTTATTACGTCTTCGGGCTATGCGCCTACGGCGGGGTGAAGCTCCTTGTCTCCTCGTTCTATTCGATGCACGACACGAAGACGCCGGTCAAGGCGGCTTTTGTATCGCTGGTGATAAACATAGCCGCCAGCCTTATTTTTATGTGGCGCCTGAAGCTAGGCGGCCTGGCCCTGGCCACATCCATCTCCGCCTTCTGTAATTTCATGATACTGTATGTGCTGCTGGAAAGGAAACTGGGCGATTTCGGCAGGCGGCGCATCATCGATTCGTTCCTGCGTTGTCTCGGCGCAAGCATCATCATGGCCGTGGCGCTAAAAGCCCTCCTGGCCATAAATCCCGACATCGGCGCCTTCGCGCTTTTTACCTTTATAGCGGTTTCGATAGCGGTCTTCTTAGCGGCAGCTTACCTGTTTAAGGCGGAAGAGATCAGGAGCTTCATCGCATGGGCCTCAAAGAGAAGATAAAGGCGTTGCCGAACTCGCCGGGCGTCTATTTGATGAAAGACGCTGGCGGCGCTTTGCTTTATGTAGGCAAAGCCGACAACCTTAAAAAACGGGTCTCGAGTTATTTCCATCCGCACCGCAAGCATCCGGAGCGGATCGAACTGATGGTCTCAAAGGTCGCGGATATAGACTATATCCCGACCGCGACGAGCGCCGAGGCCCTTATTTACGAGAACAGCCTGATAAAGCAGCTTTCCCCGCGCTATAACGTCGCTCTGCGCGACGATAAGAGCTATCCGATGCTCAAGCTCACCGTGAACGAGACGTTCCCGCGCCTGTTCATTACCCGGCAGAAAAAGAAGGACGGCGCGCTTTACTACGGTCCTTACGCGAGCGCCAAGCTCCTTAAGCAGGCGGTCTTCATACTGCAGCAGCTCTTTCCTTTAAGGAAATGCAATGTCATGCCCAAGCGCGTCTGCCTCAACTACCATATCAGGCAATGTTTCGGGCCGTGCGAGGGGAAGATCGGCAAGGGAGCTTATGACGAGATGATATCCCAGATAAAGCTCTTCCTTGACGGCAGGCAGACAGAGCTGGTCAGGCGGCTGGCCGCAAAGATGAAGGAGGCGTCTAATAGCGAGGATTTTGAAGAGGCGCTCCGGCTCAGGGACAGGATAGAGGCCCTCACCTCCGTCAGGAAGGGGAAGGTCCTCTACAATCCGGCCGATGAGTTCGACGAGCTTAAGAACCTGCTCGGCTTGAAGGGCCAGCTTTCAACTATAGAGGCCTTCGATGTCTCGAACATAATGGGCGAAGACGCGGTCGGTTCCATGGTATATTTCTATAAAGGTAAGCCTAAGAAGGCCCAATACCGCAAGTTCAGGATAAGGACCGTTGCCGGCATCGATGACTATTCCATGATGAGGGAGATAATCCGCAGAAGATACGCGCGCGCCATTGAAGAGGAGAGGCCCCTGCCGGACCTTATCGTCATAGACGGCGGCAAGGGCCACCTGGGCGTCGCGCTGGACGAACTGAGGAAGCTGGGCCTCTCAGGCATCCAGGTCATAGGCATAGCGAAGCCTGCCCGCCTGCATGAAAAACCCTTCCGGGCAGGCGGGGAGTTTGAGCATGTATATAAGGCGGACAGCCCGAAGCCTGTCGTCCTGCCGAGGGACTCCAAGGCGCTGCATCTCCTGGAGCGCATAAGGGACGAGGCACACAGGTTCGCCATATCGTATCATAAGAGCTTGCAGTCGAAGAAGGTGGGGGCCTCTGTCCTGGACGGCATCCCCGGCATAGGCGAGAAGAGGAAGAAGGCGCTTATGAATCATTTCGGGTCCGTCGACAAGATAAGGGATGCGTCTGTCGAAGATGTCATGAAGGTGAAGGGGTTCAATGAAAGGTCGTCGCGCGCAGTTATCGAGTATCTTAAAGGAAGCCAAGCTTAGCGGTTTTGAGCGTGCCGTCTACAAGGCGGTTGCGCGCATACCGGCCGGTGAGGTGCGCTCATATGCCTGGGTGGCGGCAAGGGCGGGCAGGCCACTGGCTTTCAGGGCCGTGGGCAACGCATTGAACAAGAACCCGTTTACCGGGCTGGTTCCCTGCCACAGGGTCATAAGGTCGGACGGCTCCCTGGGAGGGTTCGCCAGAGGCGCGGCCGCGAAGAAGCGGATGCTTAAAGCCGAGGGGTTGACGTTGCCGGAAGGCGCTGCTATAATCGAAGGCATCCGCCTTCGCAATCAACGCTCGGTAGCCTGAATGCTTCGGAGGATAAAGGGAGATGATCCTTAGCATATGATAGAAGAATTGCGTGAGGACCTGGTCGTAGTCGAAGGAAAGATAAAAGAGCTTAAGGGCTGCCTCGACATAGCCGCCAAGTCCAAGAGGATGCTGGAACTGGAAGCCGAGATAGCCAAGCCCGATTTCTGGAACGACCAGGAACGCTCCAAGAAGATCATAGGCGAGCTGAAGGGGCTCAGGGCCGTCATCGAGCCTTTTGGCGCCCTCGAGAGCTCCTTTAACGATATCAGGGACATCGTCGGTATCGCTGAACCCGGAGATACGGAGGCCCTCAAGCATTTCAGGAACGACCTGGCGGCGCTCAAGAAGAAGCTGGCAGCCCTTGAGTTCAACAGGCTCCTGGGGGGCGAGGCGGACAGAAATAACGCTATCCTGAACGTGAACGCGGGCGCGGGCGGGACAGAATCATGCGACTGGGCCACGATGCTGCTCAGGATGTACACGATGTGGGCCGAGAACAAGGGTTACGAGATAACCAGGATAGACCAGCTGCCCGGAGAAGAGGCTGGTATAAAGAACGCCACCATAATGATAAAAGGGCCTTACGCCTACGGGTATCTGAAGTCGGAGTCGGGCGTCCACCGCCTCGTACGTATATCGCCGTTCGACTCGAACAAGCGCCGCCATACGAGCTTCGCCTCGGTCGACGTCATCCCTGAGGTATCAGAGGACATAGACATAGACGTAAAGGAAGAAGACCTGAAGATAGACACCTACCGCGCCGGAGGCAAGGGCGGGCAACACGTCAATAAGACCGATTCGGCCGTCCGCATTACGCACATGCCGACAGGCATCATCGTCCAGTGCCAGAGCGAACGGTCGCAGTTCAAGAACAAGGCGACGGCCATGAAGCTTTTGAAGGCGCGACTCTACGAGATAGAGCGGCAGAAGAAGACTAAAGAGCTCGAGAAGGCGTACGACGCCAAGAAGGAGATAGCGTGGGGCAGCCAGATACGCTCATATGTCCTGCATCCGTATTCTATGGTAAAGGACCACAGGACCGACTACGAGACCTCGAACGCGCAAGCCGTCCTGAACGGCGATCTGGACGCTTTCATAGAGGCGTATCTTAAACATTCCAAGAACCAAGAACCTAAAACCTAGAACCTAAAACCTAGAACCTAAAACCAAGAACCTATGTTTAAATTCATCCTTAAAAAGATACTCGGGACGCAGAACGAAAGGGTCCTTAAGCATCTTAGGCCGATCGCGGCGCAGATAAACGCCTTCGAGCCGGAGGTCTCCAAGCTGTCCGATGAGGCCTTGCGCGCCAAAACGGACGAATTCAAGGCCAGGATCTCCGAGCGTAGGAAGGGTCTCCAGGGCCATATGGACGAGCTCGAGGCGCAGTTCAGGGAATCGACGTCGCCTGACGAAAAAGAGAGGATAAAGCGGAAGCTGCGCGACCTCAAGAACGAGATATTCAAAGATGTGCTCCCGGAGGCCTTTGCTGTAGTGCGAGAGACGGCGAAACGGACTGTCAAGATGAGGCATTTCGACGTCCAGCTCATGGGAGGCCTGGTGCTGCATCAGGGCAAGATAGCCGAGATGGCGACGGGCGAAGGCAAGACTCTCGTCGCTACGCTTCCGGCATACCTTAACGCGCTCACCGGCGAAGGAGTCCATGTCGTCACCGTGAACGATTACCTGGCAAAGAGGGACAGGGCCTGGATGGGCCCTGTATATGAGTTCCTGGGCCTCAGCGTAGGCGTCATCCAGCATGACATGAGGCAGGAGGACCGCCGGGCCGCCTACGCGGCCGACATCACCTACGGCACGAACAACGAATTCGGGTTCGATTACCTGCGCGATAACATGGTCGTTCACAAGGACGACATGGTCCAGCGGCCCCTCAATTATGCCATAGTCGACGAGGTCGACTCCATATTGATAGACGAGGCCAGGACGCCGCTCATCATATCGGGGCCGGCCGAAGAATCGACCGACAAGTACTACATAATAAACAAGATAATACCGCGCCTCAAAGGCAAGAAGATAACCGATAAGGACGAGATAGAGGCCAAATACAAGGGCCTGGACATAGAAAAAGGCATCGACTACATCGTCAACGAGAAAAACCACTCCGTCAATCTGACGGACGAAGGGGTGATAAAGTGCCAGGATTTTCTCGGCGTCAAGAACCTCTACGATGACCTGCAGTCGGAGTGGGAGCACCACATCCGCCAGGCGATACGGGCCCACGCGCTGTACGGCAAGGACGTCGATTACGTCGTGAAGGACGGGGAGGTCCTGATTGTCGATGAGTTCACCGGACGGCTCATGCCGGGCAGGCGCTGGTCCGACGGCCTTCACCAGGCGGTAGAGGCTAAGGAGGGCGTTAAGATAGAGCGCGAGAACCAGACGCTTGCCACGATAACGTTCCAGAACTATTTCAGGATGTACCGCAAGCTTGCCGGTATGACAGGCACCGCCGAGACCGAGGCGGTGGAGTTCGGCAAGATATACAATCTCGACGTAGTCATCGCGCCTACCAACAGGCCTCTTATCAGGACGAACCATCCGGACGTCATATACAAGACTGAGCGCGAGAAGTTCAACGCCGTTTGCAAGGAGATAGCGGAGCTTTACAAGATCGGCAGGCCGGTCCTTGTAGGGACGATCTCGATAGAAAAATCAGAGCGGCTTAGCGGGCTGTTGAAGAGGATGGGCGTGCCTCACCATGTGTTGAACGCGAAGTATCATGAGATGGAGGCCGAGATAGTCGCGAAGGCCGGCCAGCCATACGCCATCACTATCGCCACCAACATGGCCGGCCGCGGCACCGACATAGTGCTCGGCGAAGGCATCGCCAAGATAGGCGGCCTCCATGTCCTTGGGACAGAGCGCCATGAAGCGCGCCGCATAGACAACCAGTTGCGCGGCCGTTCCGGAAGGCAAGGCGACCCGGGTTCGAGCAGGTTCTACCTCTCCTTGGAAGACGACCTGATGAGGATCTTCGGCTCCGACAGGATAAAGGTCATCATGGAAAGATTGGGTATGGAGGAGGGCCAGGAGATACAGCATACCTTCATCACGAAGGCCATCGAGAACGCGCAAAGGAAGGTCGAACAGCACAACTTCGAGATAAGGAAGCACCTCCTCGAATACGACAACGTGATGAACAGGCAGCGCGAGGTCATATACGAAGAGAGGCGGAGGATCCTCCACGGAGAGAACCTGAGAGATTATATATATGAGGTAATGGAAGAGGTGGTCGATTACGCGCTCGACACTTACCTTAATGAAAAGGCGAGCGCCGACCAGTGGGATTTCGAAGGGCTGCGCGAATACCTGGGCTCAAGGTTCGGGATAAAGACAAAAGATCTCGGGCTGGAAGAGATGCCGAGGCCGGGCATAAGGGACGCGGTGCTTGAACTTATGAAGAAGGCCTATGAAGCCAAGGAGGCCGAGCTCGGCCCTGAGATGGCGCGCCACCTGGAGAAGATGATCCTGCTGCAAGTCGTCGATACGAGGTGGAAAGACCATCTCTATGGCATGGACAGCCTGCGGGAAGGCATCGGCCTGAGGGCATACGGCCAGCGTGACCCGCTTATCGAATACCAGCACGAAGGATACGGCATGTTCACGGACATGATCGGCCGCATCAAGGAAGAGACCCTCGAGTACCTCTTTAAGGTAAAGACCGTGAAAAAAGAGGAAGAGACGGCTGTCTTCGATTTTGCCCGGCAGGCGCTTGTCCATGAAGAGAAGACCCAGTTCCAGGATGTCCCCGAGCAAGCGCCGGGCGCCGAAGCCGCCACTTCCTACGGCGGCCAGCTCCCGCAGCAGAAGGTCGAGACATACGTCAGGGAGGCCCCGAAAGTGGGGAGGAACGATCCCTGCCCTTGCGGCAGCGGCAAGAAGTATAAGAAATGCTGCGGAAAGTAAAAGTGCCGGGGACCGGGGATCGTGGGTCTTGGGTCGTATTTTTAGTCATGCTATCCGCGGTTCTCCTCATATTAGCCTTTCCGAATTTCAATCTCGGATTTCTCGCATGGATAGGACTTGTGCCGCTCTTCTTTGCCATCGACGGCAAGCGTCCCGCCCATGCTTTTTTATTGTCATATATTACAGGCGTCCTTTTTTTCTTAGGCACTATCTACTGGCTCATCCATGTCACCCTCCCCGGAATGATCGTCGTCGCCCTCTATCTTGCCCTTTATTTCGGACTTTTCGGCCTTGTTTCGTCGCTCGTCGTTTGTCGCTCGTCGTTCGTCATTCTTTTTGTTCCCGCTTTCTGGGTCGCTCTCGAATGGCTCCGCGCGAGCGGCATGTTCGGTTTCGGCTGGAACCTGCTGGGATATTCGCAGAGCTTTACCCTGCCGGTCATACAGATCGCCGATATGACCGGCGTCTATGGTGTCTCTTTTCTGGTCGTCATGGTGAACGCCGCTATTTTTCTCGCCATCAAGGCGTTCAGGAAGAGGGAAGGACATGGGGCATATCTGGTCCCGGCGGTCCTGGCGTTGTTCCTGTGCCTCTTCTACGGGTTTTTCAGGCTCAACAATATCTTCGCGGGCCAGCCTTTTACGGTCACCGTGGTGCAGGGCAATATCCCGCAGGAGAAGAAGTGGGACGCCCAATTCCGGGACCGTATCATCCGGACCTATGAGGCCCTCACAAGGCATGCGGCTGAAAATAAAACCGACCTCATAATATGGCCCGAGACATCGGTGCCGGGTTTTCTGGAGCTGGAAAAAGACCTTTACCGGACGGTGCGGTCCCTTGCCGTTGAAACGCATACGCCTCTTCTCGTGGGAGCGCCCAGGGAGGACGAGAAGGTCGAGAACGACTACTATAACAGCGCCTACCTCATCGCGGATGACGGCCGCATAGTCGCCCATTACGACAAGGTCCATCTCGTGCCTTTCGGCGAGTTCATACCTTTCAAGAACGCCCTGTCATTCGTCAATAAGTTCTCCACGATGCCTATAGGCGATTTCCGGCCCGGCGGGGAATATACCGTTTTCACGCTGCCCTTAAGGCGCGAGCATATAAAGGATGGTATAAGGCGGAGGTTCCTGAAGAACGTGAAGTTCTCGTGCCTGGTCTGCTTTGAGGACATATTCCCGGACCTCACTCGGCGTTTCGCGAGACAGGGGGTGGATCTCCTGGTCAATATCACGAACGACGCATGGTTCAAAAAGACCAACGCGGCGTATCAGCACGCCCAATGCTCGGTCTTCCGGGCCGTGGAGAACAGGGTGAGCGTGGTGCGCGCCGCGAATACGGGATTGTCTTGCTTCATCGACCAGAAGGGTAGGGTCACGGCTGCCGTGGAGGAGGGAGGTGAGCGCCTGTTCGTGAGCGGTTTTATAGTCGGGGAGATAATACTGACCCGGCCGAGACCGACTTTGTATACCATATATGGGGACGTATTCGCGTATCTGTGCATTCTGGCGGCTTTCATAGGCGTAGCCTCTTCTTTTTATAATAGTAGAAAAAGACTAGGGTGAGGTTGAATTTTGTCGGCTTTTGAGCTCAGCAAGAGGCCGTTTTTATTTTAGATTTTATTGTGAAAAAAATAACAAAAAACTTGACAAGATTAATTTTTTTGTTACAATTTATATGTTTATTGTGAAAGGAAGAACAATATGACTATAAACAAGAACTGCATCATACGGCTTTCGCGGTACAAGAACGCTCTTTACCGCCTTAAAAATCTGGGGTTCGTCAAGGTCTTCTCCGATAACCTGGCGGATGCGGTGGGGGTATTGCCGTCCCAGGTCAGGAAAGATTTTTCGCTTTTCGGCCTTACTGGGAACAGGCGCGGCGGTTACAACATAGATGAGCTTATAGAGAGCCTCGGGAATATATTGGGCAAGGACAAGGTACATGAGGTGATAGTGGTGGGTGCCGGCAATATCGGCACCGCGCTCATGAACTATAAGGGATTTGAACAGGAAGGCATAAACCTCGTCGCCTGTTTCGACATCGACCCCGCCAAACAAAAGAAGGCGTCCGGGATGCCGGTCTTTCCCCTGGAAGAGCTCAAGGATTTTGTCAAACAGCGTTCGGTCAGGATAGGGATCATCGCGGTGCCGGACATCGCGGCACAGCAGGTGCTGGATATAATGATATCCGCCGGCATAAAAGGGATATTGAACTTCGCGCCTATCAGGCTGAGGGGGCCCGAGGATCTTGTGGTCAATAACATCAATGTCGAGTTGGAACTCGAGAACGTGATATATTTCGTCAACGCGTTGCGCAAGACCAGGGGGAAGTAGATGAAGGGCAGGGGCCTGAAGACCCAGATATTCTTATCGTTCGTAGCCGTTATCATCTTCCTCGTTTTATGCATAGCGGTTTTCAGGTCGTATGTCATAAGGACAGAGATAGTCGCGCGCGCCCAGCGGCAGGTCAAGAACGACCTAAAGGCGGCCCGCTCCATATATTCGGGAGAGCTCGAGCGCATAGAGAAGATGTTCGGTCTTGCCTCGGCATCCGGCCAGGCGCCCGGCGCCCTGAAAAAGATGATGGGCCTCGATTACATGTATAGGGTCAGCGCAGGCGATGCCGGTTCGGTGAAGAGTGATATTGCCAGAAAGGCCTTTGACGGCAACGCTATCGGCGGGACGCGCATAATAGGCGCGGACGAACTGAAAGAGATGGGAGAGGATATCCGGCGCAAAGCCGAGATAGACGTAGTCTTCACAGAGAAGGCGAGGCCAAGCGATGTCAAGGTGCTGAGGTCCGCGATGGCCATGGAGTATGCCGTGCCGCTGTTCGATACGGCAGGCGCGGTAACGGGCTTGATGTTCGGCGGAAGGATCCTTAACCGTGACTTTTCGCTGGTGGACGATATGCGGGACATGGTATTCGAGAACCGTCTATACGGCGGCAAGCCGGTCGGCACCGTGACGATATTCCAGGACGATATCCGCATCGCCACCAATGTCCTTGATAAGAAAGGCGAACGCGCTATCGGGACAAGGGTCTCGGATACCGTGTATGACACTGTACTGAACAGGGGCTTGCCGTGGAGGGACAGGGCCTTCGTCGTCACCGATTGGTACCTGACGGCATACGAGCCTATAAGGGATATCAACGGCGACGTGATCGGCATGCTTTATGTGGGGACGCTCGAGAGACCGTTCAAGGATCTCGAGCGCGCCTCGATCTTCGGTGTAGCCGCTATAGCGGGGTTGGCGGCCCTCCTGGCCGCGGCGCTATC
>JAFGJL010000013.1 GCA_016929115.1 Candidatus Omnitrophota bacterium | reverse complement strand
CCTCTCCCTGCCTGCCGGCAGGCAGGCTCGCCACCCGGCGGCTATTTTCGCGAACCGGGCTTGGTAACCGGTATGCCTTTCTTGCACAGGGGGCACTCCTCTTCCCTGAACGTCTGGACCTTCACCCTGGCAAGAGATTCGAACTTCGCGCCGAAATCTATCTTTTTGTCGCTCCTGTCGATGACCGAGCCGACCCCCACGACGGTGCCGCCGCACTTTTTAACGAGATCGATGACCTCTTTGGTCGAGCCGCCTGTCGTCACCACGTCCTCGACGACGAGCGCGCGCTCTCCCTTCTCTATCGAGAACCCGCGCCTCAACTTAAGGACGCCCTCCTCGCGCTCCGCGAATATGCCGCGGCAGCCGCATACCCTGGCGACCTCATAGGCGAGCGTCACTCCGCCCAGGGCCGGGCCTATCACTACGTCGATCCTTTCGGACGAGAACTTATCGGCAAGCGCCCTGGAAAGCGCTTCCGCCGTATGGGGGTACTGAAGGACGAGCGCGCACTGGATGTACTTTTCGCTGTGGAGCCCGCTCGAAAGCCTGAAATGCCCCTCAAGGAGGGCGTTGCACTTGCCGAAGATATCGAGGGCGTCTTTTTCAGTCATTGAGCTATTTCCTTTAATATTTCCCGCGCCGCGCCGGCTGGGTCCTTCGCCCCGGTGACCGGCCTCCCCACGACTATGAGATCGGCGCCGTTCTTTATCGCCTCTTTGGGCGTGGCGACGCGCTTCTGGTCGTTGGCGGCGGCCCATAGGGGCCTCGCGCCCGGGGTAACTATGAGAAAATCCCTGCCGAGCTTTTTCCGTATCTGTTTGGCTTCGATCGGGGACGCGACAACCCCGTCGAGGCCCGCCTTTTTGGCAAGCGAGGCGAGGCGTAAGACTTGAGTTTTCATATTAGCACTTACGCCTGTTTTCTTCAAGCCATTTTCGTCCATGCTCGTCAACACCGTCACGCCGAGGACCTTGGGCCGCTCCATGCCGAGCCTTCCGGCTTCCGCTTTGGCGGCCTCGGCCGCGCGCTTCATCATCTCATGGCCGCCGGACGCGTGGACATTGAACATGTATACGCCCAGCCTTGTCACCGCGGCGGCTGCCTTCGCCACCGTATTCGGTATATCGTGGAACTTCAGGTCGAGGAATACGTCGCAGCCCATGGCGCGGATGCGCTCCACTACCCGCGGCCCGCAGGACGAGAAGAGCTCGAAGCCTATTTTAAAGAACGTCACGTCGTTCTTCAGAGCTTCCGCTATCGCAACAGCCTTGTCTTCGGCGTCGACATCGAGCGCTATTATGAGACGGTCTTTCGACTTCATGTCTCGAGCCTCCCCACGAGTTGAGAGACGCTTTTTATCTTATTTTTGACAAGATATTCCTTTATCCCCTCGATGGCCCCGACCGCTGAGCGCGGGTCCACAAAGTTCGCCGTCCCCACCTGGACCGCGCTTGCGCCGCAAAGGATGAATTCTATCGCGTCTTTATGGCCCATGATGCCGCCGGCGCCTATGATGGGTATCTTCACTTTCTTATGCGCGTCCCACACAATCTTGAGCGCCACGGGTTTTATCGCGGGCCCGCTTAAGCCCCCATGCACATTGCCCAGCCGCGGCCGCCTCGTCTCGATATCGACCGACATGCCGAACAGCGTGTTTATGAGCGTAATGGCGTCGGCGCCGGCATCCTGGGCCGCAACCGCTATCCTGGTTATGTCGGTAACGTTAGGAGAAAGCTTGGCGATCAGGGGAAGCTGCGTCGCCCTGCGCACCTCGGAAACGATCTTGCCCGTCGCCTCGGCGTCCTGGGCGATCAAGCCCTCGCTAGAGCCATGTTTGACATTTGGGCAAGAAAGGTTGAGCTCCAGGGCGCTTAGGCCTTTTCTTTTCTGCAATGCCCTTGCAAGCGCCGCGAACTCGTCCTCGCTGTCGCCCGAGATGCTCGCTATGACCGGCGCCTTGAACCTGGTAAGCGCCGGAAGCGTCTCCTTCACAAAAAAATCGAGGCCTTTGTTCTCCAGCCCGATCGAATTGAGCATCCCCGAAGGCGTCTCGACAAGCCGCGGCGGCCTGTTCCCGCTGCGCGCCTTCAGCGTTATCGTCTTGGCGACAACGGCGCCCAATGAGCGTATATCGGCCAGCTCCCTGTATTCCTCCCCGAAGGTCCCGGAGGCGACCATGACGGGATTTTTGAGCTTTAGCCGCCCTATCTTGACGCTGGTGTCAGGCTTCATTGCTCCCTTCAGTACTCTATCCAGATATCCGTCTTGCCGTCCCTGTTGGTATCCTGCTCGCAGCGGACGGGCCTGCCCTTCTCGTAGAAGAGGACTTGTTCGACAAGGCCGTCTTTAGGGCTGTATGTCTCGGCCCTGACGATCTCCCCTTTTTCGTTATAGTATTCCGACGTCTCGACCTTACCGTCGTAATTCGAATCGATGCTCACCTTTTTCGGGACGAGCTTTGTCTGCTGCTGAGCCTCGTTCGCCGCGTAAAGGCAAGCGACACTCGACAGAACGACCGCCGCCACAAGAAGCGTTATGGATAATGCCCTGCTCATACCCACCTCCCTCTTGTTTTATACCGCACCGCCCTACCAGACTATTCTTTCCGCGTCGAAGACCGGCCCGTCCTTGCAGACCATCTTATATTCGTGGTCGACAAGGTCCTTGCGCACTTTGACCGGGCAGCCAAGGCACACGCCCACTCCGCACGCCATGTATTCCTCCAAAAGGAGCTGGCACTTCACATGGTACTCCTTGGAAAGCTCGGCTACCGCCTGCATCATCTGCCGCGGGCCGCATGCGTATATAGTCAGGAGTTGGGAGTTTGGAGTTTGGAGTAAGGTCTTTAGCGCGTCTGTCGTGAAGCCCTTCTTCCCGTATGAGCCGTCGTCGGTCATAACAATGACCTTTGCGCCCAGCCTCTTAAAGTCTTTTTCGCAAAGGATGGCTTCCTTCGTCCTCGCCCCTATCACCACCTGAAGCGCACTCTTTTTGCCTCCGCCCATCTTTTCCGCAAGCGCAAGAAGCGGCGCTATGCCTATCCCGCCGCCCACGATGATGGCATGTTTCGCCATCGTGAAACCGTTGCCCAAAGGCCCTATTATATCGAGTTCCTCGCCGGCCTTTTTATTCGAAAGGGCGGTCGTCGCCCTGCCCACTACTTCGTACAGCATCTCAAAGACGCCTTTCGCGGAGAAGATCCTGTGAGGACCGAACGGCCTTCGCAGGAGAGGGTCGCTCCCGTCGGAGCAGCGGACCTCGATGAACTGGCCGGGCTTCAGGTTATCCGCCAGATAACGGTCCGCAAGCCGCATCTTATAGTACCGCGGCGCCACCTGTTCATTTGAAACTATTTTGGCTTTTACCTGCTTCACTGGTATATCCTATACGCTATCCGCTAAACGCTATACGCTAAAACAGGCTCAGCTGTTTCTCGGCCTTTTTGTCCTCTTCCCGCAACACCTTCACCTCGCCGTATTCCCCATCGTAGCCAGGCAGTATCTCGACATTGCCCCTGCGGACATTTATTATGCCTTTCGCTATCGGGCCGGGCAGTCCCTTGATAAGCTCCGCCTCCCCCATCTCCAGGAGGATGTGGAATTCGCTCCCGAAATTCTTTATGAGCTCGTGGTATTGCCTCTCTACCTTGACGGAGTCGGCCCCCAAGCCGAGCGCATCGGCGATTATCTCGGCCAGGGGCACCATCGTCTTGAAGGACGGGCTCGAATTGAGGATGAAGCCTTCCGGCCTGTCGGACAAGCCTTCAAGCCTGTGCATGACGCCGACGGTCACCTTCTTGCCGCAGACAGGGCATATCTTGTTATTGCGGATCGTCTCTTTCGGGGACAGGCGCGCCTTGCAATTCCTGTGTCCGTCCCAGTGGTACTTGCCTTCTTCCGGGAAGAACTCGATGGTGTGAAGGAAGCGGGACTTGTCCTTCGTTTTCAGTATACGGCATAGCTCGAAATAGTCGATCCTCTCTTTGAATACGTTCGCCTCGCGGCCTATCTTTGAAGGCGAGTGGGCGTCGGAATTCGATGTGAGGCAGAAACGGTCGAGCTTTGAATACCGCCAGTTCATCGCCGGATCGCTCGAGAGGCCGGTCTCTATCGAATATATCCTGGGAAGCTGCTCCTCAAAGCACTCTTCCGGGGTATCGAAGCCTGAATTCGACCCCAGGAAGCCGAAGTGCGGCGTCCAGGCGTGCGCCGGGATGAAGAGTATGCCCGGGTCGATCGACGAAAGGAGCTTCACCATCCTGTCGCATCCCAGGCTGATTACGGGCCTGCCGTCGCTCGCGAGATCGCCGTATTGCGCAAGCGCCTTATTGATCTCGCGGGCCGACTTAAAGCCCGGAGCCGCCAGGATGATGTGGACCTTCCTCGTCCTGCCCGCCTTAAAATATATGTTCGAGACCTCGGCGGTCAATATGAATTCCATACCGCCGTATCCGTAGACACCCTTGCCGGACTCTTTCAGCGAGCCCTCCAGCTCCGCGAGCCACTCCGGATGGGTGAAGTCGCCGGTACCGAGCAGCGAGATGCCCTTGATCTTCGCCCACCGCGCGAGAGGCTCGAGCTCCATCTCTTTCGACGTCGCGCGCGAGTATTTCGAGTGTATATGCAGATCGGCGATATATGCCATGATCACACCTTTTAGCTCTTAGGAAAATTTATAAATCCGAAACCTATGAGCTAATCTGATTGCAATTCTTGCAAGAACTTGTTTACCAACTCCCAGTGCGAGCCCTGCCAATAGATCCTGCTGCACTTGGGGCACCTCATGAAATTTTCCTGTGTCTGGTACACATACGGCGGCACAAGTTCTTTGACCGACGCTTTCTCAGCCGGCACGAGCTCCTCGTCGCATATTATACATAGCTTGAAGAGGTCGCCCTTGTTTATCTTCAGGCCGAGCTCGTGTATGACCTGGGCGAGTTGCTTCTCCACAAAGTCGCTGTTCACCTTCACCATCCGCGTCCCTGTGAACCGCGACATCTTGGAGTCGCGCGTCAATACCACCCTGTCCTCGCGCAGGCTCCTCAGGACAAGCGCGCGCTTGTCCTTCTCGACAACCGTGTCGAACCCCAGGATCCTGAGCCACTTGGATAACCGCCCCAGCTCATCGGTCAGCAAGAACTTCATCTATAAGCTTCCCCGCCACAAATACGTGGGATACCTTGCCTTTCAGTTTCCAGCCAATAAAAGGGGAGTTCTTCGATCTCGACGCGATCGAATCCTTCGTATAGGTATATTCTTTTCCGGGGTCTATGATGACGATATCCGCCGCCTTCCCATTCTTCAGGTCCCCCCTGTCTATGCCGAGCAGCCTCGCCGGAGAGGCGGACATCCTCATGAAGAGCTCGCTCCACGAAAGGACCTTCTTTTCAACGAGCTCCGTTACCGCCAGGCCCAGCGCGGTCTCAAGGCCCAGGATGCCGAACGGCGCGAAGTCGAACTCGACGTCCTTTTCGCTGTCCGTGTGGGGCGCGTGGTCGGTGGCGATCGCGTCTATCGTCCCGTCCTTAAGCGCCTTCTTTATCGCCTCGGCGTCTTCCTTGGTCCGCAACGGCGGGTTCATCTTCAGATTGGTGTCATAGGTTACGCAGCAATCCTCGGTGAGTGAAAAATAGTGCGGCGCCGTCTCCGCGCTCACCTCAACGCCGGCCTTCCTGGCCTTGCGTATGATATCGACCGATTCCTTGCAGCTTACATGCGCTATATGGATGGCCGCCTTCGCTTTCCTGGCGAGCTCTATGTCGCGCTCCACCCTTTTGTATTCGGCTTCTACCGGGATGCCGCGCAGGCCCATCTTGGTGGAGATGAGGCCGTAGTTGATGACGCCGCTATCAGAGATCGACCTGTCCTCGCAATGGCCTATCACCAGAAGCCCTTCCTTCTTCGCTAGGGCAAGCGCTTCTGACATGAGTTTCTCGTCATCTACGGAGGAACCGTCGTCCGAAATACCGATGGCGCCTGCCTTCTTCAGCGCCTTAAAATCCGCCAGTTTCTTCCCCGCGCGGCCCATAGTGATAGCGCCGACGACAAAGACGTTTGCCAAAGCGTCCTTCTTTATGATGCCGCTGAGCCTTTTTATTATGCCTTCATTATCAAGCGCTTCCGGCTCGGTGTTCGGCATGCAGGCGACGCTTGTGAAGCCGCCTTTTACGGCGGCCCTGGTGCCGCTCGCCACCGTTTCCTTGTCTTCCCTTCCCGGCTCACGCAAGTGCGTGTGCATATCAACAAGGCCCGGCCCGACTATCTTGCCTGAGGCGTCGATCGCCTTGCATCCACCGTTGCTTAAGGATTTGCCGACCTTTTCGATCTTGCCGTCTGAGATGAGGATGTCGAGGACCTCGTCGATCCTATTGGCCGGGTCTACCACCCTGCCGTTCTTTATAAGATAGCCGGTCATAAGGGCTTCTCCCCGCCCCTGGTGCCTGTCGGCCGGGCGTGCGCTACGAGATACAGGGCTGCCATGCGCACCGCGATACCGTTCGTCACCTGTTCCAATATGACCGAGTTCTGTCCGTCGGCCACCTCGCTCGATATTTCTATGCCGCGGTTTATGGGACCCGGGTGCATGACGACTATCTCCTTTTTGCATTTCTTTAGGCGCTCGGCGGTGATGCCGTATTGTTTGAAATATTCGAGCTTCGACGGGAAGGCGAGCGCGGCGTCACGCTCAAACTGCATCCTAAGGACGTTGATGGCGTCCGCGCCCTTCAGCGCCGTATCGAGGTCGTTCGTCACGCGCACACCCATCTTCTCTATGCCCTCTGGTATGAGTAGGGGCGGAGCGCATACCGTGACCTTGGCGCCGAGCTTCGTAAGGCCCCAGATGTTGGAACGGGCGACGCGTGAGTGGGCGATATCGCCTATGATGCTCACGTTCAGGCCCTCGATCCTGCCGAGCTTTTCTTTGAGCGTGAACATATCGAGCAAGGCTTGCGTCGGGTGCTCGTGCCAGCCGTCGCCCGCGTTCACGACACTCGAATTGACGTGGTGCGCCAGGATGTTCGGCGCGCCGCTCGAGCCGTGGCGGACGACTATGATGTCGATCTTCAGGGCTTCGATGTTCCTGCCGGTATCGATGAGGGTCTCGCCCTTCTTCACGCTCGAGGCCTCGACCGCTATGTTGATGACGTCCGCCGAAAGCCTTTTTGCGGCAAGCTCAAAGGACGTCCTTGTCCTCGTCGACGGCTCGTAGAAGAGGTTGACGACGGTCTTGCCCCTCAGGGCGGGGACCTTCTTTATCTGGCGGGTCGTGACTTCCTTGAAACTTGCGGCCGTATAGAGGATGAACTCGATCTCCTCCCTGGAGAGGTACTCCAGCCCCAGGAGGTCCTTCTTCGTCCACACAAAATGTTTGCTCATGCGCTCAAACCTTCTCGCATAATACGACCTCGTCTTTGCCGTCTGTCTCCGACAACCTTACTTCTATCACTTCTTTCGGCGCCGTCGGCACGTTCTTACCCACGTAATCGGCCCTTATGGGAAGCTCGCGGTGGCCCCTGTCTATCAGGACCGCAAGCTGTATCTGGCTGGGCCTGCCAAAATCCACCAGCGCGTCGAGCGCGCACCGTATCGTCCTTCCTGTAAAGAGGACATCGTCGATCAGTATGACCTTTATGCCGTCGATATTAAAATCTATCTCGGTGGCGTGGACGACCGGCTGTTCCGCGACCTGCGTGAGGTCGTCGCGATAAAGCGTGATATCAAGGGCGCCGACCGGCGGCCTCTTGCCGGCGATATCCATTATCTTATCGGCGATGCGCTCGGCAAGGGGCGCACCGCGGTTCTTTATGCCCACCAGGGCGATGCCCTCCACCGCCTTCACCTTTTCTATGATCTCGTGGGCAAGGCGTTCGAGCGTCCTTTCTATCGATACCTTATCCAGTATCTTCGTCTTCTCTTTTAGTTTCATGATCCTGCCTCGCTATCCGCCTTCGCAATCAACGCTTTATAGCCCAGGTGCTTCGGCGGATTGTGCCCGCATGCTGACAATGGTCACAAAAAATCCCACACACCGCCTTGCAGATATGTGGGTCATCATCACCGCATCCTCTCCTTTCCCGGCCTCTCAGTGCCGGATTAAAAGGTGCTTTTTCTTATCATGGGCCATTATAGCACCTGCCTTGATGGCTGTCAATGCTAAATTATCACGATGAACTCGCCGAGCGGTTTATGGGCCTTGAAGTGCGCGATAAGCGCGCTTGCCTTATCCCGCTGTATCTCCTCAAATTTTTTCGTAACTTCACGCGCGAGAACAAGTTGCGTATCTCCATAGACCTCTAAGATATCATCCAAAAGCTTCATTATCCGATGCGGAGATTCGTACAGAACCACCGTCCTCCCCTCATCGCGCAGCTTTGCGAGCTGGTTCTTGCGTTTTCCAGGCTTATTCGAAAGGAACCCTTCGAAAGTGAAGCTGTCGGTAGGCTTGCCGGATACGGTAAGGGCCGCTATGACCGCTGCCGGGCCCGGGATGGAAGAGACCTGGATGCCCTGATCGATGGCCATGCGGATTATCTTATAGCCGGGATCCGAGATACCGGGCGTTCCGGCATCCGATACGAGGGCGACCGACCTGCCCTCCTTCAATACCTTTAAAAGGTAGTCGGCCTTTTTCAGTTTATTATACTCGAAATAGCTTGTGGTCGGCGTTGTTATGCCGTAACGGTCCATGAGTATCTTTGTGTGGCGGGTGTCCTCGGCGGCGATAAGATCGACCGACTTCAGGGTCTCGATCGCGCGCAGAGTCATATCGGCAAGGTTGCCGATAGGGGTAGCGACGACATACAGAGTGCCGGGCATAGTGTCTATTCGACCGTCACCGACTTCGCAAGGTTGCGTGGCTGGTCGATGTCGTGGCCGAACTCCTTTGAGACATAATAGGCCAGAAGCTGCAGCGGTATGGCGACCAATAGCGGCGAGAAGAGCTCATCGATCTTCGGTATCTCGATGATGTAGTTGATGTTCTGGTGTATCAGCTCCTTATCGCCTTCTGTCGCGACGGCGATGATGATGCCGTTGCGCGCCTTTATCTCCTGGATGTTCGAGAGCATCTTGTCGTAGGTAGCAGATTGGGTGGCGATGCAGACCACCCAGGGGTTTTCGTCGATGAGCGCGATGGGGCCGTGCTTCATCTCGCCGGCGGGATAGCCTTCCGCGCTTATATACGCTATCTCCTTGAGCTTCAGCGCTCCTTCGAGCGCGTTGGGATAGTTGATGTTGCGGCCCAGATAGAGGAAATAGGACTTATTGTGCTGCTTTATATAATACCTTTTGAATTCCTGGGCGTACGCGGCCAGGCTATTATATTCGGATTTGTATTCTGAGAGGAGCTGCTGCGCGAGGGCAGGCACTTTCTTAAGTTCCTTTAACAGATACGCGTAGCGCGAATTCGGGATGGTCTTTCGCAATGCCGCAAGATAAAGCGTGAAGAGATAGAAGATGGCGAGTTGCGCGGTATACGCCTTGGTCGACGCGACCGCGATCTCCGGCCCCGCGTGCGTATAGATGACACCGTCGGATTCCCGCGCTATTGAGCTGCCAAGGACGTTGCAGATGCTGACCACCGTGGCGCCCTTTTTCTTCGCCTCCCTCAAGGCCGCGAGAGAGTCCGCGGTCTCGCCGGATTGCGACACGATGATAACGAGGGTGTCTTTGTCCACGATAGGGTCGCGGTAGCGGAATTCGCTCGAGGTGTCCGTCCAGCACGGCATCTTCACCAGTTCCTCGATCATATACTTTCCGGCCAGTCCCGCGTGATAGGCGGTCCCGCACGCGACGATCGCCGCCCGCTTGAACTTTTTTAAGGCGACGCCCCTTATCTTCAGCTGTTCGAAGACGATCTTCTGCCCCTTGATGCGCTCATCCAATATCTTGGCCAGTATATCGCCCTGCTCGAATATCTCCTTAAGCATGAAATGGCTGTAGCCGCCCTTCTCCGCTTGGCTGACATCCCATTTAAGCCGCGTCACAGGCTTGCGCACGGTGCGGCCGGACATCTCTTTCACGGTGACCTTATTGCGCGTGATCGTAATGACCTGGTTATTATCGAGATAGATGACATTCTTTGTGTAATCCAGGACCGCCGTCGCGTCGCTGGCCAGAAAGTTCTCGCCCTTCCCGACGCCGACTATAAGCGGAGAATCGAGCCGCGCGCCGACCACCTTGTCGGGCTCATCCTTGTGGATAACGGCTATCGCGTAGGTGCCTTTGAGGAGCCTCGCTGCCTTATGGACGGCAGCCTCGAGGTTGCCGTGGTAGAACTTCTCGATAAGGTGGGATATGACCTCCGTGTCGGTCTCTGACCTGAACTTGTGGCCTTCCTTTATAAGGCCATCCTTTAATTCCGAATAATTCTCTATGATGCCGTTGTGAACGACCGCGAGCCTGGCCTTGCAATCGAGGTGCGGGTGCGCGTTGGCGTCGCTGGGAACGCCGTGCGTAGCCCACCGCGTATGGCCGATACCGACATTGCCCTTTATGGGATGCGTCTCGAGCTCCTCATACAGGACCTTGAGCTTGCCTTTTCGCTTCACCATCTCCACCGCATGCGAACTGATGGCGGCGATACCGGCCGAATCGTAACCCCGGTACTCAAGCCTCGAAAGTCCCTTAAGGAGGACGTCCTGCGCCTTACGAGGGCCTATGTAACCTACTATACCACACATAGACTGGCTTCCTTATAATTGCTCCCCACTCTCCTCTAAGGGAAAGGGGAATATTAAGGGGAAAACCGGAGGTTTGCCCCTTAAACACGTTCGGACGCTAGTCCCGCTACGATAGACTGTTGGCGGGGTGGAGGCCCAAAAAGTCCAAACATTACTTTTTGGGGCCGGAACCCGAACGTGTTAGTGGCGTCCCCAACCGGATTTGAACCGGTGTCGCAAGCTTGAAAAGCTCGTGTCCTAGGCCAGGCTAGACGATGGGGACGGCCTCAATTAAAAACGTACGATAGAAATAAATTGAAATTACGAAATTATTGAGATTTATTATGAGCGATTTATTTCTATGAATTTCTGCTTTTTTCTCGCCGGCTTCTTCGCTTCTTTTTTCGGTTCCGGCTTCTTGGGCTCGGCTTTGGTCTTTTCGGCTGCCTTCTCCGGCACTTCTTCCTGAGGCGCTTTTTCCTTCGCCGCTTCTTTCTGGGCGGGCTTGGCCTGCGCGGCCGCCTCTTCGGAAATCTTTACTTCTTCTTCCTCGGGCACGATCTTCGCGACGGAGGCAAGCTTGTCCCCGGAGTCGAGCTTCATAAGGCGGACCCCCTGCGTCGAACGGCCCGTGGTCCTGATATCCTTTACGGCCGAGCGCACGACCATTCCCTTGCCGGTCATGAGCATCAGCTCGTCCTTGTCGGAGACGGTCTTCATGCCGATCGCCTCGCCGTTCTTCGCCGTTACCTTTATATTGATGATGCCCTTACCGCCGCGCGACTGCAGGCGGTACTCCTTGAACGCCGTCCTCTTGCCGAAGCCTTGGCTCGTCACGGTAAGGACCGTCTGCTCGGATCTCACGACCTGCATCGCTATGCAGGCGTCTTTCTTGCCCAAAGTGGCTCCCTTAACGCCCTTGGCGCCGCGGCCCATATCGCGGACCTGCGCCTCCTTAAAACGGATCGCCTTGCCCTCTTTTGTCGCGATGAGCATCTCCTCGTCGCCGTTGGTAAGCACGACCTCGATGAGTTCGTCTCCCTTCTCGATGCCGATGCCGATGATGCCGCCCTTGCGAGGATGCGAGTAGGCCGTGAGGTCCGTTTTTTTGACAAGGCCGTTCTTCGTGGCCATCATGAGAAACCGGCCCTCCTTGAACTCCCTCACCGGCACGAACGCGCTTATCTTCTCGCCGGGCTTGAGCGACAGGAGGTTTATTATCGCCTTACCCTTCGCGGTCCTGCCGGCCTCGGGTATCTCGTGGACCTTAAGCCAGTGCACGACGCCCTGATCGGTGAAGAAGAGGATGTAATCGTGCGTCGAGGCGACGAAAAGGTGCTCGATGAAATCCTCCTCCTTCATGTCGGCCCCGGTCACGCCTTTCCCCCCGCGCCGCTGCTTGCGGTAGCTCGATACGGGCAGGCGCTTTATATAGCCTGCGTGGCTTATCGTGACGACGAAGTCCTCCTCGGCGATCAGGTCCTCGATGTCGAGCTCCGCGAACTCCGCGACGATCTCGGTCCTGCGTTCGTCGCCGAACTTCTCCGAAAGCTCCTTCATCTCGTCCTTGATGAGCTCCAGCACTTTCTTTTCGCTCGCGAGGATTGACTTAAAGTACTCTATCTTCTTTATAAGCTCGAGGTATTCCTTGTCTATCTTATCGCGCTCCAGGTGCGTCAGGCGCTGTAATTGCATCTCGAGGATCGCCTGGGCCTGCCTGTCGGACAGCTCAAGCTTGGTCATAAGCCCTTCCTTGGCGATCTGCGGATCTTTCGACTCCCTGATTATCTTGATTACTTTATCAAGGAACTTTAACGCTATCTTCAGTCCTTCGAGGATGTGCGCGCGGTCCTGCGCCTTTCCGAGATCGAACCGCGTCCTGCGGATGACGATCTCCTTCCGGTGCCGGATGAACTCGACGATCATCTCTTTTAGGTTGAGGACTTTAGGCCGCCCGTCGACAAGCGCGAGCATGATGACGCCGAACGTCTCCTGCATCTGGGTATGCTTGTAGAGCTGGTTCAAGATGACGTTGGCGTTCTCCCCGCGCCTGAGCTCGATGACGACCCTCATGCCGTCCCTGTCCGATTCATCGCGCAGGTCGGTTATGCCTTCTATCTTCTTTGCCTGTATGAGATTGGCGATCGAGGCGATGAGGTTCGCCTTATTGACCATGTAGGGGAGTTCTTTTATAATGATCGCCTCTTTGCCGTTCTTCTGCTCCTCGATATGCGCCTTGGCGTGGACCTTCAGTATCCCGCGGCCGTTCATATAGGCGTTCCGGATGCCCTCCATGCCGCATATGATGCCGCCGGTCGGGAAGTCCGGGCCCTTGACCTTCTTCAAAAGATCCCTGACTTCGCAGGCCGGGTTGTCGATGACAAAGCCGACCGCATCGCATATCTCGCGCAGGTTGTGCGGCGGGATGTTCGTCGCCATGCCGACCGCGATGCCGCTGGAACCGTTGACGAGCAGGTTCGGAAGGCACGCGGGCAGCACTGTCGGCTCTTTGAGCGAGTTGTCGAAATTCGGCATGAAGTCAACGGTGTCTTTATCGATATCAAGGAGCATCCAATCGGTGATGTGGCTCATCCTCGCTTCGGTGTACCTCAT
>JAFGJL010000012.1 GCA_016929115.1 Candidatus Omnitrophota bacterium | reverse complement strand
GTCGTGAAACGGCGGCGGCATTTCAGGCATTCGCGCCGGCGCCTGACGCTTGAGCCGTTGCGCGATACCCTCGAGTCTACAACACTATCGTTCTTATTGCCGCAGTAGGGGCATCTCATTTTCAGTTAACAGTTCACGGTTGACAGTTGACAGTAAATTTCCTTATGCCTGCCGCGATGCTGGCGTAATCGCCTTTCGCGAGCCACTCCTTCTTAAATACGCTCGCGCCGAAAGCGACGGCTGAAGCGCCGTTCGCGAAATAGTCCTTCATGTTCTCGGCCGTCACGCCGCCGCAGGCCAAAAGCTCTACCTCATCCAGCGGGGCCTTCAGCTCCCGGAAATACGCGGGGCCGAAAACCCCGGCAGGAAAGACCTTGACCATGGTGGCGCCTGTCTTCCATGCGCGATAGACCTCCTGCGCGGTAAGGGCCCCGGGAAAGACGGCGATCTTGTGCTTGACGCAATGCGCCACTACCTCTTCCACCACTACCGGCATGACGATGAACTCGGCGCCGCTGTCAAGGGCTGTCCTGAGCGACGCCATGTCGAGCACTGTGCCCGCGCCTATCGTGAGGCGGCCGCGCGACAGTTTCGCCGCCTCTTTTATCAGGGAGGCGGCGCCCTTTGTGTTCATCGTGATCTCGAGCGTTTCAAGGCCCGATGACATTATCGCCTCGACAAGCGGCCCGAGCGCGTTTTTTTCGATGCCGCGCAGTATGCCGATGACCGGGAGCTTCCTGAATCTCGTTATGTCCATAGGTCAATCGATATCGTCGCCGAGAAGGCTCTCGTAGAATTCCCGGTACATCTCCTTCTTCTCGCTGCTGCGAAGCGCTATCGCCCCGCGCGGGTGGGCGTCGAGGATGCCCGTGATTGCATAAGGTATGAGATATCCCCACTCTATCTTTTCGCGTAAAGGGATGAACTCTTTCGCGATGAGGTCGAGGACAGGCCTTATGTCGAATTTCGGGTTCTTCAGGAAGCCGAGCAGGAGCTCCAGCGGGCAGTTGCCCGCGGCGCGGCCGATGCCGTAGACCGTCGCGTCAACGTAGTTGACGTTATGGATGATAGCCTCTATCGTATTGCCGAAGGCGAGCTGCTGGTTATTATGGGAGTGCATTCCGA
This sequence comes from Candidatus Omnitrophota bacterium, assembly GCA_016929115.1. GTDB lineage: Bacteria > Omnitrophota > Gorgyraeia > 2-01-FULL-45-10 > 2-01-FULL-45-10 > JAFGJL01. The sequence continues at coordinate 34,077 of JAFGJL010000012.1, read as the reverse complement.
TCTCTTTGTTTTTAAGGATCGACTTGAACTTCTTTACCAGGAATTCGGTCGACTCCTGGTAGAGGGACCCGAAAGAGTCGACGATATAGATGACCTTCGCCTTACACTCCTTCTCTATCTGGTGCAGCGCTTCGTTGAGCGCGTTATCGAGCGCGCGGGATATCGCCATGATGTTGATCGTCGCCTCATATCCTTTGTCGGCGAAGTGATTGGCCAGGAAGATCGCCTTGTCTATATCCTTGACATAGGAGGCGACCCTTATCATGTCTACGGGCGATTCTTTCTTCGGCTTGACGTCCTCGATATCGACCCGGTCGACGTCTACCATGATCGAGAGCTTCATGCCGTTCGGGTCGATGCCGTCGATGGCGCGTTTTATGTCATCGTCGTCGCAGAACTTCCATTTGCCGAACTCCTTGTCTGAAAAGAGGCGCCGGGCGTTCTTGTAGCCTATCTCCATATAATCGACGCCGGCCTCGGCAAGCGCCTTATAGACCGCGCGGACGAACCTGTCCTCGAAATTATGGTTATTGACAAGCCCGCCGTCGCGTATCGTGCAATCCAGAACCTTTATCTTCTCCCTGAACATTATTTCACCACCCTTATCTTTACGCCGGCTTCCTTAAGCAGGTCCTTGGACAACTTATCGGGATAGTCGCCCTTTATGACGATCTCATTGATGCCGGCGTTTATTATCATCTTCGCGCATATTATGCACGGCTGAGTCGTCGAATAGAGGCTTGCGCCCTTGACGGACGTGCCGTGGAGCGCGGCCTGCAAAAAGGCGTTCTGTTCAGCGTGCAGCCCCCGGCACAGCTCGTGCCGTTCGCCCGACGGTATTTTGAGTTTTTCCCGGATACAACCGACCTCGCTGCAATGCTTTATCTTCGACGGCGCGCCGTTATACCCTGTCGCGAGTATCTTTTTGTCCTTGACGAGTATAGCGCCGACGCTCCTCCGGAGGCAGCTCGAACGCTTCGAGACAAGCTCCGCTATGGCGACAAAATACTCGTCCCATGATGGCCTTTTTAGTTCTCTCTTTATGCCCCTCGTCTCTCGTCTTCTCATATTCGTCCTATAATCTTTTTAAGAGGTCCTCGTACAGGGGGAACCTCTTTACCAGGCCCGTCACCTCGCGCTTCACTTCGCGGATGTTCCGCTCTTTCTGCGGCGCGCTCAAGGCCTTGTCGATGAGGCGCGCTATCTGGACCATCTGCTCTTCCTTCATGCCGCGCGTCGTCACGGCCGGCGAGCCTATGCGGATGCCGCTCGCGATGGCCGGCGGCTGGGTATCGAAAGGTATGATGTTCTTGTTTATGGTGATGCCCGCCTCTTCCAGGATCGAAGAAGCATCCTTGCCCGTCATCTTCTTGGAGCTCAGGTCCACCAGGAAGAGGTGTGTGTCCGTCCCGCCGGCCACGATGCGGTATCCCCTTTTGGCCAGTTCATCCGAAAGGGTCTTCGTATTGGCGATTATCTGTCTCTGGTACGTCTTGAAGGCCGGCTGGAGCGCCTCCTTGAAACATACGGCCTTGGCAGCGATGACGTGCATGAGCGGGCCGCCCTGGATGCCGGGAAATATCTCGCTGTCTATCTTTTTGGCGAATTCCTGCCTGCACATTATAAAGCCGCCGCGCGGGCCGCGCATGGTCTTGTGAGTCGTGGAGGTGACGAACTCCGCGTAAGGTACGGGGCTCTGGTGGAGGCCGGCCGCAACAAGCCCGGCTATGTGGGCGATGTCGGCCATCAGAAAGGCGCCGACCGCGTCGGCTACCTGGCGGAACTTCTCAAAATCTATCGAGCGCGGGTACGCGGAGGCGCCTGCCAGTATCATCTTGGGCTTGTGCTCTTTGGCGAGAGACATGATCTCGGCGTAATCGAGCATCTCCGTCTTGCGGTTCACACCGTATGGCACGATCTTATAGAACTTCCCGGAAAAGTTGTGTGGATGGCCGTGGGAGAGGTGGCCGCCGCAAGCTAGGTCCATAGCCAGGACCGTGTCGCCGGGCTTAAGCATCGCGAAGTAGACCGCCATGTTGGCCGAGGTGCCGGAGTGCGGTTGGACGTTGGCGTGCTCGCAGCCGAAGATCTGCCTGCAGCGTTCGACGGCAAGCGCCTCCACTACATCGACGTACTGGCAGCCGTTATACCAGCGGGCCTTAGGGTAGCCTTCGGCGTATTTATTGGTCATGACGGACCCTTGCGCCTCGAGCACGGCCTGGCTCACGAAGTTCTCGCTCGCTATGAGCTCGAGGTTTTCGTTCTCGCGCTTGGTCTCTTCCTTGACGGAGTTGTAGACTTCGAGATCGGTTCGTTTAAGATTGTTCATACCATGCCCTTATTATTGTCGTGTTTCTATATCGTTTATCTGCTGGACCCGGCGCTGGTGGCGCTCGCCGAGATGTTCGGCCGTAAGCCAGACCCGCGTGATCTCCCTCGCCTTTTCGAAATCCGTATAGTGGGCGGCGAGGACCAGTACATTGCAGTCGTTATGCTCCCGCGAAGACCTGGCCAGGTCCACGTCGTAACACGCCGCGGCGCGCACGCACGACACTTTGTTGGCGATTATCGCCATGCCGACGCCTGTCTTGCAGATCAGGATGCCGCGCTCGGCCCTGCCTTCGCTCACCGCCTTGGCCACCTCAAAGCCGATCAGCGGATAATCGCTCGATTCCTTTGAATGCGCGCCCAGGTCCTCGATCTCGTAGCCTTCAGCTTTGAGGAATTCAACGAGATGGCCTTTTAGCTCATATCCACCATGGTCGCTGCCTATCACTATCTTCATAGAAGCCCTCCGATCCTGTCTATCTGGTGTTTTATGATGTCCCGGCAAAACTGATAATCCTTTATCGGCCTGCCGATGGGATCCGGTATGTCCCAATCCTGGAATGCGGCCGTCTTTTCGTCGATCCCGAATTTCTTCAATATGAACGTCTTGGACGCGGCCTCCGGGACGCGCTTAACGATCTCTTCCCTGTGTATATGCTCCATCGTCAGGATGACGTCCGCTTCCTTTATCATATCGTCGGTCAGCCGCCTGCTCCTATGCTCGGAGACATTCACGCCGGCATCCCCCATGACAAAGACCGTTTCGTAAGTAGCCGGGATGCCGTCTACCGCGCTTAATCCGGCGGAGGTTATTTCGAGGTCCATGCCGTGTTCTTTGGCATACTTTTTCAATAAACCTTCCGCCATGACAGACCTGCAGCTGTTGCCCGTGCAGACGAAGAGGACTTTCTTTGGTTTGACCATAGTTTTAGCGTATAGCGTTTAGCGTATAGCGTTTAGCGTTTAGTTTTAAGCTTCCTATACGCTAATCGATTCGTAATACTTTTAACAATTCTCTCCGCTTTATCGCCCCTTCGCGCAGTATCTTCGGCCTTTTCGCGCTCAGGTCCACGACCGTCGATTCGATGCCGAGGCTCGTCCTGCCGCTGTCCACAATAGCGTCGATCCTGCCGTCGAGGTCTTTAAAAACGTCGGCCGCGCTCTTGGGCGGCTTATTGCCGCTTATGTTGGCGCTCGGCGCGACAACCGGCACGCCCGCGGCGCGGATGAGCGCAAGCGCTACCTCGTTATCCGGCATCCTGAAGCCCAGGGCCTTTCCGGCCCGCGAAGGCAGGATGATGGTCAGGGGGCCGGGCCAAAACTTACCGATGAGCGAGCGGGCGCTCTTCGTTATCCTGCACCCCATCTTCCGGATGGCCTTCGTATCGGCGATGTGGACGGTCGATGGCTTTGACATCGGCCTCCCCTTCGCCTTGTAGAGGGCCTTCATCGCCGAGGCGTCGCGGCAGTTTGCCGCAAGGCCGTAGACCGTCTCGGTCGGGAACGCGACGAGCCCGCCGCTTTTTACGATCCGGCCGCAGAGCGCCAGGACCTTTTTATCGGGGCGCTTCTGGTCCACCTTGACGACGATAGTGCCTTTGTGCCTCACAGTTTCAGGTTCTTCTTGCGGATGTTCGCCGCCATCGTTTTTTTAAACCCTTCCAGCTTCGACTCTATGCTCTTATCCGTCACGCCGAGTATCTCCAGTGCGAGGATAGCGGCATTCTTGGCGCCTGTGGCGCCGATCGCGACCGTGGCGACCGGGATCCCTGACGGCATCTGGACCGTCGAAAAGAGCGAATCGATGCCTTTCAGTTCCCTGGTGTCCATCGGGACGCCGATGACCGGAAGCGTCGTGTGGCTGGCGATGACCCCGGCAAGGGCCGCCGCGCCGCCCGCGCCCGCGATGACGACCTTTAAGCCCTTTTTTCTTGCCGCCCTGGCGAAGGCCGCGACATCGTCCGGCGAACGGTGGGCGGAAAGTATCTTCACCTCAAACGGGACTTTATACTCTTCGAGGATCTTGCGCGCCTCGTTCATCGTCGGCAGGTCCGAATCGCTTCCCATAACGATCGCTACCAGCGGTCTATTAGCCATTGTATCCTCCGTTAAACCTTGACCCTCAGCAACGCCTTATGCCCTATATCCTTGCGGTAATGCATCCTGTCAAAATGGATCCTGCCGGCCGCTTCATACACGGTGTTTATCGCATGCTCGATCGTGCCGCCGAGCGCCGTCACGTTCAATACCCTGCCGCCGGTCGTCAGGAAGAGGCGGTGCGCGTCTGTCGCGCGGCCGCCGAGCTTCGTCCCGGCGTGGAATACCACGACGTCCGCCATGCCGGCGGCGTCTTCGAGGCCCTTTATCTCCTTGCCCTTCTCGTAATCGCCCGGATATCCGCCCGACGTGAGACAGACGGAGACGCAGGCGCGGCTGTCCCATTCAAGCTTAAAATTATCAAGGGTCCCGCCTATAGACGCGAGGATCGCGTCGACCAGGTCGGTCTTTAGCCGCGGCAGGATCGCCTGCGTCTCAGGATCGCCGAACCTTACGTTGAATTCGAGCGCCTTGGGGCCGTCCTTGGTGAACATTATGCCGGCGTAGAGGACGCCCTTATAGGGTTTCCCTTCCTTGGCAAGCCCGTTTATCATGGGATGGATGACCGTATCCATGATCTTTTTAAAAAGGCCGTCGGTCACCACAGGCGCAGGCGAATAAGCCCCCATGCCTCCCGTGTTGGGCCCCCGGTCGTTATCGAAGACCCTCTTGTGGTCCTGGGACGAGGCCAGGGGGAGCGCTGTCTTGCCGTCGGAAAGGACGAGGATCGAGGCCTCCTCGCCTTCGAGGCATTCCTCTATTATGACGCGGCTGCCCGCGTCTCCGAAGACGCGGTCGCGCATCATCTTCTTGACGGCGTCCTTCGCGTCCTCGATATATTTGCAGACCACGACGCCCTTGCCCGCGCACAGGCCGTCCGCCTTTACGACAAGCGGCCCCTTGCGCGTTTCAAGGTATTTCATCGCGTCGTCGCTCTCGTCGAAGGCCTTGAAGTCGGCCGTGGGTACGCCGAACTTCTTCATCATCTCTTTCGCGAATATCTTAGACCCCTCAAGCCGTGCGAGCTCCTTTGCGGGACCAAAGACGGCCAGGCCGTTCCTCGAGAACTCGTCGACTATGCCGCCGACGAGCGGCACCTCGGGCCCGACAACGGTCAGGCCTATCTTCTGCTCCATCGCGAAACGCAGGAGCCCTTCGATGTCCTCCGCGTGTATATTGACAAGCTCCGCGACCTCGGAGATGCCGCCGTTCCCGGGCGCGCAGTAGAGCTTCCCGCATCTCGGGCTCTGCGCGATCTTCCAGGAGAGCGCGTGCTCGCGGCCGCCCGAACCGATCACTAGTATCCGTATCTTATCACTTGAGGACGACTTGACCATTCCCCTTTACGACCTTTCCTATGACGTGCGACTTGAAGCCGTTCTTTAAAATAATGCGCTGCGCCTTATCCACGTCCTTCTTGCCGATCACAAGCACCATGCCTATGCCCATGTTCAAGGTCCTGTACATCTCGCGGTCGTCCAACTTTGCCCGCTCCTTGATGAGCGTGAATATCCACGGGACTTTCCACAGGACCTTATGGATCTCGATCGCCATGCCCCTCGGTATTATCCTCGGTATCTTATCGAGAAAAGCGCCGCCCGTTATGTGCGCCACGCCTTTTATGCGCAGCGCTTTCTTTGCCGCGAGGACCGCCTTGCAATAGATGCGCGTGGGCTTTAACAATTCGCCCGCATACCTTTTAAGCTCTTTTTTGCTGAACACCCTTCTGACGAGCGAATAGCCGTTCGAGTGGAGGCCGCTCGATTCGATGCCGACGACAATGTCGCCCGGATTTATCGCGCGCCCGTCTATTACGTCGAGCCTGTCGATGGCGCCGACGGCGAAGCCCGCGAGGTCATACTCGCCTTCGGCGTACATGCCGGGCATCTCGGCCGTCTCACCGCCGATAAGGGCGTATCCCGCTTCGCGGCACCCGGCGGATATGCCCTTCACAACGTCCCGCAAGACTGACGGCCGCAGCTTTCCCGTTGCTATATAATCCAGGAAGAAGAGCCCCTCGGCGCCCGTGCACAGGCAGTCGTTCACGCTCATCGCGACCAGGTCGATACCAACGGTATCGTGCTTATCGGCGAGGAACGCTATCTTCAATTTCGTCCCGACGCCGTCTGTCGACGAGACGAGGATTGGGTCCCTGTATCGTTTAAGGTCCGGCCTGAAGAGCCCGCCAAAGGAGCCGATATCGGAAACGATGCCTTTGATATGCGTGCGCCGCGCGAACCGCTTATAGTCCTTCACAAGCGTGTTCGCCGCGTCGATATCAACCCCGGCGGATCTGTAAGTTATCTTTGCCATTTTTCGGATTTTACGCCATCACGCGGCGCAGGACCTCCTGGTACGCCTCCTCGACGTTGCCGAGGTCGCGGCGGAACCGGTCCTTGTCGAGCTTCTCCTTCGTCGTCTTGTCCCACAGCCGGCATGTATCCGGCGATATCTCGTCGGCCAGGATGATCTTGCCCTTATACCTGCCGAACTCGAGTTTGAAGTCGACGAGTGTGAGGCCCTTCGAATCAAAGAACTTTGTTAAGACCTCGTTGATCTTTACGGAATATTTCCTTATCGCCTCGAGCTCTTTTTCGGTCGCGATGCCGAGCGCCAGCGCGTGGTCGTCATTGATGAGCGGGTCGTGGAGCTTGTCCTCCTTATAATGCCATTCGAGGACCGGCCTTTTGAGGATGATGCCTTCCTCGAGGCCCAGGAGCTTCGCCATGCCTCCGGCGACGATGTTGCGCATCGTCACTTCGAGCGGCACTATCTCGACGCGCTTCACGAGCATGTCGCGGTCGTTAAGGCGCTTGACGAAATGCGTCGGGATCCCCTTCTTCTCGAGGAGCCCGAAGATCGTCTCGGAGAGCTTGTTGTTTATGACGCCCTTATTGACGATCGTCCCGCGCTTGGTGGCGTCAAAGGCGGTCGCGTCATCCTTGAATTCCTGTATCAATAGATCCTGATCGTCGGTCTCGTATAGCTTCTTTGCTTTACCCTCGTATATCTGCTTGAGTTTCTGCATTGGATCTCTCCATAACTTTAGCTCTTAGCTCATGGCTCATAGCTCATAGGATTTTACTATGAGCTATCAGCTAAGAGCTATGAGCTAAATCCCCACGTTCCTGAATATCCTGTCCACGTTCTTCAAATAGTACCCGAGGTCGAATACCTTCTCGATCTCCTGAGGTATCAAGAGCGACCTCACGCCTTGATCGGCAAGCATCGCGTACTTGAACGTAACGCCGTCTTTTTTGGCGCTGAAAGCCACCTTCTGGATAAGATCGTACGCCTCGTTGCGCGTAAGCCCCTTGGCGATGAGCGCCAGGAGCACCCTTCCGGAAAATACTACGCCTCCCGAGCGTTCGAGATTGGCGCGCATCCTCTCCTTGTTGACAACGAGGCGAGAGACGATGCCCGCGAACTTATTGAGCATGTAGTCCAGGAGTATCGTCGAATCCGGCAGTACCACCCGCTCGACGGATGAATGTGAGATGTCCCGCTCGTGCCACAGGACGATGTCCTCCATGGCGGCGAGGGCGTTCCCCCTTAAAAGGCGCGCCATCCCGGAGATGCGCTCGCAGAGGATCGGGTTCTTCTTATGAGGCATAGCGCTCGATCCCTTCTGTCCCTTAGCGAAGTATTCCTCGACCTCGCCTATCTCCGTGTGCTGGAGGTTCCTGAACTCGGTCGCGAACTTTTCCAGCGACGTGCCCGTTATCGCGATGGCCGCCAAGAGCTCGGCGTGGCGATCTCGCTGTATGATCTGTGTGGCGACCCGCGCCGGCTTCAACCCCAGCTTCCTGCAAGTGTAGGCCTCGACGAACGGGTCGATGTTGGCGTAGGTGCCGACCGCGCCCGATATCTTCCCTACGGATATCGTCTCGCGCGCCTTCTCGAGCCTCTGCAGGTTGCGCCTCATCTCGTCGTAATAGAGCGCCAATTTGAGCCCGAAAGTCATCGGCTCGGCGTGGACCGAGTGCGTCCGGCCCATCATGACGGTGCGGCGGTGCTGCCTCGCCTTCTTCTTCAGGACGTCCATGAGCCTCTTTACGTCCTCTATCAGGAGATCGCATGCCTCGCGCAGCTGTATGGATAATCCGGTATCGAGGACATCGCTTGAGGTAAGGCCCATGTGGACGTATTTGGCGTCAGGGCCGATATGTTCGGAGAGGTTCTTTATGAAAGCGATGACGTCATGGTTGGTAATTTTTTCTATCTTCGCGATGCGGCCGACGTTAAAGGCGGCCTTTCGCTTGATCTTGGCCAGCGCCCTTTTGGGCACCCCGCCGAGCTTAGCCATAGCCTCGCAGGCGGCTATCTCGACGTCAAGCATCTTCTGGAAGCGGTTCTTATCGCTCCAGAGGGCGGACATTTCAGGCAGCGAGTATCTTGGTATCATGGCGTCTCCTCGTCTATAGTATTATGAGCAAATTGTATTGTATATGATATGGAAAAAGATGTCAACAAGGAGTGTGGCTGGGGCTTTACTGCTTTTTGAGCCGCCCGACCCATATCCCGGAAGCGGCATAGTGCCACTCCAGGCCAGGTATGGCCGGGGCTGCGCCCCAGGAACGGCGCAGGACGAGGCGGTCCTCCGGCTTCATCTTGCTTACCCAGGGCCCGAACGCTTCGTAAGCGCCGTAATTCCACTGGATCTTCCTGAAGATGGCGAGGTCTTCCGGCGGCATGAGCGCAGGCTCGAACCCGAGGATATAGCGCCAGTCGGCCTTAGGGTTCTTGAAGAAGGTATCGTAGAATATCGTCATGTCATCGGAGTAGACGATGCCGCCTTTTTCAGGCAGCCATCCTGCCTGTTTCGGATCATCAGCGCAGAGGTACTCAGCGGTAAGGTTTTGCGTCCAGCGGCCGTTGATATCGGTGGTCATCGCAAGCCAGAAGACAGCCGTCAAAGTGATGGAGAGCGTGAGCCTGCGCCAAGACATGTAACCGGACATCTTTTCGAACGCGTCCTGGAATTCGCAGGCCATCCAGACGGCCATGGCCGGCATCGCCCAGTCGAACCAGAAGCGTTTGGCGACGAATCCCAGCGCCCAGCCGGCGACTATAAGTATAAAGACGGGGTTGTCTACCGCTTTTTTATCCCACGCTCCCCGCATAGCCCTCCATCCCAGCATTCCGAATAGGGCTACAAGCGTTATCGTATCGCCCGTGAACGCCTGGAATTCAGCGACGAGCATGCGCTGCAGCGAGCTGTTGCCGAAGGCGAGGAACATATGGACGAGATTCTGCCTGAGGAACGCATATGGGTCACCGGTAAGCGATGCGCCGATGAGTATGCCCGCTATTATTGATACTCCGGCAAGGAGGCCGGCGCGCCACTCCCTGGCAAGGAAGAAACATGCGATGGGCAGCGCGAAGAGGTACCAGCTTCCGTGGACCCACGCTGCCAGGGCCGTGAAAATGCCTATGAGTATCATGGCCCCGTACGGCTTCTTTTCCTTAAGCCGCGGCCATACGAAACATAGTATGACGACAGCGGCCATGCTCACGATGTACGGCCTGCCGAAGAAGAGCCGCTTGACAAGCGAGACGTTGGTCATCGACATGACCAATAGGGACGCCAGCCACGCCTCCGGCCTGCGCAGGAAGAACGGCGGGATGAGGCAGAAAAATATGAAAAGGCTTATCACCGAGAAGACGACAAGGCCCTCGGTCCCGGGGCCGGTATTCTTGTGGATGAAAGAGAGTATGGCATGCCAGCCCGGGTGGTTGTCCATCCTGGCTTCATCCCGCAGGACGAGTATCTGGTCCCATGGCTTGCCGGAAACGGCCTTTGCCGCGTGGCGCAAGGCATCGTCCTCGGGCAAATAACCATAGCTTATGACTTTAAGAGGGATGCATATCAAGCTGAGGATAACAGCGCATACGGCCACCAACGGCACCAGCCGCGACAGGTCTATCTTCTCCGATATCATCGGCGCTCCTTGTATATGAGTTATTATACGATACCGCTGGGAACGCTGACAACAATAATATGCGCTTGCAAAAAAGCAATAGCCGTAGTAGTGTAATATCCATGGCGGAAGAACGCATAATACCATCGGAGGTCGGCCCCCATAACATAATCGAGTACGACGAGCATGTCGCGCGGTACGGATTTGCCTGCCGGTTCGTCAGGAAAGGCTGCGTGGGGTTGGACATCGCCTGCGGGTCCGGATACGGGACGGACATGCTCGCGAAAAAAGACGCCTCCAAATGGTGCGGAGTCGATGTATCGCCCGAGGCTATCGCATATGCAGCGGCGCACTACCGCGATGAGAGGCTCGAGTTCCTCAGAAGCGATGCCCTGGAACTAAAATTCCCACCGGCCTCCTTCGATATGATCGTCTCTTTTGAGACGATAGAGCATTTCGAAAGATCCAAAGCCGAACAGTTCCTCCGGTCAATATCGGGCCTCCTTAAAGAAGGCGGATCATTCATTATTTCCTGCCCCAACAGGGATACATATCCCAAGGGTTACGCCAAGAACCCTTTCCATCTCCATGAGTATTCATTCGGTGAGATATCCGGGCTTCTCAAAAAATATTTCAGCCGGATCGATGTCTATTGCCAGGAGATGAGGTACTTCAAGCGCTCTTACAAGAAGATGGTCCAGTTCTCGAGGCATTTGCCGGCCGTCATAACCGCCTCGGTCACCTCGCTGGCCGGAAAAAAATACAGCCGGACGCGCGATATCCGGAAACTTGGCCGCATCTTCAGGCTCGCCCTCTACGAGTACCGCTTTGGGAAAAGCGTTTTCCCCTTCGTGGAGGATTACACGGCGTGCAAGCCGGCATTTTTGATCTTCGTGTGCAAACGATGAATAAAAAGAATGGATATTACGAAGCGGCGCGGCTTGACCTGATACGGCTTATCCCCGCGGGCGCGAAGAAGATCCTTGAGGTGGGCTGCGGCTCCGGGGTGACCGGGCTCGCCATAAAAGATAGGCTGGGCGCCTATATCGAGGTGACGGGCGTCGAGCTCAACCCGGACGCCGCGTCGAAGGCAAAGTGTCGCATCGACACGGTACTCGTAGGAGACGTCGAGACGCTCACGCTGCCCTTTGAAGCGGGCACTTTTGACTGCATAATCTACGGCGACGTCCTGGAGCACTTGAAAGACCCTTGGGGATTATTAAAGCGGCAGCGCCCGCTCCTGACGCCCGGCGGATGCGCCATCGCGAGCATACCTAACATCGCCCATTACAGGATACTCAAGATGCTGCGCAAGCGCGAATGGCGCTACGAAGACAGCGGCATCCTCGACAGGTCGCATCTGAGATTTTTTACGATAAGAAGCATCGAGACGATGTTCGACGGCGCGGGTTTTGACGTACTGAGGATCGAAAGGAAGCTGGGCGCTTCCAAAGTAAAAAGATTTTTGAACGCCTTATGCCTCAACGCTTTCGTTGATTCGCTGACAGAGCAGTATTTGGTGGTGGCTTCTCAGAAGAGCAATACCGCCGCCGCCAATACCGTGGAATAGTTCCCTTCCGTGCCGATGACCGTCGACTGCGTGATGTTCGAGGTGCGGATTATCTTGTCGCTCAACTGGTATATCGCCTTGTTCTCATCCCACGACTTGTCCTCATCGAACTCCAGGCCGAGGGTCGACGCCAACATTTCCACCGCGAGGTCTTCCGCCAGGTCGCCCGCGGCCTTTTCGTTCTGCCCGAACGCGTGATGCTCGCTCAGATAGCCGTAGGCGTTGGGGTCGGCCGGCAAGGCGCATCCTATGCTCGCCGCGATAAGCCGGTGGGGTTCGTTGCCCGAGCAGCGTGAGACGACGGCGAAGGTGATCATGCCGGGATAGAGTTCCTTCAACCCTTCGTTGCGGGAGACGACCTTGCATCCGGGCGGCAGGATGCTCGAGACGTGCACAAGGTTGCATTTTTCTATGCCGGCGTCCCGGAGGGCGAGCTCGAAACTCCTGAGCTCCGCTTTGTGCGTGCCGACGCCCTTCGTGAAGAACATCTTTTTCGGCACCATCAGATTTTTACGCGGTACGAGTATCATCCAGGGCCTCCGGTCATTTTTTTGTCGGGAATATATAACCCAGCAGCCTGTAAACAAGCTTTGCCGCAAGAAAGTCCGGCGCGACATCCCCCTTTAAAGGGCACAGCTCGACGACGTCGAAGCCTACGATCTTCTTTCCCTTGGCCACGTCCTTCAAAAGGTCGAGTACCTCATACCAGCCTATCCCTCCGGGCTCGGGCGTGCCGACAGCCGGCATTATCGAGGGATCGAAGACGTCCAGATCGATCGAGATGTAGACGTTCTCGCTAAGGCTGTTCGCGACGGCTTCCTTCCACATCGGGGTCTCAAGTATATCGTAGACGCTCATAGTCTTGACCCTGCCGTTAGCCTGGGACGCGATAAAATCCTTCTCCTCCTTTGAGAGGCTGCGGGTGCCCACCTGGACTATAGGGCAGGTCTCGGAGATGCGGCGTGCCACGCAGCCGTGATTGAGCTTGGAACCGAAATATACGTCCTTGAGGTCGTTGTGCGCGTCAAAATGCAGGACCGAGAGGTTCGGGTAGGTTTCTTTGCATGCCTTTACGGCGCCGATGGAGACGGAATGCTCGCCGCCGAGCAGGACCGGTAGCTTGTTCGCCTTCAGGACCTCAGAGACCTGCGCGGAGACCTTCTCGACCATCTCTTCGGAAGGGACCTTCTCGACGGCAAGCGGTTCCGCCGTGTGTATGCCTATCTTGAACGTCTCCTGGTTCAGCTCGTCGTCGAACCGCTCCATGTAGCGGGAGGCGTCGATGACGGCTGCGGGCCCGGCAGCCGTGCCGTGGATATAGGTGGTCGTGTTGTCGTAGGGGACCTGCAGTACCACTACCTTGGATTTTTTAAAGCTCGAGTATTCTTCCTCGAGGCCGCCGTAATTCTTCGCTGCGATGTTCTCGGCTGTCGGCGCCGCTGCGTTCTTCTCTTCCATGTGTCCGAGGATCCTTTCGTTGGATTAAATTATACCAGAACGTGCGTAATTTGCAACAGTGTTTGGCAAATAGAGGAAAAATAGGGACTGTCCCAAAAGCGGCTATTGCGCGCTGAATGGGACTGTCCCCATTTTTTCCATTGAAAATAGGGACAGTCCCTATTTTCTCAATCCTCGCGCTTGACATCGGACGCGGCGGCAATGTAAAATGCTTTCAACAAGGAGGAGCGATGATGTTGGAGTTCAACAAAAAAATACTCGTCATAGGTTACGGTTCGGTATCCCGCTGCACGCTGCCGATACTCTTCAAGCACATCAAGGTCCCGTACAAGAACGTCACCGTCATCGATTACACCGACGTGAGGGCCGCGATAAAGCAGTGGACCGACAAGGGCGTGAAGTACTTCCGGGAGAAGATAACGCCCATCAACATGGCGCAGGAGCTCGCGAAGCACGTCGGCTCAGGCGGCCTGATAATAGACCTCGCGTGGAACATCGGCTGCATTGACATCATCACGTGGTGCCATGACAATAAGGTACTATATATCAACACGTCCGTCGAGGAATGGGACCCTTACGCCAACATACACAATAAGACGCCCTACCAGAAATCCCTCTACTGCAGGCAGATGGACCTGCGCAAGCTCATGTCAAAGTGGAACAGCGACGTCACCGCGGTCCTTGACCACGGCGCGAACCCCGGCCTCATCTCCCATTTCACCAAGCAGGGCATAATCGATATCGCCGAAAAGGCCGTCAGAGACAAGACGACCTCCAAAAAAGATGTGAGCGCCCTGGAGAAGCACCTTGCCAAAAAGGATCTTCCGCACCTGGCGATGACGCTGGGCATAAAGGTGATACACTGCAGCGAGCGCGACACGCAGATCGCCAATAAACCTAAAGAGGTCGACGAGTTCGTCGGCACATGGTCGGTCGAAGGCCTGCGCGAAGAAGGCATCTCCCCTGCCGAAATGGGTTGGGGCACGCACGAGAAGGAGCTGCCGCCGCTCGCGACCGTGCCGCATATAGGCCCGAAAAACCAGATATTCCTGGCGCGCATGGGCATCAACACATGGGTGAGGTCATGGATACCGCACCAGGAGATAGTGGGGATGGTCATACGCCACGGAGAGGCGTTCGGCATATCGGACAGGCTCACCGTGTGGAAGGGCAAGAAAGCGGTCTACCGGCCCACGGTCCACTATGCCTATATGCCGTGCCACGAGACGCTGTCGTCCCTGCACGAGCTGCGGTGCAGGAACTACGAGCTCCAGCCCAGGTGGAGGATAATGAACGACGAAATAACGGGCGGCGCCGACATCCTTGGCGCGCTCCTCATGGGCCACAAATACAACTCCTGGTGGACCGGCAGCATGCTGACGATAGAAGAATCGAGGCGGCTCGTCCCGCACCAGAACGCCACGACCATGCAGGTGGCCATAGGCGTCGTCTCCGCGGCCATGTGGATGATAGAGCATCCCAAAAGGGGGATCTGCCTGCCGGACGACCTGCCGCACGATTATGTCCTTAAGATCGCGAAGCCTTATATCGAGCCTTTCGTCTCCATACCGTCGGACTGGACGCCGCTTTCCAACTACACCGTATTCTTCAAGGAGAACAGCCAAGCACAGCTCGACACGAAGAACATCTGGTGCTTCCAGAACTTCTTCTTTAAACCTTAGCGCGCCCTTTGCGGCGAGAAAGAGACCGAGAGATGGGAAAAAGTCCCAAGAAACACCTGGAAAGGATAAAGAGGATAGCCAAAAAGAACGGCACGCCTGTATTCATACTGGACCACGAGAAGATACGGCAGAACTACCGCGAGTTCAAGGAGAGCCTCCCCCGCATCCAGGCCTATTACGCCGTGAAGGCCAATTCAAACCCCGAGATAGTAAGGACGCTTTACAGGATGGGCGCCAGCTTCGACGTGGCGTCTTTCCCGGAGTTCATGATCGTCCACAATAATATAAAGCGCCTCTCAAGAAAGGCGCGGCAGGACTTCATCTGGGACAAGATAATCTACGCCAACACTATAAAGCAGGTAGAGACCCTGCACCAGCTCGACCAGTATAAGCCGCTCGTCACTTACGACAACATCGCGGAACTGCGCAAGATAAAGAAACATTGCCCGCACGCCGGACTCTGCCTGAGGATACGCGTGCCCAATACCGGCTCGATGGTGGAGCTCTCGTCCAAGTTCGGGGCCCATCCCGGCGAGGCCGTAGACCTGATACTCGAGGCGTTCAACCTCGGCCTGGTCGTCGAGGGGATAAGTTTCCATGTCGGCAGCCAGTGCAACAACTTCGAGAACTACATGCAGGCTCTCCAGTTATCAGCGTCTATATTCAGGGAGTCGGGTTCGAGGGGCCACACCATAAAGATACTCGATATCGGCGGCGGTTTCCCGGTGAGATACAACAACAAGGCGAAGTCGTTCAGGGTCCTGGCCCGGAGGCTTAACGCCGAGATAGACAGGCTCTTCCCAAAGGACATTGAGATACTGGCCGAGCCGGGGCGTTTCATGGTGGCCAATGCCGGGACCCTGGTGGCCAAGGTCATCGGCAAGGCGGTGAGGGACGGCAAGACCTGCTACTATATCGACGACGGCATCTACCACACCTTCTCGGGCGTCATATTCGACCACTGCGTCTACCCGATAAAGGCGTTCAAGGACGGGGAAAAGAAGGTCTCGGCCGTTTTCGGCCCGACCTGCGACGCACTCGACACTATTTCGGTCGCCGAAGAACTGCCCGAACTCGAACTGGGCGACCTCGTATACGCCGAGAACATCGGCGCCTACTCCATCGCCTCATCCACGTACTTCAACGGCTTCCCGCCGGCAAAGGTCGTGCATATCAACAGGTAGGTTATTTCCTATTCATAGCGCAAGGCGTCTATGGGATTCAATCTCGAGGCCTGGCAGGCGGGCCATATGCCGAATACCAGCCCGACGGCGAAAGAGAAGACGGTAGCAAGTATTATCGAAAAAAGCGATATCTTTAAAGTCCACTTGGTAACGAACACTATAAGGCCGGATACCCCCACGCCAAATATAACGCCCAGCACACCTCCTATGCATGTCATGAGCACCGCCTCGCAGAGGAACTGAACGAGTATATCCCGCCGCGTAGCGCCTATCGCTTTCCGCAGGCCTATCTCCCGCGTCCTCTCGGTCACAGAGACGAGCATGATGTTCATGATGCCTATGCCGCCGACGAGAAGCGATATGGCCGCGATCGAACCCAATAATACGCTCATCGTCCTTGTGGTCGCTTCCATGGTCGCCTTGATATCGGCCATGTTGCGTATCTGGAACGAATCTTCAGCCTGCTTTGCCGTCAGGCGGTAGCGTTTCTTTATGAGATCCCATATCCCGTCCTGCGCGTCCTGGACGAGCTCAGGCGATTTCGCTTCGGCATATATCATGTCGAGATAGTCCTTGCCCATCAGGCGGTACATGGCCGTGGTGACGGGTATCACTATCATGTCATCCTGGTCGCGCCCAAAGCCGCCGGCCCCCTTTGTGGGCAAGACCCCTATGACCTTGAAGTTTATAAGATTTATCTTGACCGTCTCGCCCACGGGGTTTCCTTCTCCAAAAAGCTGCCTGGCGACCGTCATCCCGAGGATAGCGACTTTTTCGCGGCGCTTCACTTCTTCCTCCGTGAAGAACCGCCCTATTATGGGCGTCGCCGCGCGTATCTCCTCGTACTCAGGGCTCGTGCCCTCTACCTGCGTGCTCCAGTTCCTGTTGGCGTAGACCGCCTGGCCCTTGCCCGTTACGGAAGGCGCCACCATCTTCAATACGTCCGTCATCTTGGCCAGGGCCGCCGCGTCCTGGAAGGTGAACCTCGTCACCGCCCCTGCCTCCAGGGCGACGCCGCGCACCTTTGCCGAGCCCGGCCTCACGATAAGAAGGTTGGCGCCGAGAGAGGCCAGCTGTTTTTTTATGGACTCCTGCGCGCCCGCGCCCAACGCCAGCATCGCGATCACGGCCGCGACGCCGATCAGTATGCCCAGTATGGAAAGGAATGAGCGTATCTTGTGCGACGCCATGGCGGAAACGGCCTGCTTGAAATACTCCAGCGTCTCCATCCCCTGCCGCACCAGCTGCGAGGCCACGACTTGCGCCGCGGCCTTTTCCGGCGCGCCTGAGGCCGCCGCCTGAGCGCCGGAATCGGAGATGATCTCGCCGTCCTTGACCGTTATGATCCTCCTGGCCTTTTCTGCGATATCGCGCTCGTGGGTGACAATGACGACGGTCTTGCCCTGGCGGTTCAATTCCGCCAGGACCGCCACTATCTCTTCCCTTGACCTGGAATCGAGGTTGCCGGTCGGTTCGTCTGCCAGTATTATCTCGGGGTCGTTGACGAGGGCCCGAGCGATGGCGACGCGCTGCTGCTGGCCGCCGGAAAGCTCGTTCGGGTTATGCGAGAGCCTGTCGCCCAGACCTACGCTGACAAGTTTCTGGCGCGCGCTCTCCTTCATATGCCGCTTGCCCGCGTATATCAGGGGAAGCCACGCGTTGTCGAGGGCTGTCATGCGCGGCAGAAGGAAGAACTGCTGAAAGACGAAGCCGATGGAATCGTTCCTGACCCGCGCCAGCTCTTCGTCTCCCAGGCCGGAGACCTTCCGGCCGTCCAGGTAATATTCACCGCTGTCCGGAGTGTCGAGAAGGCCCAATATATGCAGGAGCGTCGACTTGCCGGAGCCGGACGCGCCCGTTATGGCGACGAATTCGCCATCCTCTATCCGCAGGCTCACATCCCTGAGCGCGTGGACGTCGACGGCGCCCATCCGGTATGTCTTGGAGACATGCTTCAGCTCTATCATGGGCCGGCCCTACCTTCTCCTGGCGGGCATGAAGGGGTTGGTCCCGGATTCTTTCGGGATGGCGTAACGTTTTGACCTTACAAGGACGTCGTCGCCTTGAGCCACTCCGGACAATATCTCTATGTTCTTATCGTCCGTTATGCCGATCTTTACAGGCTGCTTGGCCTCTTTGCCTGCCTTGCTTATAAAGACGAAGGCCTGTCCCTTTTCGCGCTGGACCGCGTCGACGGGCAGTATCAGGATGCCCTTTTTGGAGCCGGTTATGAATTCTATCGTGGCGTTCATCCCCGAGCGGAAGAAATCCGGGATCGTCTCGGGCAGGACATCGGCTTCGTATATAGTGACGTTGTTCACCGTCTTGGACTCGTAATATATATGCTCAACCTTGCCGGGTATCTTCACCTCGGGATAGGCGTCGATCGTTACGGCGCACTCCTGGCCCTGTTTTATGCCCCCGATGTCGGTCTCGTCCACCTGCGCGCGGACTATGAGCCGGTCCGAAAGCACCACTACTGCGTCGTTCGTCGTCACCGTCTGGCCGGGCTGGACAGTTGCGACTATGACCTCGCCCTCGATCGACGCGACAAGCGGTATGGCCTTGTACGCCTCCTGCCAGTATTTCAATTCCGCCTCGCCCTTCCCGCGCGCGGCGTCAAGGAGGGCGGCCCGCTCATTGGAGCTCATCCACGCGAGCATCTGGCCGGGCTTGACCATATCGCCCTCTTTCACGAGCATGCTTTCTATCCGGCCGTTGACCGGCGGCTTCACCTCAAGCCTGTTCTTGGGAAGCACCGTCCCTGTAGTGGATATCGAGGAGCGTATCTCGCCCATCCGCGGGTGGATGACCCTGGTCTCTATGCCTTTAGCGCCGGAGCGTTTCAAAATAAGGACGAAACCGGCTATGAACAAAAAGGCGATAACGGCTATAGCGATATATTTTTTACCCGGCGCTTTATTCATATTCCAGCGTCTCTCCTTTTGCCTGTATCCACTTGGCCTCCGCGACCAGGGCAGCCGCCTCGGCGTCCAGATAGGCCCTCTTGGACCTGACGAGGTCGTCCTCGATGATTATCCAGTTGTCGAAGGTCATGAAGCCCGCCGAATACTGCGACTCGGCTATCCTTGAGCGTTCCTGGGTCGCGTCCAGCGTCATGCGCTGCACCCTCACAAGGTCCATGGCATTCTGCAAGGCCACCCACGCATCCTCCAGGTTCACTATCGCCGCGTCACGCGTGTTTCTCTGTGACTCCTGCGCCTGTTTATACGCGGCCCGGTCCTGCGCCAGCTGGCCCAGCCTCTGGGCCCCGTCGAAGAGCGGCATGGATACGCTTATCCCCATATCCCACTCGTTCCCCCTCGGCGGCCACTGCGAGTTGGTATTAGCCTTGTTCGCGCCCATGGTGCCGGATACCTGCGGCGCGAACGTTCCGAGCGCCGCGTCCACTGTCGCCGCAGCGGCCCTCGTCTGGGAGGCGGCTTGCATGACCGAAGGCGTGGCGTCGGCTAGCCTTTCCAGGTCCGGCTGCTCCCTCGCGCTGTCCTTTACTTCAAATGTTCCCTCGACCGACATCGGCTCAAACTTCCTCCTGCCCATCTCCTTAGTCATCTGCCGCTGCGACAATACCACGTCGCGCCTGGCCTGGGCAAGGCCGAGCTCGGCGTCGGCCAGGTTGGCCTGCGCCGTCATGAGGGCTCCTTTATGCTCGAGGCCGGACTGATAACGCAGCGTGACGCGGTTAAGGTCGTCCTTTCTTATCTTGAATATCTCCTCGGCGACGCGTATCAGTTCCTGCGCCTTCAGGAGATTGATAAATGCCGCGCGCAGATCGAGCCGCACCGTAGATGAGGTGAACCTGTAGGCATACCGCGCCGCGGCTACGTTCTCCGCTGCTGCCCGCACTTTATTATAGGTGGTGAATCCGTCGAATATGAGCTGCGAGCCGTTGACGCCGTAGCTGTAGGAATTAGTTATCGATTCCCTGATGCCGCTCGTATTGTCATTAGAAGCCGACTGGGCCCGCGAAGCGCCGAATGTGCCGTCAAACTGCGGCAGAAGGCCGCTCGTGACGACGGTCTTTGCGGCCTGCTGCCCTTTCACCACTTCGACGGCAGCTATCAGTTGCGGATTGTTCTTAGCCGCCTCAGCCACGCACTCCCGCCACGCCATCGCCTGCTCGGCTGACGCAACGGGGATAAGCGTAGTCGATGCATAAAGGGATATTATAAATACAGCGGTTTTATTTCGCATGCGTTCAGATTATTATATAAAGATATGATATATGCCGCGCTCGGCCCTGTCAACCATTTCCATGCCGCATCTTTACATATATTTAGACAATATAATTCTCTAAAAAGTTCCCATTACTGTAACAGGTCACGAAGTGACTCAATTTTAGGAGGGTTAGGGTTTGTAAGGGGAAGGGAGGATATTCTCCTCCCTTCCCCTTCTATAGGTAACCCGTGTTTTGCGGTAATTTCATTTAAGAAAAGGGGGTTCAGTGAGCGAGCCAGCTGTTACGCATGGCGAGCGAACGCCGAAGGGGGAAAACAACGTTTTCCCCCTTGGAAAATTAAAAACCCTTCCGAGCTCTCCCGGAAGGGTTTTTAATTTTGGTAGCGGGGGTCCGATTTGAACGGACGACCTTTGGGTTATGCATACCACTGCAGCTTTCGCTGCCTCCGGGTGACCGGAGTTTGTAGTCTGGACTATACCTTCATCCTCGCCTTAACGCGTTAGGATGCCTGCCGTCTAGTCTCTACACCTTCCCTGAACCGAATTTATTCTGGTTCAGGGCTTGGCTCGGTATTACCATTTCAGGCTTCACCGAGTTTGGCAGGTGTCATTCAGCCGTTTCCGGCTGAACAGCCCACTTTGGACAACAAATCCCATCGTTCTTTGTACATCGCCGATTTTGGTTTGCGCTGCCTTTTTTCCGTTTCCACCAAACTGATCCCGCTCTTGTAGGCGGAAAACTCGGAAACCGGCATCACATAATATGTATTCAACCGGTCGATGTATAACACCGCAAAGTCGAAATCTTTTTCGGCGTAACGGCTTCTCAACATACGCCGACGGTTGGTTTTCGTTCTGCGGGTATCAACCGTATAATTACCGTTATAATACCAAGCGCTTTTTACTTGAATTTTGAGAAGCTTTCCGTTTACTTCGACTGCTAAATCGTAGGGCAGCCTATCCCCTACGGGTTTTAGCACCTTAAAGCCTCTCTTCAGAAGCGCGGTTATAACGGCAGACTCTGCGATATCTGACTTGAGCTTTGTGTCCATTTCTTGAGCCCAACGAGCTACCAGGCTGCTCCACCCCGCAATATGTGCTGATTATAGCAGAAAACTGTAAAATTGCAAGTTATTTATTGCGTTAACAACTTCCCCTGCCAACTACTTCTTCGTATCCTTTATTACTATCTCGCCCTTGCGCACGACGCCGATCTTCTCGCGGGCCTTCTTCTCGACATAGGTGATGTCGGTCTCGAGCTTCCTACGCTCCTCCTCCAGCCGCTGCGTCTCAAGCTTAAGCTTCCTTATCCTGTCCTCAAGGCTTTTGTTCTTGGCGCGCAGCTCCTGGTACTTGGCGAACGGCGGCAGGAATATCGCCGTCACGGCCACTATGAGGACCAGGAGCTTTACGGCGTCTCTCTTCACTTGGCGCTACCCTTTACCGGCCGCAGCAGGAAGCGAACTGGCTCGGCGCGCAGCACTTTGAGCTGTTCTTGCGCCATATAGCCTTGCCGTACACGGCCTTCTTGCCGAGCTCTTCCTCGATACGCAGGAGCTCGTTATATTTGCATATCCTCTCGCTCCTGCACAGGGAACCGGTCTTTATCTGGCCGGTGCCCATGCCTACCACCATATGCGCGATGATCGAATCCTCGGTCTCGCCGGAGCGGTGCGATACGACGGCGGTATAGCCGGCGCAGCGCGCCATGTCGATGGTCTCGATCGTCTCCGTTAACGTGCCTATCTGGTTCAACTTTATCAGGATGGAATTGGCCACGCCTTTATCGATACCCATCTTCAGGCGTTTAGTGTTCGTGACGAATAGGTCGTCTCCTACGATCTGTATATTCCTTCCGAGGGCGTCGGTAAGCGTCTTCCAACCCGACCAATCATCCTCGGCAAGCCCGTCCTCTATTGAGACTATCGGGTACTTTTCTACCCAGCGGGAATAGAACTCTACCATATCCTTGCTCGAATTATCCTTCTTCGGCTCGGCCTCGAGTATGTACTTGCCGCTCTCGTAGAACGAGCTCGCTGCCGGATCGAGCGCTATCGCGATGTCCTTGCCAGCCTTGTACCCGGCCTTGCCGATCGCCGCGAGTATCACCTCGACCGCTTCTTCATTGGACTTAAGGTCCGGCGCGAACCCTCCTTCGTCGCCTACGGCCGTCGAAAGCTTTTTTTCGTGGAGTATCTTCTTCAGGTTATGGAAAACCTCGGCGGTCCACCGCAAGGCTTCCTTGAAGGACGGCGCCCCTACCGGCATGACCATGAACTCCTGCAGGTCGACATTATTGTCGGCGTGCGCGCCGCCGTTCAGGATGTTGCACATGGGTATCGGAAGTATGTTGGCCTTCGAGCCGCCTATATACCTGTAGAGCGGCACGCCCTTCGAAGCGCTCGCCGCCTTCGCCACTGCCATGGAGACGCCCAGGATGGCATTGGCGCCGAGCCGGCCCTTGTTCTCCGTGCCGTCGAGCTCTATCATCGCCTTGTCTACCTTGTCCTGCTTCGCCGCGTCCATCCCCTTCACGAGCTTCCGGATCTCGGTGTTGACATTGTTCACGGCCTTCAGGACGCCCTTGCCGCCATATCGAGACTTGTCGCCGTCGCGAAGCTCGACCGCCTCGTGCTCGCCCGTAGACGCGCCGCTCGGCACCGCTGCCCTGCCGAAAGAACCGTCAGCCAATAAGACATCGACCTCGACCGTCGGGTTCCCGCGCGAATCGAGTATCTCCCTTGCCTTCACTTCTTTGATCTTCGTGCTCATGTATGCCGTATTCCTTTCATTTTTTAATAGTTTTTATTACTAGTTACGGGTTACTAGCTACTGGTTACTGATCTTTACCCTTCTTCCTTCCACTTTTAATCTACCTTCGACGAATAATTTGACCGCCTCCGGGTAGATCTTGTGCTCTTCGGCATGGACGCGCTCGAGAAGAGTCTCTTCCGTATCATCGTCCTTCACCTCGACTGTCCGCTGCAGGATTATGGCGCCGTGGTCGAGCTTATCGTCGACAAAATGGACCGTCGGCCCGGTCACCCTGACGCCGTATTCCAGGGCGTCCTTGATCCCGTGCGTGCCCTTAAACGACGGCAGGAGCGCCGGATGGATGTTCATTATCCTGTCCTTGTACTCTTTAACGAAATAGGAGCTCATGAGGCGCATGAAACCGGCGAGGACGACTAGCCCGACATCCTTCTTCTTGAGTTCCCTTACGATCTCCTTGTCAAAATCCTCGCGGCTCTTGAAGTCCTTGGGGTTCAGGATGAGCGTCTCTATACCGGCCTTCTTGGCCCTTTCGAGCGCGAACGCGTTCTTGTTGTCGCTCACAACGAGCGCTATCCGGGACTTTATGTAGCCGCTCTCGACGGCGTCGATGATCGCCTGCAGGTTCGAACCGTTTCCCGAACAGAGCACCGCGATATTCATATTTTCACCTCAAAACAGGGTGTAGATGAACGGGGCTATGGCGCTCCCTTCAGTGAAGATTATCAGGAGACCGAGAAGCGCGAGCGTTATTATTATAGGCAGAAGCCACCATTTCTTGCGCTTCATCAGGAAACCCCAGAATTCCCGGACCGTCCCCATGCCCATTTTCAGCTCCTGTCAATACTGGTTTTCGTAACTTTCCCTGGGCATCTCCTGCGCGGCGCGCGGATGCCAATAAGAAGGCTTGTTCTTATCGATCCTCTCATCCAGCATATCCTTGCCGAAGAGCTTCATGGTAAGGCCTATCGGCGTAATGACAGCGTAGAACAATAATGAAAGGATGAGGCGGCTTACGAAGAATCCCATGGCTAATCCCAGCGCCATCCATGCCCTCTGGACCTGTTTCAAGGCCGACGGAATAAAAAGGCCGAGCCCGAAAAAGATGATTCCGGCCCCGAGAAAACAAAGGGCGGACGCCTTCCCGCGCCACAGCGCGATGTCCCCGATGGCTATGAGTATCGCCCCGATAACCACCCCGAACTCGCGAAGTTCCCTTTTTCCGCTTTTTATGTTCTTTATATCTTCCAGCATGCTAGTCCAGCTCGAATTCCTTCAGCCAATCTATGTCCTTGCCGAGGGGTTTCTGCTTCGTCTTCTCCAGAAGGCAGTTGCCCATGATGAGATAATCCATGTTCGTCCGCATGAAACACATATATGCATCCGCGGGGCTTTCCACTATAGGCTCACCCCGCACGTTAAAAGAGGTATTTATTATAACAGGGCAGCCGTATTTTTCGTTAAATTTTTTCATCATGTCATAAAAACGCTCGTTCCACTTCCGCGCGACCGTCTGGACGCGCGCCGAATGATCGACATGCGTTATGGCCGGTATCTCGCTCCTCACGACGTTCAGCTTATCGATGCCGAACAGCTTCTCTTCGCCGCTTGAGGCCTGCCTGCGCCTCGCCTCCTTTACCGGCGCGACAAGAAGCATGTAGGGGCTTTTTGCGGACAGGTCGAAATAATCCGCCGCCTTCTCTTCCAGCACAGAAGGCGCAAAGGGGCGGAAGCTCTCCCTGAATTTTATCTTCAGGTTCATCGTCTCCTGCATCCTCGGCGAACGGGCATCGCCTAAGATGCTTCGCGAGCCAAGGGCCCGCGGCCCGAACTCCATTCTCCCTTCGAACCATCCGATGACCTTCTCCTGCGCTATCAGGTCCGCAACGGCCTCCGGCAGCTCCCCGTCGCTGAGCCTGGTGTAATGAGCGCCCTTCTCTCTCAGGAATCCTTCGATATCCGCGTTCTTGTACGACGTCCCCAGAAGCGACGCCTTCTGGAAATCGTTGACGTCATCCGCCATGCGCTTATTCCCCAGATACTGATACCAGGTGAAGAGCGCCGCCCCCAGCGCCGCGCCGGCGTCTCCCGACGCCGGCTGCACCCAGACGCCCTCAAAAGGCGTTTCGCGCAGGATCCGGCCGTTGCCGACGCAGTTCAGCGCCACGCCCCCGGCAAGCGTCAGATACCTCTTACCGGTGACCTTATGCGCGTGTCGCGCCATCCTCAGCATCGCCTCTTCGGTGACCGACTGGATGGAAGAGGCAAGGTCCATATCCCTCTGGGTCAGCCGCGACTCCGGCCTTCTCGGCGGCCCGCCGAAAAGCTTATGGAACTTTTCGTTCGTCATCGTAAGGCCGGCGCAATAATTGAAATATTTCATGTTCAGCTTGAACGACCCGTCATCCTTCAGGTCTATCAGCTCGCGCATTATGAGGTCCTTATACACCGGTTTACCGTAAGGCGCCAGCCCCATGACCTTATATTCGCCGGAATTGACCTTAAAGCCGGTATAGTAAGTGAAGGCCGAATACAATAGGCCGAGAGAATGCGGGAACTTTATTTCCGCCTTGATCGATATGGCATTGGCCTCGCCGAGGCCCAGGCTGGCTGTCGTCCACTCGCCCACGCCGTCCATGGTAAGGATCGCCGCCTCTTTGTACGGCGACGGGAAGAAGGCGCTGGCGGCATGGGATTCATGGTGTTCGGGGAATATCATCGGCCCGTTATACCCGAGCTCTTTTTTGATAAGGTCCTTCATCCACAACTTCTTCTTTATCCATAAGGGTATCGCTTTGATAAAGCTGCCGATGCCGGACGGCGCGTACGCCAGGTAGGTCTCGAGTATCCTCTCGAATTTGATAAAAGGCTTGTCGTAAAAAGCGACGTAGTCTATATCGCTTATCTTCAAGCCGGCTTCTTTCAGGCAGTATCCTACGGCATTGACGGGGAAAGACTGGTCATGCTTCTTCCTGGTGAAACGCTCCTCCTGGGCGGCGGCGATCACCTCGCCGTCCTTTACGAGCGCGGCGGCCGAATCATGATAGAAAGCGGATATGCCGAGTATATGCATAAGCGAATGTCTTATATTGTATTTTATTTTAAGGCGGATCCTGTAAGGGGAGCGATCTAACCGATGAGCGCTTCTATCTTGGACCTTATGGCCTCTTTAGAGTTGACCCCTATCATGCGCGCCGCTTCTTTGCCTTCCCTGAAAAAGACTAGGGTGGGTATATTCAGGATCGAGAGCTCGTTCGCGATCTCGGGGCTATCGTCTACGTTGGCCTTCGCCACCTTCACCTTGCCGGCCATCTCTTTCGCCAGCTCCTCGACCGCGGGCGCGAGTATCTTACACGGCATGCACCAGGGCGCCCAGAAATCGACTACGACCACCTGTTCCGCCTCGAGGACCTCGTGTTTGAAATTCCCGCTTGTTATCTCCAGCATATCTTTACCTTTTCTTTATGACCTTCGTCGGACAGACCTCAAAACATTTACCTATGTTTTGGCACTTCTGGTAATCGAACCGCGAGAGGTTCGCGTCCACCTTTATCGCGGATACCGGGCAGGCTTTTTCGCATTTTTTGCACGCTATGCAGCTGGCCGAACAGACCTTCGCCTTGGCGCCGCCCGGGTCGGTCGAACTGCAAGCCACATAATATACGTTCTTTTCGGCTATGAGCGTGAAGAGGCCCTTCGGGCAGGCCTTGACGCAATTGCCGCAGGCGGTGCACCGCTCCGGGTCGACGTGCGGCAGGCCGTCGTCCCCCATCGTGATGGCGTCGAACGGGCAGACCTCGACGCAGTCGCCAAAGCCGAGGCAACCGAATGCGCAGGCCTTGTAACCGCCAAAGACGAGTGAGGCGGCCCTGCAGCTCTTGATGCCATGATAGACATATTTGTCCTTTGCCTTATTCCCGCCGCTACACCTGACGGCGGCGATCTGCTTAAGCTTAAGCGTATCCTCGATGCCGAGGATCTCGGCGATCGCCTTTCGGGCCTCGCTGTTCGTCACGGGGCATCCGGAAGGTACCGCCTCGCCCTTCACGAGCGCATCCGCGAACCCGGCGCATCCCGCCTTGCCGCAGGCGCCGCAATTGGCGCCGGGCAGCTTCGTTATGATAAGCGCTGTCTTCGGGTCGACCTCTATGCCGAATATCTTGAGCGCGTATGCCAGCCCGGCTCCGAACGTCAAGCCGAGCGCGGCCATCGTGACCACAGGGATGAGTATCTGTGTCATCATATCTTGAACCCGCTGAATCCCAGGAAAGCCAGCGACATGAGGCTCGCGACTATGAAGGTTATCGGCGCGTCCTTCATGCAGCGCGGCACTTCGGCGAACTCAAGCCGCTCCCTTATGCCGGACATGAGCAGCATCGCCAGTGTGAACCCCGCCCCGGCGCCGAATCCCTGCACCACTGATTTAAGGAAGCTGCCGGCAAGCGGCTTGCCGTGCAGAAAGAACATATCTATGTTCAGTACCGCGACGCCGAACACGGCGCAGTTGGTGGTGATGAGGGCCAGGTATATGCCCAGGACCCTGTAGAGCGCGGGAGATTTCTTCTGGATGACGATCTCGGCGAACTGGACGAAGGAGGCGATGACAAGTATGAAGGTGAGGGTCCTGAGATACTCGAGGCCAAACGGGATCAGGACGAACTCGTAGATCGTCCAGGTCAGTATCGAGGCCATCGTCGTAACAAACGTCACCGCGATACCCATCGAAACGGCAGGCCCGGTGCTTTTCGAGACCCCGATGAACGGGCAAAGTCCCAAAAAGCGCGAGAGGATGAAGTTATTGATGAATACGGTGCTGATTATGATGCTGATGTACGCTGATATGCTATCCATCTGTCTTCCTGCTCCGCGACCGCGCTATAAAATGGTTGAACATGCCTATCAGGAGCCCTATGGTCAATAACGCCCCGGGCGCCAATATCATGAAGAGGGGCGGTTCGAAATGCTTTGATATGGTAAAACCGAGGAGCGACCCGCTTCCCAAGAGTTCCCGTATTGATGCTATCATCACGAGAGCCCATGTGAAGCCAAGGCCCATGCCAAGCGCGTCTAATATCGATTTGAATACGGGCTCTTTGGAAGAGAACGCCTCGGCCCTGCCCAAGACGATGCAGTTGACTACTATCAGGGGCACGTAGATACCCAGGGACCTGCTTAAAAGAGGCGCGTACGCCTTCATCATCAGCTCTACTATGGTCACGAAAGTCGCTATGATCACGATGAAACACGGGATCCTGACCTTATCGGGGATGATCTTGCGCACCAGGGATATGAATATGTTCGAGCCGACAAGGACGAAAGCGGCCGCCGAGCCCATGCCGATGGCGTTCTCGACGCTGGTCGAGACAGCGAGCGTCGGGCAGAGGCCCAGCATTATCCTGAATGTCGGGTTCTCCCTCCACAAGCCTTTTATGAACTCGCCGAACACTTTCATCTCTTCACCTTCGCCAAAAATTCGGTTATAGTCTTGCGCACCGCGTCCGTGACGGCCCTGCTCGATATCGTAGCCCCGGTGATCGCGTCGATGTTCTTCTTTACCTCCAGCGTGGCGGCGTCCTTGCCCTTGAACTGACGCAGGAACCAGGGGTCCTTCTCTCCCGGCTTTATTTTATTGATGTCCGCGCCCAATCCCGGCGTCTCCTGCTGCTCGAGCACCTCGACACCCTCTATGACGCCCGCCGGATTGACGCCGACGATCATCCGTATAAAACCGTTATAGCCGCTGCCGGTGACCTTGACGCAATAGCCTTTGAGCTCGCCGCCTTTAAGCGCTTCGTAATAGTCGAGCCCGTCCACGCTCTTCTCCGTGAAGGAATCGGCTTCCGGCAGTATAGTCTCGAGCGCTTCCCTCTCTTCACGCCTCAGCTGCTCCTCGATCTTCGGCTTGGTGACCTGATACGTCACGGCCAGGACCAGCGTCGCCGCAAGGCATATAGCGCACAATATAAGCCCGAATTTCAGCAATTGGCTCATTTTTTCCACCCCAACCATTTTGGATATGTATATCTGTCTATAAGCGGGACGGCGGCGTTCATTATAAGTATCGCGTAAGAAACGCCTTCCGGATAACCCGCGAACCTGCGTATCGCGAACGTAAGGAGGCCGCATCCCACGCCGAAGACGATCCTGCCTTTGGCGGTCAAAGGGCTGGTAACGTAATCCGTCGCCATGAAGAAGGCGCCCAGTATGAGCCCGCCTGAAAGGACGAAGAAAAGGGCGTCGCCCGTGAAAAACCCGCTCCGGCCGTTGAAAAGCCAGCTCGTCAAGGCCACGGTCAATATGTAAGTGACCGGTATGTGCCAGGTTATGTAGCCTTTAAGCAGAAGATAAGCGGCTCCGATCAGCAAAGCTACTACGCACACCTCGCCTATGCAGCCCCCGCGGTTGCCTATGAAGAGGTCCCAGGTGGAGACATTTTTCAACAGCTCGAAATGGCCTTCTTTAAAAAGATTGAGCGGTGTCGCGCTTGTCACGGCATCGGCCTGCCAGCGAGGGTTCTGCCAGGTCGTCATATAGACGGGCCAGGAGAGCATCAGGAACGCCCTGCCGACCAGCGCGGGGTTGAAGATGTTATGGCCGAGGCCTCCGAAGATCTGCTTGCCTATCGCGATGGCAAAGCAC
The DNA here is from genome assembly GCA_016929115.1 of Candidatus Omnitrophota bacterium. Taxonomy (GTDB): domain Bacteria; phylum Omnitrophota; class Gorgyraeia; order 2-01-FULL-45-10; family 2-01-FULL-45-10; genus JAFGJL01. Next base: position 4,226 of record JAFGJL010000012.1, on the reverse strand, counting down.
GAACCGACTATCGGCATCCAAAGGGGAGACTGCGGCGGGATGTTGTACGCGAGAAGAAGCCCTGTCATTATGGCGCTCCCGTCCATAATAGCGATCTCCTTCTTTCTGGCAACGCAGAAGACGACCTCTGTCAGGACCGCGGCAAAAACAGAAGCGATGATGACCAGCAATGAGTTGAGCCCGAATATGAAGACGCCCGCCGCGCCCGCAGGTATGAGCGCGGCTATGACAGACCACATCACTTTCCTGGTCGATGCCTCGGACCTTATATGGGGCGCTATGGATACGACGAGGGATCCGTCCATGTCAGATCTTGGCCTTTCCGTATTTCATGTAATCAAGAAGGGGTATCTTTGCCGGGCAGTCGTAAACGCATGCCCCGCATTCGAAGCAGTTCACGATGCCGAGCGCCTTCGCCTCCGAGAACTGCTCCTTCTTGACATGGTTCATGAGCGTCGTGGGCGAAAGTCCCATGGGGCAGGTCTCGATGCATTTGCCGCAGCGTATGCAGACGCTCTCCTTGGGCCTGACGATATCTTCCTGCGACAAAAAGACGATACCGCTCGTGCCTTTCGTTACCGGGACATCCATCGTATACTGCGCGATCCCCATCATGGGTCCGCCCACCACCACCTTCTTTGGTTCCTTCGCGAACCCGCCTAAGGTATCGGCTATGTCGCGGATCAGGGTGCCTATCCTCACAGTGATGTTCGCCGGCTCTCTCACGCAGCTGCCGGTGACCGTGATCACGCGCTCGATAAGGGGTTTGGAGAAATAGACGGCCTCGTAGATAGCAAAAACGGTCCCTATGTTATGGACGATACAGCCCACGTCCATAGGCAGCCCGCCTGCCGGGACGGTACGCCTCAATATCGATCTTATGAGCTGCTTCTCCGCGCCCTGGGGATATTTGGTCTTTAGCGTGACGATCTTTACGTTCACTCCCGGAAGTTCGCCGCTCATGGATTTTAGCGCCTGCCCCAATGCGTAGACGGCCGCAAGCTTATTGTCCTCGATACCGATATAGGCGTCCTTCACCCCGAGGATCCTGGTTATGAGCGCGAGGCCTCTTAATATCTCCTTCGGCTTTTCCACCATAAGGCGGTGGTCGCATGTAAGGTACGGCTCGCATTCAGCGCCGTTCAGGATCACCGAGTCGATGATCTTGCCCTTCGGAGGGGAGAGTTTCACATGGGCCGGGAACGCGGCGCCGCCCAGGCCGACTATGCCGGCATCTCTTATAATGGCGAGAAGCTCGTCCTTGGAAAGCGACCCGGCATCCGGCCGCCTGGCGGCCTTGAACTCCTGGTCCTCCCCGCCTTGCGGCTCTATGACAACGGACAGGACGCGTGGCAGGTTAGGCGTGGGCGAATAGAAGATGCGCGTCACTTTGCCGCTTATAGAGGCGTGCACATTGCTTGAGATGAAGCCTGTGGACTTGCCGACCAGCGCCCCTACGGTCACGCTATCGCCCACCGCCACAACCGGATCGGCAGGCGATCCGGTATGCTGCGAAAGCGGTATGACCGCCTTTTTAGGTATGAAGACCTTCTTGACGGGCCTGTCATAGGTGAGCTTATTCCCAGAGGGATGGGCTCCGCCATAAAACGTATACGCCATTGCATATCCTTATATGTGGATTGTAAGAAAAGGGATATTATTATGACACTATTACCAAGAATTGTCAATATTGGAGCAATGGATATCATGGCTGGCGCTTCGGGTCCTGCCGCCGGCATGATCTGAAGGGCCCATTGCTTCCGGCTCGGAATTTTTTCGCCGTGCCCTACGGTTTACGGCTCGCTCATTTGCAAAAATTCCCAGCCGCTCCAGTAGCTAATGAGGTCAGTTTTTGCATTCGCTCGCCGTAAAGCCTTGGGCACCTCGCCTTTGTAGCGCTATGCCGAAAAAATTCAACGAGCCGTCTCAATGGGCCCTTCAGCGGCTAGATGCTCCGCATGGGTGACGCAATGCAGGCTGCCTTCGTGCGGGTGAAATTTTACGGGTGGCTCGGGCCTAGCCTTGAGGGCCGTAGGCGGCTGAGTACTTACGGGATGGGGTTATCAGTCCCGCCGTAAGGCGGGACGTGAGAGATACCCGTCTGGTATACGTGTCGAGTGTAAACCCCGTACGAAGCCGCCTAAAGGACCGAAAGGCGGCCCAAGCCAGGACCCGTAAAATTTCACTCTCTCGTCGCAGCGCCCTACACGCCGCTTATATTATCTACTGACCAAATAGAGTTGACATTTTTGCCGATGTGGAGTATCGTATGAATTGAAAGCCTGCCTGCCGGCAGGCAGGGAGATGAGGATATGAACAATCCCAAATTGAACTGCTGCGAGATGTGCCAGGTATACTGGACATGCGAGACGAAGTGGTATCGCGGCGAGCGGGGCGACGAGAACATCTGCTGCCCGGTCTGCAACTATTATAAGATCTGCCTGGACAAAGCAAAGAAAGGCAAAGAGGTCAAGAACGCTAAGTAGCCTTCTTTTTGCCTTCCCTGACGATCCCCACAAGCCCGCAAACAAAGAAACACACGCCAGCCGCGATGAGTATCCACATCCGCCCTATATACTTCGACAGGTAAGCGGCCAGGAACATGAAAGCCAGGAATGCCAGGTGTATCACCGCTTCCAGTGAGCTGAATACCCTTCCCCTCATCTCTTCGGCTATGACCTCATGGGTCAGAGTGTTCATCGATATCATTATGGGGCTTAGCGATATACCCAGGAGCGCGACAAGCGTCCATGCCACAGCGATATTAGGATAATGCCGCACGGCGAGCGTAAAGAGCACGATAGATAGGCCGCTCGCGATAAAACTCGCGTATACGACTGTGCGTTTCGACATACGCTGTCCGAACCTGCCGTAGGCGAGCGTCCCGAGAAAGAGCCCGGCCACAAGCCACATACCCAGGAACCCCAGATCGCGCGTCGCGGTCCCAAAAGCGTCCTGGATGAAGACGATGACAACGCATGATACGGTGCCGATCCCGGCCATCAGGAGAAAAAAGGCGGCGACTATGAAACGCATGTCGCTGTATGTCACGAGATGCCTTATGCCCTCCCTTACCTCCTCCAATATCGAGCGCCGCAGCGAGTTCTCGAAGGCCTTCGTCGTTTCGATGATATCCTCCCTCGCGCCCCTGTCGCGCGCTCCCTGTATTATGAGGCCGAGAAGGATGGCGGAAGCGAAGAAGCTGGCGGCGTCGATATAGAACCCGCCGATAGCCCCTATATACCGGATATTGACGATGACGCCCGCCACGACAAGGCCCACGACGTTGCCTATCATGTGGGTCGTATCGGACAGTGTGTTGGCAAGGAGGAGCTTATCCTTTGACACAAGGTCCGGGATGATGGCCATCTTGCTCGGTATGAAGAACCGAGATATGGAGAAGACCAAAAAGACGATCAGGTAGATGGGAAGGATCTGGTTTGCCATGATGAAAAGCGGGATCAAAAAGACGAGGATGCCGCGCAATATATCGGATATGACCATGACCTTGCGCTTGTCGAGCCGGTCCACCCAGACGCCGGCGATGGGCCCTATCAAAAAGACCGGGATGATCGTAAAGGATATGAGTTTTGCGAGGGCCATCGCGGAACCGGGCGTCCGCTGGTAGATGAGCGCGACCAGCGCCATCTGGTTCAGGCGGTCGCCGAAATTCGAGATGACCTGCCCGAGCCAGAGGAAGAGGAAGTTCCTGTTCTTCAGAACATCGCGGAATCTAGCCATATTAGACCATAGACCGTAGACTGCAGACCGTAGACATTTTGAGGCGAGCTAGGACTCTTTCGAAACAGCATCTATGAGACCACTTAATGCTTTTGCAGTCTCTATTCTCATATTCTCTATTTTTCCATACTCTTCGCCTTTAAGATAGCCCAATTGACATGAAAGATGGAGAAGATATTCTGTTTCTGCAAGCGATCCACGTGATATATAGAGAAAATTCAGATAATCTCTTTTATGTTGGCGACTGGCGCCTTCGGCAATATTGGCAGGTATTGATACCGCGGCTCTTCTTAACTGCGACACAAGGCCATACAACTCTTCTCTCGGAAAATTATTCGTAGCCTTGTATATTTCAAGGACCGCTTTATCTGCCAATTGATAGACCTTGATCTTTTTGTAGTCCCTCATAGAGCCCCCGGTCAATGGTCTTTGGTCTACGGTCTTTGGTCTACGGTCTTTGGTCTACGGTCTTTGGTCTACGGTCT
>JAFGJL010000011.1 GCA_016929115.1 Candidatus Omnitrophota bacterium | reverse complement strand
GGGAGTCAAGGTAGTTTTCAGGGGTGAGCCCCCATCCCCACTGCGGCCGCGTCCGCTCCTCAAGGCTGGACCCCGCGTCACCCATACATCGTATTTAAACATTCGTGGAGTAAACTGGTTCACTATCGATGGTTGATAGCAGGCGTGATAGGATGAAGGACCCATTGATGACGGCTCGTTGAATTTTTTCGGCATAGCGCTACGGAGGCGAGGTGCCCAAGGTTTTACGGCGAGCGAATGCAAAAACTGACCCCATTAGCTAACCGGCCCGCTGGGAATTTTTGCAAATGAGCGAGCCGTAAACCGTAGGGCACGGCGAAAAAATTCCGAGCCGGAAGCAATGGGTCCTTCAAAGGAAGGCGATAGATGGAACGCGCGTTATCGGTGACGGTAGATTTCGGCAAGCGCGAGGCGTGGACGGCGGAGGAGCGCGCGCAGGAGCTCGCGGAGCTCGCGCGCTCCGCGGGCGCGAAGGTCATCGAGGAGATCATCGTGCATCGTCGCGAACCGAGCCCCGCATGCTTCATAGGCAGCGGCAAGGCCGAAGAGCTCGCCAAGGTATGCGCGGACAGCAGCATCAACGCCGTCATATTCAATAACGACCTCACCGGCACCCAGCAGAAGAACCTCGAAGAGATCATCATGGCGAAGACGATCGACCGGACGCAGCTCATCCTCGACATCTTCGCCCAGCGCGCGCATTCGAACGAAGGCAAGATCCAGGTGGAGCTGGCGCAACTCATGTACCTTTTGCCGCGCCTCTCCGGCAAGGGCATACACCTGTCGCGCCTCGGCGGCGGTATCGGCACGCGCGGGCCCGGCGAGCAGAAGCTCGAGGTCGACCGGCGCAGGATCCGCTCGCGCATCACGCGCCTCAAGGACGGGCTCGACGACCTGCGCCAGCGCCGCGCGATGATGCGCAAGAAACGCCAGCGCTTTTCGATGCTCACCGTGGCGCTCATCGGCTATACGAACGTCGGCAAATCGACGCTTTTGAACGCGCTCACCGACGCGCGTGTCATGGTCCAGGACAAGCTCTTCTCGACGCTCGACCCGACGGTGCGCAGATTTCTACTGCCCAATAAACAGAAGGCGCTTTTCATCGATACGGTAGGGTTCCTGAACGACCTGCCCCACCACCTGGTCGAGGCTTTCAAGGCGACCCTCGAGGAGGTCGTGAACGCGGACCTCCTGTTGCATCTTGTAGATGTGAGCCACCCGAAGGCAGTTGAGCAGTCGGAGGCGGTCTACAGGGTATTGAAAGAGATAGACGCCGGGGGAAAGCCGGTCCTCACCGTCCTGAACAAGGCCGACATGGTGCGCGACGAAGCCAGGATAGCGAGGATGGAGAAACTCTTCGATACCGGCATAGTCGTTTCAGCCCTTAAGAGAGAGGGTTTCGCCAGGCTTATCGAGAATGTCGAGGCCCACGTCAACGTCCTTTTAACTACTGCGCGGCTCGCCATCCCGGCATCGGACGCCAAGACCCTGAGCTTCATCTATGAGCACGGCCTCGTCACGAAGATGGAATACAGGGGAGAGAAGGCCTATATAGAAGCGGTCCTGCCGATAAGGATAAAGGAAGCGATAGAAGGGGGCCTGAAACGCTGACCATGCGGAGATTTTGGCTTGACACCGGAAGGCGGGGCATGATACAATTAGCACTCGAAAGATGAGAGTGCTAACGAGGTCCGTATGATAGCAGATTTGAAGAAAAGGCACGACGACGTACTGGCGATCATCGTCTCGCGATATATCGAGACGGCCGAGCCTGTAGGATCGAGGTTCGTCTCGCGGAAGCTCGGGCTTTCGAGCGCCACGATCCGCAACGTCATGGCAGACCTCGAGGACATGGGTTACATCACGCATCCCCACACCTCGGCAGGCAGGATGCCGACCGACAAGGGTTACAGGTATTATATTAACTCTCTCATGCGCGTGCGCGGCGTCAGCGACAACATGATAAGGGCCGCGCAGATCCAGTACCACCAGGCGCTCAGGTCCCTGGAGGACGTCCTAGAGTCTACTTCACATCTCATATCCAGCCTCACCAACTACGTCGGCATAACGGTCCTATCGCAATACGAAAAGCTTTATATGGACGGCGCGAGCCACATCCTTGAGCAGCCGGAGTTCAGGAATATAGGAAAACTCCATGAACTTCTGAAGTGTCTCGAGGAGAAGAAGGACCTCTTCGATCTGTTGAGCCGCGATGTGGACGACGACCGCCTCACCATCTACATAGGCAAGGAGAGCCATTCAAGCCATCTCAAGGACTGCAGCATCGTGACGCGCGGCTACAAGGTTAGGGGCAAGACGGCCGGCCGCCTCGGCGTTATAGGGCCGAAACGCATGATGTACGAGAGGGTGATACCGGCGGTCGAATATCTTGCGGAGACGGTGACGACAATACTGGAAGAGATGAAGATAGAGCCGGGGTCGTAAAGCATGAAAGACAAGAACGCGAATAACGGGAATAGGAACGAAGAGAGCGTGGCCATCCCAAGGCAGGAATTAGAGGAGCTCAGGAAGAAGGCCGAAGAGCGCGATAAATATTACAACGATTACCTGCGCGCTCACGCGGATTCCGAGAACATGCGAAAGCGCATGGAGAAAGAGAGGTCGGACCTCCTGAAATACGCGAACGAAGGTTTCATACTCGACTTTCTTCCCATAGCCGACAATCTTGAGATATCCGAGAAGCATATAAAGGAGGCGAAGGACTTCAAGGCGGTCCAGGAAGGCGTCGATATGATACAGGCGCAGATACAGAAGTTTCTCAAGGATATAGGCGTCGAGCGGATAAAGACGGTCGGCGAAAAGTTCGATCCGCATGTACACGAAGTGGTGGAGTCGGAGGAGTCGGAAGGCAAGGATGACGGTATAATAATAGCGGAGTTGAAGCCGGGGTACATGCTTAACGGGAGGCTTTTGCGCCCGGCCTCGGTGAAGATCGTAAAGAAAAAACAAGAGTAGCGTATAGCGTTCAGCGGATAGCGTATAGGAAAATACTTTTAACTATACGCTAAACGCTATACGCTATACGCTCAACAAGGAGGGTAATCATGGCTAAAGTCATCGGTATAGACCTGGGCACTTCCAATTCAGCCGCCGCGCACATGGAGGCGGGCAGGCCTGTCATCATACCGTCGGCGGAAGGCGCGGGCGTGGCGAGCGGCAAGGCGTTCCCGTCGTTCGTGGCGTTCACCAAGGACGGCCAGCGGCTCGTCGGCGAGCCGGCGAAGCGCCAGGCGTCGGTCAATCCCGAGGGCACCATCTTCGCCGCGAAGCGGAAGATGGGGACCGACTTCAAGTACAAGGTCTACGGCAAGGAGTACACTCCCCAACAGATCTCCGCGTTCATCCTCCAGAAGATAAAACAGGACGCGGAGGCATACCTGGGCGATGCGGTCAACGAGGCGGTCATCACATGCCCGGCGTATTTTAACGACAACCAGCGACAGGCGACTAAGGATGCCGGCGAGATCGCGGGGCTCAAAGTCCTGAGGATAATCAACGAGCCGACCGCGGCCTGTCTCGCGTACGGGCTTGATAAGGCCGGCAAGGAACAGAAGATCATGGTCTTCGACTTCGGCGGCGGCACTCTCGACGTCACCATCCTGGAGATGGGGTGGGATGAGGAGCACAAGGCGGCGACGTTCGAGGTCGTTTCGACCAGCGGCGACACGCACCTGGGCGGCACCGACATGGATAACGCGCTCATCGAGTATATAACAAGGGAGTTTAAAAAGGATACGGGCATCGAACTGAAGAACGACAAGATGGCCGTGCAGCGCGTAAGGGAGGCGGCCGAAAAGGCGAAGGTCGAGCTTTCGAGCACCCTCACGACGGACCTGAACCTTCCGTTCATCACGGCCGACCAGACGGGGCCCAAGCATCTGACCATGACGCTCAACCGCGCCAAGCTCGAAGAACTTATCTCGCCGATCATCGACCGCTGCAAGGGGCCGATAGAGCGGGCGCTCTCGGACGCGAAGATGGACGCGAAGAAGATAGACCGCGTCATACTGGTCGGAGGCCCCACGCGCATGCCGATCGTCCAGAAGTTCGTCGAGGACTATGTCGGGAAGAAGATAGAGCGCGGAGTGGACCCGATGGAATGCGTCGCGCTCGGCGCCGCCATCCAGGCGGCGATCATAAAGGGCGACGCGAAGGACGTCCTGCTATTGGACGTCACGCCGCTTTCCCTCGGCATCGAGACGCTTGGCGGTATATGCACGCGGCTCATCGAAAGGAACACGACGGTACCGACCAGGAAGAGCCAGATCTTCTCGACGGCCGCGGACAACCAGACGGCGGTCACCATAAGGGTGCTGCAGGGCGAGCGCAAGATGGCGAACGATAACGTCGAGCTCGGGAGGTTCGACCTTATAGGCATACCTCCGGCGCCGCGGGGCATCCCGCAGGTCGAGGTCACCTTCGATATCGACGCCAACGGCATAGTGCACGTGAACGCCAAGGACCTCGGCACCGGCAAAGAGCAGTCGATAAAGATAACGGCGCCGACAAAGCTCTCCAAGGACGAGATCGATAAGTTCGTCAGGGAGGCGGAGAAGTTCGCGTCAGAGGACGAAAAGCGCAAAGAGGAGGTGGAGGCAAGGAACCAGGCCGACACACTTCTTTACGCGACAGAGAAATCGCTCAAAGAGTATGGCGATAAGCTTAACGATGCCGACAAAAAGAAGATAGAGGAAAAGATCGGCTCGCTCAGGGAAGCGCTTAAGGGTACGGACAGCGGCAGGATAAAGCAGGCGTCGGAGGAGCTGACGCAGGCCTCGCATAAACTCGCCGAGGAGATCTACAAGAAGACCGCCCAGAGCCAGCAGCAGAAACAGGGCGGCGGCGCTGCCGGGCCTGATTACACGAAGGAAGAGGCCGGCCCTCAGGGCGGGCAGGAAGGCCCGAAAAAGGGCGAGGACATCATCGACGCCGATTTTACGGCGGAGGATGATAAGAAGAAATAGGAAGGTTTGAGCGTATAGCGTTTAGCGGGTAGCGTATAGGAAAAATGTTTGCTCCTGTATAGCTATCCGCTATACGCTATCCGCTATACGCTAACATGGCTAAACGTGACTATTACGAAGTGCTGGGCCTGAGCAAGACCGCGTCCGCAGACGAAGTGAAGCGGGCGTACAGGAACCTCGCGCTCAAATACCACCCGGACAGGGTCTCTGCCGATAAGAAGAAGGAGGCGGAAGAGAGGTTTAAGGAGATATCCGAGGCCTACGAAGTCCTCATCGATCCGCAGAAGAAGGCCAACTACGACCAGTACGGCCACGCCGGCGTCGAGGGCGCGTTCAAACAGGGAGGCTTCACCTGGCAGGACTTCCACCATTTCGAGGACCTGAAGGACATATTCGGCGAGTTCGACCTTAGCGGCCTCTTCGGCAGGTTCGGATTCGGGGAGGAGGCTTTCGGCGGCGGCAGGCGCGGGCCCGCGTCGCGCCGCGGGGCCGACCTGGAATACTCGATGCAGATAGATTTCAGGGAAGCGGCGCTGGGGACCGAGAAGACCATAGCGATCCCGCGCCACGAGACGTGCCAGACATGCGGCGGGACAGGCGCGAAGCCCGGCACCAAGATAGAAAAATGCCCCGAGTGCGGCGGCCGCGGCAGCGTTATCGCGTCGAACGGGTTTTTCAGCATCAAGAGGACGTGCGGCCGTTGCGACGGCGAAGGGAGCATCATCAAGACGCCGTGT
>JAFGJL010000010.1 GCA_016929115.1 Candidatus Omnitrophota bacterium | reverse complement strand
GGGAGTCAAGGTAGTTTTCAGGGGTGAGCCCCCATCCCCACTGCGGCCGCGTCCGCTCCTCAAGGCTGGACCCCGCGTCACCCATACGGGGCATGCAACCGTTGGTGGAGGGACTGGATCACTATTGCTGCGTAAACCGTAGCGCACGGCGAAAAAATTCCGAGCCGCAGGAACAAAATCCTGCTAAGAGGAAATTATGAAACGAGTATTGATCTCAGGAGTCGCGGGGCTTATAGGGTCGCATCTGGCGGACAGGATGCTCGCTAGGGGCTATTATATAGTCGGGGTCGACGACCTTTCGGCAGGCAGGCGCGGCAATATAAGACAGGCGCTTAAAAATAAGCGCTTCACCTTTAAGCGCGCGGACGTTTCGGACGCGGCAAAGCTTGGGCGCGCATTGCGCGGCAAGCGCTTCGACATCGTGGTCCATCTGGCCGCGTCGAAGAAGATAGGCGAGGCTGGCTCGAGCCTCAAGGTCCTGAAGAACAACTATGATTCGACCGTCAATATGCTCGAGATTGCGCGCCGCAACAGGGCGAAGTTCGTCTTTGCCTCGACTTCCGACGTCTATGGCGTCTCTAAAGACCTGCCGTTCCGCGAGGACGGCGATCTCCTTATTGGCCCCTCATATATAAAGCGCTGGTCATACGCTGTATCGAAACTTCATGGCGAGCATCTGGCGTTCGCGTACAGCAAGGAATACGGCATCCCGGTCGTTGTGATACGTTATTTCGGCTGCTTCAGCTCACGCTCTAACCACGGCCCGAGCGGCGGGCATGTGCCGTTATTCATACGGCAGGCGCTCGACGGCGATACGATCGTCATCCACGGGGACGGACGCCAGACGCGGTCTATGGGCTCGGTGGATGACGTGGCGCGCTGCACCCTCCTGGCCATAGAAAACAGGAAAGCGGCCGGTCAGATCATCAATATCGGGACCGACGAGGAGATAAGCGTCAAGGATTCGGCCAGGATCATTGTTGACGCCGCAAAGAGATTTTCCGCGAAAGCCGTGAAGGCGCGCATAAGGCATATACCCATGAAGAAGGTCTTCGGCGATTATAAAGAGATATCGAGAAGGATCCCCGACCTTTCAAAAGCAAAAAAACTTTTCGGTTATAAGCCGGCTATAAGTTTTAAGAAAGCGGTTGAGAAGGCAGCGCGGGAGATGGCCAGATGATACGCAGGGCGACGAGAGGCGACGCCGGGAATATAGCCGACCTGCACGCGCTTGCGCTCCGCGGCAGTATTTTCCTTGAGCTCGGCAGGCCCTTTCTCGAACAGTTCTATTACGGGACGCTGGCGGATGCCGATGACGTTTTTTCATATGTCTATGAGCAGGATGGAAGGATCGTAGGCTTTGTCACTATGGCGGCCTCACACGAGCTTTTCTACCGGCACATAATGAAAGACCTCCCGCAGCTTTTAGTTTCGCTAGCGCGTTCGGCCATCGCGTCGCCCTCATCGGTCGCTAGCATGGCGAAGGCGGCTTTCTTCATGACCAAGAAGGAGAGGCTCATACGTTGCGACGCGAAAGGGGAGCTATTGCAGATAGCCGTCCATCCGGACTACAGGGCGCGGCTTGAGAACGGCGAGCCCACTCCCTTTTTCAGAGATACCGGAGTCAAGGTCGCCGAGGCGCTTTTCTTCAATGCCGCCATGGAGCTGCGGAAAAGAGGCGTGCGCGATTTCAGGATCATGACCGGCGGCGAGAACGTCGTTTCGAACAAGTTCTACTCGCGGTTGGGATGCAGGAAGGTCGCCGACAACATACAGGTCTTCGGCAAACCGACGAGCCTGTATCGGTGCGACGTGGAGGATGCCATTGGTCTACTTGATCATACCGGCATATAACGAAGAGAGGAACATCGCCCAGCTTGTGAGGAACACGCGCGAGGCCATGTCCCTCATCGGCCTTTCGTATAGGATCTACATCGTGAACGACGGCTCGACCGACGGGACTAGCCGGCTTATCGCGGAACTTGCCCATGAGGCGCCGGTAACGGAGATAAAGTTCGACGCCAACAGGGGCGTGGACCAGGCGTTCAAAGCGGGCTTTGAGGAAGTCTTTAACGAGGCGCGGCCCGGCGATATCATAGTGACAAAAGAGGCCGACAACACCAGTGACCACGCTATCCTCAAAAAGATGATCGAACATGTCCTCGCCGGCTATGATGTTGCCTTCGCTTCCTGTTTCGCGCCGGAAGGGAGGGTCGAGAACTCGTCTCTCGACCGCCATATCCTTTCTTTCGGGGCTAACGCGCTTCTTAAGATATTCTTCCCCGTAAAAGGCATTAACACCTACAGCTCTTTTTACCGCGCCTATGACGCGATGCGGATCAAGGCCGCGCTCAAAGCGTACGAAGGCAGGATGTTCGAGGAAAAGGGGTTCGTGTGCATGGTGGAGATGATAGTCAAGCTCTCGCGCCTGCCGTTAAAGATGGTCGAGGTCCCGATGGTGCTGCGATGCAACAAGCGCGAAGGCATGAGCAAGCTCCGCAGGCGCAGGACGATCCTGGGGTACCTCAAGTTCATAAAAAAGCAGGCCCTGCGGACGCGCGCGTACGACCGGCAGGTGCGCGAAAGGTTCGAACGCTTCACCACGGCAAGCAGGTGACATGAGCGGACGCTACTGCGCGATACAGGTAGATCTCGACGGCCTCTGGGTCATTGAAAAACTTTCGGGGCGCAGCGTCCCGCTGGAGACGGACCCGGTTTTTTACGACGGGACAGAAAGGCTTTTAAGGCTCTTTGAAGAGTTCGGCGTCAAGGCGACATTTTTTGTGGTGGCCAAGGACCTCGAGTCCGGCAATAAGCTGAACCTTGTGCGGCGGATAATATCTTCCGGGCACGAGATAGCCAGTCACGGCATGTCGCACGGGTATATCACCATGCTCGATGACGATGAGGCGCGCAGGGAGATCGCCGGCAGCAAGGAGGCGATAGATAACGCACTCGGTCTCAAGATAGCCGGCTTCAAGGCCGCCGGTTTTGCCGCCCGCAGAGAGGTGGTCCCTTTTCTGGAAGAGGCCGGCTACCGCTACGACAGTTCGGTCTTGCCGACCTCTCTGGGCCCCGTGATGGAGGCCGTCCTGAAAGTCCGGTACCGCAAATGGGGGATGGCGACGGCGCCGCGCGGCCCCTACGTGCCGGCGCGCAAAGACATCTTCAGGCGCGGAGAGAGCGCGATCGTGGAGCTGCCGGTCACGACGATGCCGCTCCTGCGCTTTCCGGCGCATTTCAGTTATGCCTCCGCTATGGGCCTTACTTATGCGAGCATAACGCGCCCGCACAAATTCTCAAGATATGTTACGTACCTTTTCCATCCGCTCGACCTCGTCGATCGCGCAGCGATGGTCGGCGGAAAGGTGCTGCCGAAGACAAGGATAAGCTTCGATGGTAGAGTGGCGCTTGCCCGGGCTATGCTGGAGCATTTTGTTACGGGCTTTAATATAGTTACGTCGCGCGAGATGGCTCAGATCGTGCGGAGCAAACATGCGGCTGCCTGATAAAAAGAACATATACGTTACCGGAAAGACGGATCCCGCGCACCGTCATTACCACCCGCTGATAAACTATTTCATGAACAAGCGGCTCACCGGCGCGCTTGAAGTCATGGGTAAGGGTAAATGCGGGCGGCTCTTGGACGTCGGGTTCGGCGGCGGCATATTTTTGCCGGAGCTATCATCCCGGTGCGCGGAACTGTACGGCGTAGACATACACCAACATATCGACAAGGTGAAGGAGATGCTGGCGAAGGAGAATGTGCCGGCGGCGCTCCTTTACGGCAGCGTGACGAACCTGCCGTTCCCGGATGAATATTTCGATCGTGTCGTTTGCGTCAGTGTCCTCGAATTCGTGAGCGATCTGTGGAAGGCATTCTCAGAGCTTGCGCGCGTCGTCAAGAAGGATGGTGAAATGATAATCGGTTTTCCCGTCGAGAACGTCTTCACGGACATGGCCTTTCTCATGATAGGCATAAACGCGCGGAAAAGGCATAGGGTCAACCAGGACGACATTTTACAGGCGGCGAAGGCGCAGTTTGAGGTGGATAAGGTGAAGACCTTCCCGCTGGGGCTTCCGCTGAAACTGGCGCTCTTTGCGCATTGTAGGCTTAGGAAAAAATGACATTTGCCGTTAAAAGAAACCTCATATTCTCGGTCATCGTGCTTGCCATAGGATTGAGGCTCATCTGCCTAGATAAGAGCTTTCAGGGAGACGAGTTCTTGAGCGTGCAGCACGCGATGAAGTCCGTTGGCGATATCGCGGGCAATCTCCTGGCCGACGCCCATCCACCGCTCTACTTTTATCTGTTACACGCCGTGATGAGATTCCCGTGGTCGGAAGAGATCCTGCGGCTGCTGAGCGTCATTGCCGGCGTCGGCATGTGCATCGCGGTATACATGATAGGGAAGAGGGCCATGGAAAAGGAGGGAGGCCTTGTTGCCGCCTTCCTGGTCGCGATAGCGCCGGTAACGGTCTGGTCCTCGCAGTATATAAGGACTTATGCGACGGCCGCTTTCTTTACCGTCTTTTCCATTTACTTCCTTATGCGGATCATGAGAAAGGAAGCGGAAGAGTTCCCGAGCTGGGCCCTGTTTGTATTTTTCTCTGCGGCTAGCATCTACACCTTCTATTTTTCGGCGCTCGTTATAGTGGCTGAGAACGTATTCGTCGCCCTTTTCATGAGGGAGGATAAAGGCTTTCTGAAAAAATGGGCCCTTTCCCAGATATTCATCGCCGCTCTCTATCTTCCCTGGATACCGTTCTTCATATACCAGAGGGCGGTTTACACGGGCCATCCGCAGCTTGTGGAGAGGATCGGGTTCTATATCGGAAATATACACATCGGGGCGTTGATACGGAGCCTGCTCGGTATTGTCGGGTTTGACCCCCGTTTCCTGGCAAAGGAGGCAATGTCGGCTCATGATGCGCTGAAATACGCCTCCCTCGCCGGCATGCTTATATCCTCCCTCGCCGCGACATTGCTAGCTGCCAAATACATCCGCAGCCCTAAGTTTACGCGGGATGAGCGCAAATACGCCTATTTCTTCCTGATCCTTGCGGCAGTCCCTTTTGCCATAGCTATATTCCTGCACCAGGCCGTAAAGATAGTGCTGATGAGCCATTATTTCATCGCAAGTTTCGTCTTTCTCGTTCTCTTCCTGGTGGCAGCATGCCGCGCCGTACTTTCCGAGAAGGCGCAATATCTGCTTCTCGCGGCAGTGTCGGCGGTATTCTTAAGCCGCCTGGTCTTCCTTTACGCGGACAAGGAGATGGACCTGAAAGGCGCGCATGCTTATGCCAAGGCGGTCGCGACACGCGAGACCGCGATAGTATCGCCGTCGTTCGGCGGTTCGTTCAAGTATTATTTCTACGATATGCCCAACCTGCACCAGCTCGAAGACCCGGATGTCCGGCGCATAGCCGACAGAGAGATCGT
The DNA here is from genome assembly GCA_016929115.1 of Candidatus Omnitrophota bacterium. Classification (GTDB taxonomy): domain Bacteria; phylum Omnitrophota; class Gorgyraeia; order 2-01-FULL-45-10; family 2-01-FULL-45-10; genus JAFGJL01. Next base: position 63,830 of record JAFGJL010000010.1, on the reverse strand, counting down.
CTTTATCTCCTATCCGGAGAAGCTCGAATCACGCCGCTGCCACGAGCGGTTCAACTCCTTTCTGAACGGGCGGTACACGCCGGTCGATTCGAAAAAATTCGGCGACCTTACCGTGCAGAGATACCGGAAATTATAATATGGATACAAAGAAAAAAACCTTAGCGCTAGTGTTCGTCTTGGCGGTCTTCGCCGGGTTGATATATATCTACCCGGACCTCCGGTTTGTGCAAGAGGCCGGCAACAGGTATAAGGGCATAGTGCCGATCGGTTTCCGCGACGAGACGGTCTATCTGGGCCGGATCAACGCGATCTACAGGGGTGACTTTCTGGCCCGCAATCCGGCCATATACGAACACCGCAACGATCCGGTCATCATGCCGACTATCTGCGAGTCTATCGAGGCGCTTATAGGCAAGGCCCTCGTCCTTTCAGTGGCGCAGCTTGATATGTTATGGACTTTCCTGATGCCGGCGCTGATCTTTATCCTCGTATTCGTGTTCTCGTATGAAATATCGGGCGTGAAGTGGTGTTCGATCGCGATGGCGGCAGGCGTGCTCTTCGGCATGCACCTCGCCTCCAAAATATTCATTTTTGGCGGCAAGCTCATTAATACGGGATACCATCTGCCGCTATGGTTCGCCAGGCCGATAACGCCGCAGATGCACTTTGTATTCTTTACGCTGGCGCTCATCTTCCTGTACAAGGCGCTCAATGATGGCAGAAAAACATTTGTCTGGCTTGCCGGGATCTTTCTCGGCTCGCTTTTCTACGTAAGCGTGTTCTACTGGATGCACATATATGCGACTATCGGCGTCCTGTGCATCGTTTTCCTGGCGCAGAAGGATCTTTCCGCTTTCAGGAAGGCGTTCGCCATTGCCGTGATCGGGGCTATCGTGTCGGTACCGTACTGGATGATGAATATCCAGACTATGCGGGACCCGAACTATGGACTCCTGCTCCTGCGTTTTAACGTCGCTTACACGCACAAGCCGGTCTTGCCGGTCGCGACCGTGGCAGCGCTTGCTTTTCTTTTACTGGCGCGCAGGGCCATCGTCGCCGTATCGGGGAAGAGGACCTTCCAGTTTCTGGCAGCGATGCTCGCGGCGGTCATCCTGCTGGTAAATCAGCAGGTACTGACCGGAAGACTTTTCAAAGAGAGCCACTGGACCGCCTATACCGGCAAGTTCGTGCTCATAATCACGGTCATCCTGTCGGTCGCCGCGCTTGCCAAAGTCCTCGCAGCCAGGAGAACGCGCCTGGCCTGGCTCCAGGTCGCACTGCCCGCCCTGTTCTTCTCGGCGCTTCTCGTTCACGGCATCGGAATGCAGCTGAATTACCACCGCCACCACTTTAACGACAACCTGAAGCTGCAGCAGATGGCCGGGGCTTTCCGCTGGTTGAACGCCAACGCGTTACCCGGCGACGTAATACTGCCGTCACCCAATGATATCCGGTTGTCAGAGCTCATCCCGATCTACACCAAGAGCTATGTCTACTATTCTGAACCGTTCTTCTGCCTCTCTCTCATATCGGCAGGTGAGACGCGTTACAGGATGCTCGCCGCTTACAGGCTTTTTGGCCTGACGCTCGACGAGGCCGTCAGCCATCCGTATTCATGGGACGGCGCGATATTCCTCACCGGCGACTCGAACAGGACCAGGGAGTTCATGGAGACCGAGCGCAAGGCGCTGGTCTCGCGGTATAAAATGATGCTGTCCGAGGACGGCTTGAGGCTCGCGAAGAAGTACAAGGTGGATTATGTGGTGGCGGTCAAGGGCAGGGATGACGATGTTATCAAGGATCTGCTTGGCGCCGGCTTCAAGACGGCCTACGAGGACCGCTATTTTTCAGTCATAAAAGTGGGTGGATAGATGATAACGAAAGCTCTTATACCGGCCGCGGGCGCGGGCGTCCGAGCCTATCCGGCGACTACCTATATCCCGAAGGTGATGCTCGAGATAGCGGGCAAACCCGTCATCCTGCGCAATATCGAGATAATGAGGGACAGGCTCGGCATAAAGGATATCTGGGCCATAACCGGCTACATGGGCGATACGATAAAGTCTTTCCTGAAGGACGGATCGCGGTTCGGGGTCAAGATACAATATATAGACTGCGATGACCATGCGAGCGGCCTCGCGAAGGGTATATTGCTCGCCAAGGACAGGATAAAAGAGGATTTCGTCACGATCCTGGGCGACGAAGTGTATATAAATTCGAACCACGCTATCCTGAAGGGTATGGACATGGGCGGTCTCGCCGCCGCATGCTGCCTGTTGAGGTCCGACGACTTCAAGATGATAGCGAAGAACTACACCGTGAAACTCAAGGGCGACAGGGTGGCCTCGCTCGAAGAGAAGCCGAATAAGGCGGATGGCCCGGTCCTCGGCATCGGCACCTACATCTTTACGCCCGAGATATTCGGCGCGATAGAGCGCACCAAACCGTCGAAAAAGTCCGGCAGGGTCGAGCTGACCGACGCCATCAATACGCTCGTCAGGGAAGGTAAAGCCGTGCGCGGCATCTTCCTTGAAGGCGAGTACCACAACATCAATTCGGTCGAGGACTACAACTACGCCAATTACATGTACCGCTCGACGTTCTTCAGCTCCTTCAAGACGAGCGTCGTCATACCGGCCTACAACGAGGAGGAGTCGATAGGTTGCGTGGTGAAGGACTTCGCAGGCAAGGTCGACGAGGTCTTTGTCGTCGACAATTCATCCGCTGACAGGACGAGGCGCGTCGCCGAGCAGGCGGGCGCGCGCGTCGAGACGGTGAAGTTGAAGGGCTACGGCGACACGATAAAATACGGCCTTGACCACGCGAAGGGCGACATCCTTATTGTCGTAGAAGCGGACCATTCGTTCCGCGCCAAGGACCTCGGCAAGTTCCTGGAGTACCTGAAGGATTCGGACATGGTCATCGGCACGCGCACGACGCGGCAGATGATAGAGCAGGGCGCGAACATGAAGGGGGCCTTGCGGTGGGGCAACGTCGCGGTCGGCAAGCTCGTCGAGGCGCTCTGGTGGGGCCAGGAGCCGCGCTTCACCGACGTCGGCTGCACGTACCGCGCGATATGGCGCGATACGTACATGAAGATACGCGACCGGCTTTCCGGCACAGGGCCGGAGTTCTCGCCGGAGATGATGATAGAGGTGCTGCGCGCGCGCAAGCGCATCGTCGAGATACCGATATCTTATTACAAGCGCGCGACCGGCGTCTCAAAGCATTCCCAAAACTATCTCAAGGTCTCGAAGACGGCGCTTCGCATGCTGAAGATGATATTTAAAAAACGTTTCGCGGCTTAAGGTGTGTTTATGGTGCGGAAAAATATACATCGTATCAGGGCGTATGTCATGTCCCTTTTGCCGTTTCGCGGGAAAACGGATGGGGTAAGGATCCTTATGTACCATTCGATCGGCAACCCGGCAGACCATCGACTTGCCATCAGGGTGCCTCCGGAAAATTTCAGGCGGCAACTTGATGAGATCGCGGCCCGGGGGTATTTCACAAAGACCGTCTCTGATATCATCAAGGGCGGAGCCGCGGCGGACAGGACCAGAGATATAGCTTTGACCTTTGATGACGGATATAAGGATAATGTCACCGAAGTCGCGGCTGCGATCGCAGCCAGGGGCATGAAGGCCACATTTTTTGTCACAACATCATATATAGACGGCAAGAGCCGCAATGCCTGGACCGACGGCAGCAGGCGTGTTTACATGGACTGGGACGACGTCGCGCGGCTTGGCCGCATGGGATTCGAGATAGGCTCCCACATGATCGACCACATAGCGCTGTCGGATCTTGATGATGAGGCGGCGCTCGCGCAGCTCAAAGGGTCGAAAGACGAGATCTTGAGCAAGACCGGTATCGATCCGAAGACCATAAGTTATCCTTACGGGAAGCTGAACGGCAGGATCGTTAGTTTGGTAAAGAAGGCCGGGTATACAGGCGGCTGCTCCACAATCAAGGGCCTGAACGGCGTGTCGGTCGATCCGTATCTATTGCGCAGGACAGAGGTTGACGGCTACGATACGATCCATGATTTCAGGGCCAAGCTGAGCGGATATTATGATTAGGGCGGACACTGAAGCCCATTCAATGCATCGCCGGATATAAGGAGCGTATGGGGGAGGCCTTACTATGAGGGTGCTGGTCACAGGCGGAGCAGGATTTTTGGGGATCAACCTGATCCGGCTTCTTATGGAGAAGGGGATCGGGGATATTGTATGCGTCGATATCGCTGAATTTGATTACCCTGAAAGAGGCTGGGTGAGGGCGATCAAATGCGACATAAGGGATGCCGCGCTCATGGATAAAACCATGGAGGGCATCGACATGGTCGTCCATACGGCAGCTGCGCTGCCGCTCTACAAGAAGGAAGACATATATTCCATAGACGTCGAAGGCACGCGCACCGTCCTTGACGCGGCGTTAAGGCATAAGGTCCGGAGATTCATCCATATATCCACGACAGCCGTTTACGGCATCCCCAAGAAACACCCCATCTACGAGACCGACCCGCTCGGCGGGGAAGAGGTCGGCGACTACGGCAGGGCGAAGATCATGGCCGAGGGCCTTTGCAGGGAATACAGGAAGAAGGGGATGTGCGTCCCCATCCTAAGGCCGAAGTCGTTCATAGGTCCTGAGAGGCTCGGGATATTCGCGCTCCTTTATGACTGGGCGGATTCCGGGAAGAACTTCCCGATAGTGGGAAAAGGCGATAATCTCTTCCAGCTAATGGACGTCTACGACCTGTCGGAGGCGATATACGCCTGCATGACGAAGGATGCGGATGCCGTTAATGATACGTTCAATCTCGGCGCTAAAGAATTCAGGACCATCCGCGAGGATTTTCAGGCGGTCCTTGATTACGCCGGGCACGGCAAGAAGATAGTATCTTTCCCGGTCAAGCCGGCGCTGTTGGCTCTTGAGCTGTTGCATTATCTGAAACTTTCTCCGGTCTATAAGTGGAATTACGGGACCGCATACGTCGAGTCCTTTGTCTCCATGGAGAAAGCGGAAAAAGTATTAGGATTCAAGCCTAAATACTCCAACAAGGATGCGCTCATACGTAATTACAGATGGTATCTCGATAATAAAAATAAATTCGGCAAGGCAAAGGGAGTATCGCATCGCGTGCCGTGGGACCAGGGGATATGGAAGATCGCAAAGATATTCTTTTAAGTCCAAGGGCTAAAGATATATTGATGATAGGCATACTGCTCGCCGCCCTTGCCATATTCTTTTACAAATTCGTGTTCCTCGGGATGGTGCCGCTCAACGCCGACTGGCTCGTCGATAACTTCTATCCGTGGAAGGGGATAGCCCATGCGGCGTCGGCCGCTCCTTTCAATAATGACACAGACCCTGTGCTCTACATGTATCCCATTAAATTTGTCACTATCCAGTTCATGAAGCAGGGTATCATGCCGCTATGGAACCCTTACATCATGTGTGGGACGCCGTTATGGGGGAATAACTTCGCCACGCCGTTAAACCCGCTCAACATCGTCTTCTTTCTTTTCAGCTTCGTCAAGGCTTGGGGGATATTTTTGATGTGCCAGTTCGCGGTTGCCGGTATCGGTATGTATTTTTACAGCCGGCAGATCGGCTCCGGAAGGCCGGGCGCTCTGGTGGCGGCGCTCGCCTATATGCTCAACATGACATTTGTAATACAGTTCCAGACCTTAAGCTACCTGGGCGTCTTTTCATGGCTGCCTCTCGCGCTTCTTTTGATAGAAAAGGCGCTTGCGCGGAAAAGCGTATCGGCCGCCTTCTGGTGCGGCTTATCATTCGCCCTTTTTTTCTGGTCCGGCCAGATACAACTTGCCGTCTACGCCTCGGCAATGGCGCTTGTCTATCTTGTTTTTCGTTCTATCCAGTCCGCGGTTTCAGATAGAAAAGGATCGGGCCGTTACGCCACGATCGCGCTCATCATCATAACGGTAGCGGTATTATACGCATTGCCGGAGCTTATCGTCCAGAAGATCAATATCGCGAATTCCACGCGGACAGCCGGCCGTTACGGCCTGAGCCTGCTCTATCCGCAGATGCTCATCTCGTATATCTCGCCGTTCTTTTACGGCATACAGTACGACGGCTGGGACCTCGGGTTCGGCACGTATATTTTTAACAGGGGCTTCATGCGCCTCAGCCCGCCGTATGTCGGCATCATCACTCTCTTTCTCGCGGCGGTGGGTTTTTTAGCGCGCAAAAGACACGACAGGTTTTTTTATCTCTTCTTTTCCGGCGGGATACTCATCGCGCTCATGTCATTCGCATTGCCGTTCGTCTACAAGCCGGTCATAAAATTAATGCCTTATTTCCAGTCCGTGGACCATTACCGGCTCACGACGCTCTACGCCTTTTCGGTGGCTGTCATGGCTGGCTGGGGATGCGACGGGCTTTTACGGGATGACGGAAAAAAATTCGTCAAGATAGCGGTGATCGCGCTCGCGCTCCTCATCTCTCTATTCGGCTGCCTTGAGATTTTATCGCGCGTCAATATGGTATCGGCTAAATCATTCCTTGCCGCCGCCGAGAAGGCGCTTCCCGGCGCGCTTTTTGACGGGACGCACAGCCTGAAGAGCCTCAGCGCCTTTACACAGTATCTGGCGACGCTGCGATCCGCTTACGGCTCATTGCTTGCGTCCGATGAGGCGCGCGTGCCGCTCGGCCTGGCGCTCGTCTCATTCCTCGCGATAGCGGCTCTTGCGGTGTCGAAGCGCAAGGCCGTCTTCACCGGGGTTGTCGTCATCGTGCTTGCGGTCGATCTTCTCATGCACGGCCTCGTCTTTCCGGCGTATTCGCGCGCGTCGAACGCCTATCCCGTAACTAACGCGGCCCGTTTCCTCAGCGCAGACCGCGGCCTGTTCAGGATCGTAGGTTTTTCCGAGAGGACAAGCTCGCCGCGCGGGGACATGTATCCGCCGAACACCGCCATGCCTTATGGCCTCTACGATGTGCGCGGATACGAGAACCTGGGCCAGGCCCGCTGGTATTACCGGTTCATCATGGGCGATGAGCCGGACGAGATCGTCATAGAGCGCTTTAATGACTACAACAGCAAGTTCCTGCCGTTCCTGAACGTCAAATACCTGGTCTCGGAAAAGGAGATAACGGCCGATAGGTGGGAGCTCGTATACGATAAAGAGGTAAAGATATACGGGAACGCGGGCGCCATGCCGCGCGCGTTCATTACCGGCAACGTCCGCGTCGCTCCCGACAGCGAAGCCGCTTACGGCATGATCCGCGAGGATTCCTTCGACCCGGCCAGAGAGGCGGTCGTCGAGCGCGTCCATGGAGTTGCGCTGGAAAAGGTGGCGGGATCCGGGATATCGTATCCGGACATCTTGAGTTACGGCCCGAACGAGGTTGTAGTGGAGACGGAAGGGGATGAAGAGGGCGTCCTGGTACTTTCCGACACGTATTTTCCTGGCTGGAGGGCGTTCGTCGACGGCAAAGAGAGGCCTGTCCTTAAGGCGGATTACGCGTTCAGGGCCGTCCAGGTCAGGGCAGGGGACAAGCGGGTGCGTTTTATATTTAAGCCGAAAGGCCTTTACGAGCTGCTCTACATCTGCGCGGCTCTTATGGCTCTCATGCTCGCCGTTTCGCTCAGGCGCATTTTTGCTGCGAGGCCGCTTCGATGATCAATAAATTTTTTAACGAGGAGAAACCGGCCGTATTTTGCGTCAAGATCGCTATGCTTGCGCTCATCGTAAGGTTCTGCATCGGCGCAGCGTATTATCACGTCTTCATCGCCGGCCTCAAAAGGCCCATATACGCGTTCGACGGAGAGGCGTATTCGATAATGGGGTGGTACATAGCGCTCGTGCTGAAAGGGTTCAATACTTTGGCGCTGCCCGCGCAATGCATCCCCAACGATTATTCGCTGATAGGCGGGCTTTTAGGGACGCCGGTGAATTACTGCGGCCTACTGCCTTCTATAAGGGAATACGGCGTAACCCTCTTTTCATACATAATAGGAGGATTTTATTATGTATTCGGGTATGCGCCGGTCCTTTTAAGATTCTTCATAAGCGGCGCAAGCGTTCTTACGGCGTTTTTGACATATAATGTGGCAAGGCGCGCTTTTGACGAACGGACAGGGCGGATCTCCCTTGCTATAGCGCTCTTCATGCCATCCTTTATTATTTATTCAGCCAGTATCCAGCGCGATACCCTGATAAACCTGCTGGTCATGCTGGTCATATCCCAGGTATTGTTCATAAAGAAGACCGATGATGCGAGGGGGCCGTTGATAGCTATGGCCGTGACCGCTATCGCTTTATGGCTGCTCGCTGAGCTGAGGGTAAATGCCATGCTCGTCCTGGCGGGCTTCCTGGCCGCATACCTTTTTATCAGGTTCGCGTTCTCTTACAGGCGGGTGGCGCTTACCTTCGCCGGGGCACTCCTTGCTTTCTATCCGGCGAGCGGCCGGCTGTTCGATTTTATCTGGACAAAGCTCTCGTTCATGCTGAATTATCACTTGATCCTGAATTATCGCGGAGGCCTTACATACAAGCTGTTGCCGGAAAGTTATTATACATATATACCCACGGGAAGGAGCATCTGTCAGGACGGCGTATCCGCCTTTCACATGATCATAGCTTATCTGAAGGGCGTATGCGTATTTTTATTCGGGCCGTCGCCTCTTGCGTTTAATAAGATCCAGCAGCTCGTAATATTGCCGCAGATGCTCGCATGGTATCTGGTCGTTGTCTTTGCCGCAGCGGGATTGTGCTTCTCCTTTAAAAAGATGACGGCGGATAAGCTCGCCCTGATCACCGTCGGGTTGTTCTTCACTTCGGCTCTCGGGCTTTCGGAAGCCAACTATGAGACGCTCCTGAGACACAGGGACATGATCGTGCCTGTCTATATAATATTCGCGGCCTACGGGCTCGCGAAGACAAGCCGCCCCAAGAAGGGCCAAAAGGCCGAGGAGCAGTGAGCGGAAAGATGCCAAAAGACAAAAGGGCCTTATTCGTATCCTATAATGCCGCGACAGAGCCGCTCGTTAAGAGCCAGGCGCTTCCCTACATCTCCGCACTATCGGCTCAAGGCATAAAGTTCTATCTTATGTCTTTTGAGAAAGAGCCAGCGGCCGGCGCCGACGTTTCAAAAGAATTAAAGGATGCCGGAATAGGATGGATAAGGCTGAAGTTCCACCATAAGCCTTTCATAATCGCAAAACCATTCGATATCAAGCTCGGCTCTCTCGTCGCCCTGTGGACATGCATCACAAAGAAGATAGATATTGTCCATGCCCGCGGCATAATGAGCGCATGCATATCGCTGGTTCCCGCAAAACTTTGCGGCGCCAGGTTCATATTCGATATGAAGAGCTCCCTGGCCGAAGGGTACCGCCTGAGCGGGAGGATAAAGCGGGGGTCGCTGACATACAAAGCGCTCGCGTACCTCGAAAGGCTGTGCGTCCTTAATTCGGATGAGGTCATAGTCGAAACGAACGTCCATAAGGGGCAGCTGGAAAATATGGCATCCTCAAGGAAGAGGCCTCCGCGGATAACGGTCCTTCCATGCTGCGTCGATATCGAGCGCTTCGCCGGAAACCTGCAAGGCGCGTATCCGCCATCGGGCGGCGGGATAAAGCTCGTCTACCTTGGGTCATTATCCGGATGGTATATGCTGCCTGAGATGCTGAGCTTTTTCGAGGCCGTAAAAAAGGCGCGTCCAGGCTCGGAATTCCTGTTCCTGACGGACGATAAAGACGGCAGCCTCGGCCGCATGATAAAGGAGAGGAAGCTGGAAGGCGTCATGATCGTAAAGGCGCGCTATGAAGATGTCCCGAGATACCTCCGCGGCGCGACTGCCGGCATATTGTTCAAACGGCCGAATCAGCGGCTCGACTCATTCCCTATAAAGATAGCCGAATATCTTGCGGCCGGACTTCCGGTAGTCATAAACTCCGGAATGGGTGACGTCGAAGAGCTCGTCTCTAAAAACAGGGCGGGTGTCGTGGTCGGCTCTTGCGATACCGGTTCATACATCGCGGCCCTGGGCGTTCTAGAGGACCTTGTGAAAGAAGGCGGATCGATGCGTGAGCGGTGCGGAAAAGTCGCGGCAGAACATCTTCCCATGAGTCTGGGCTCATCCGTTTACAGCGCGATATATGACCGCTTGATGAAAAAGAGGGTTATATTTATCGTCCCTTATCCTAAAGAAGGAGCGAGCGTCCGCCTGAGGGTGGAGCAGTTCCTGCCTGTCCTCGACAAGGCCGGCATAAGATATGCCGTCAGGCCTTTTCTTACGTCCCGTTTTTACGGCATATTGTACGAAAAAGGCCACGCGATCGGCAAATTCCTCTTATTCATCTTCTGCTCATGCCGCCGGCTCGTCGACCTGGCAAGAGCGCTCTTTTACGACATTGTCTTTATACACAGGGAGATGTTCCCCATAGGGCCGCCGTTATTCGAGGCCGCGCTCTTCTTATTCGGTAAAAAGGTCATATTTGACTTCGATGACGCGATATATCTTCCGCCTGAAGGATCGGCTAAGATCATGAGCATGATGAAGTGCCCCTGGAAGACGGACTTTATAATAAAGCACAGCTCCCTCGTCATAGCCGGGAATGAATTTTTGCGAGACCACGCCAGGCTTTTAAATAAGAATGTCAGCATAATCCCGACATGCATAGATACGGATAAATATAACGGGCCGGGTCCCGCCAAGGGCGGCAAGGATGATGTAGTTATAGGCTGGATAGGCAGCCATACCACCCGGGTCTATCTGAAAAACCTTGAGCGGGCATTCCTGTCGCTGCTCGATAAATATAAGGATCTAAAGATATGCCTTGTGGGCAGCAGATCCGATGGGATAAGCCACGAAAGGATAATAATCAGGGAGTGGTCTTTGGATACCGAAAGGGACGATATCAGGTCTTTTGATATAGGCATAATGCCGATGCCGGATACCGATTGGACAAAGGGCAAGTGCGGCTTTAAGGCGATACTTTATATGACATGCGGGCTTCCCGTCGTGGCTTCTCCCGTAGGTACAAACCTGGACATAATAGATGACGGGATAAACGGTTTCCTTGCCGGCAGCGTCGAGGAATGGATACGCAAATTATCGATGCTGGTCGAGGATCCCGCCTTGCGTGACGCGATGGGCAGGAAAGGCAGGGAAAAGGCCTTAAAAGAATATTCTCTCGCGTCCAACGCGCCGTTATTTTACAAAAACCTGGAAAGCGTGTGGAAAAAATAGGCTTGAAGATACTTCTCTTGCATCCGATAGTCCCTTTCAGGGTCCTGTGGGGCAAGTTCCACAGGGGAGGAGGTTTTGTGCCTCCTATAGGCATGCTTTCCATAGCCGCCTATATCAGGGAGAAGGGATATAGCGTCGAAATATTCGATACCGGCGTGGAGGGCATGCGCGACGACGATTTGGAGAAGCATCTGAAGTCCAAGAATTACGATGTCGTCGGAATGCCTTGTTTTACGAACACAGCTGGTTACACGTTCAAGACTGCCAATATCGTGCGCAAAGCATTGCCCGGATCCTTGGTCGTCCTGGGAGGAGTTCATGCTACGGTCCTTCCTGAAAAGACGATGTCGGAGTGCCCGGCAGCTGATATGGTCGTGATAGGCGAGGGGGAACTCACTTTTTTAGATGTACTCGACTGGAGATCGGGCAAAGGCATGAAATTGGAAGAGATCAACGGCATCGCTTACAGGGACGGCACAGCCGTGAAGATGACAAGGCTGCGCCATCCGATCGCGAACCTGGATATATTGCCGATGCCGGCATACGACCTGCTGAAGCTTGACAAGTACTTTCCGCACTCTACTCAATATAAAAGGCTCCCGAGCTATCCGTTACTGACGACGCGGGGATGCCCGTACCAGTGCACGTTCTGCTCCGCCTCCAAGATCCACGGCAGGAAACTGAGGATGAAAGGGCTCGATAAGATATTCGAGGAGATGGATTACCTGATACGAGAGCACAGGGCCAGGGGTTTCTTTATCCAAGATTCAAGTTTTCTGACTTCAAGGAAATATGTTGTTGAATTCTGCGAGCGCCTTATTAAAGGAAGGTATGACCTGTCCTGGATGTGCAACGCGAGGGTGGACCAGATAGATGAAGATCTCGCCCGGCTAATGAAGAAGGCCGGTTGCTGGCAGATAGTCTTTGGCGTTGAGTCAGCGAACGAATCATCGCTTAAACTTATGAAGAAGAACCAGACCCCGGCACAGGTCGTCAGGGCGGTCAACGCGGTAAAAAAGGCAGGCATACAAGTATACGCTTCATATATATTAGGGTTCCCCGGCGAGACGTCAAGGGAAGTGGAGAATACGATCGATTTTGCCAGGAAGCTCGCGACGCATACGGCGATATTCTACCTTCCGGTGCCTTTTCCGGGAACGGAGCTTCTGGAGCAATGCAGGATCGACGGGGGATTGAGGCAAGGCGTCGCCTGGGATGACTACACCTCCACGGACTTTTCCAACCCGATATACGTGAACCCGCAGCTGGGGAAAGAAAGGTTGTTAAAATACTATAAAAAGGCGTATCTGAAATTTTACACATCCCCGAAGGTGATCATGGCTAACCTCATGAGCATACGGTCTGTTGAAGATATAAAGTATTATTGGAGAGCGGCCGGAGCGCTTCTCGGGCTCAGCGAATAGAGAGAAGGGGATAAGGATGAGAAAAATACGGTATCTTGCCGTTTTTTTAGTTCTTTTTGCCGCTGTGATAGCGATAGCGAATATTGACGTATCGATACGTCAGGGAGTCGATGGGCGCCTGAGGCATATCCACATGCCGTTATATGTAAAGTGGACGCAGTTCCTCGCGCGCCATTATGAATACGCAAGGCTGGCCAGGGAGATAACGGCGGGCTGCCGGACCGACGAAGAGAAGGCCTTGGCGATACTCGAATGGACGCATGATAATATCAGGGAACTGTCCGCAGGAGCGCCTGTCATCGATGACCATGTATTGAATATCATCATCAGGGGATACGCTGTGCCCGAGCAATTCCAGGATGTCTTTACCACGCTCTGTTCATATGCCGGCCTGCCGGCATTTCTTGAGAAGTTCTATGATAAAGAGCACAAGGCAAGAAATTTTGTATCGCTTGTCAAGATCAACGGTAAGTGGCGTGTCTTTGACGCCTTTTATGGGGAATATTTCAGAAAAGATGACGGCGAGATAGCCTCAGTAGAAGATATAGTTAATGATCCCTCCTTAGTCAGGGGTGAGGAAGTGGATAATGTAGTGATAAATGGGGTTCCATATAAGGATCTATATTATAGTATTGACCTGCGGCAGGTCAGAGATGGTATTACCCTGCGCCCTTACAGGCAGATGCCGCTGCACCGCATTATATACGAACTCAAGAAGGCCTTCGGCATAGAAAAAGAAGAAGCGATCAATCCTTTAAGATAATCCCGATCATCCCCATTTTTGCCTTGACAAGATAGTGCTACGTTAGTATAATCGTTCAAAACGTTCTAAAAGTAGTAAATAGAGGATAATATGGATCCAGCGCGAATAGGTTTTATGCAGGGCCGGTTTTCGGTTATAGAGGAAGGCAGGATACAGGCCTTCCCTTGGCAGACATGGCGCGATGAGTTCGCCATTGCAAAGAAGCATGGGTTCAGGCTGATGGAATGGGTTATTGAGCAGGAAAGATTGAACGAGAACCCCCTCATGAGCAGAGCGGGCCGTCTTGAGATCAAGGAATTAATGAAGAAGAACGATATGGCTATAAGGTCCATAACCTGCGACACCTATATCCAGGAGCCTTTTTATAAAGCGCAAGGGTCCCGCAACACAAGTCTGCTGGATGATTTTAAGAAAATAGTCTCCTCATGCGCCGAATTAGGCATAAAGAAGATAGTGGTCCCGCTGGTGGATAAAGGCAGCCTGGAAAATAAGGATCAGGAGGAGGAATTATTGAGAGGCATGGCTTCGGTCGCTCCTGTCCTTCGCGATAGCGGGGCGGTCATAGTATTCGAATCGGATTTTAGGCCGTCCCGCCTTAAGAAGTTCATCGCTAAATTTGATCCGGAACATTTCGGTATCAATTACGATATCGGTAACAGCGCTTCGCTGGGCTATGATTTTAAAGAGGAGTTCCCGGCTTATGGCGGCAGGATAAAGAACGTCCATATAAAGGACAGGAAGTTCAAGGGCACGACCGTGCCCCTGGGAGAAGGGGATGCCGATATAGCCGGTGCTCTCAGCGCTCTTCGTGCCGGCGGTTATGAGGGTAACTATATCCTGCAGACCGCAAGGGCTTCGGACGGTGATCATGCCGGCGCGTTGTGCAGGTACCGTTGTATGGTGGAAAAATGGCTCGAAGATAAGGAGGCGATATGTCAGCAAACAAAAAACTTGGCTTGAGGTACGGCATCAAGAAGAGCGACGAATTATGGCGGAGAGCGCTCAAGGTGATAGCTACTGGCACTCAGACATTCAGCAGGTCCCCGGGCGTCTTTCCGGACGGTGCCGCGCCGAAATACGTCATCCGGCAGAAGGGTTCCCATGTCTGGGACGTTGACGGCAACGAGTTTATCGACATGGTAATGGGGTGCGGGCCGACCACCTTGGGGCATAATTACGAGCCCATCAATGAGGCCATAAAAAAACAGATGGATAAAGGCATACTCTTCAGCCTGCTCAATCCGCTGGAGGTGGAGGTGGCCGAAAAGCTTGTTGAATGCATTCCGTGTGCCGAGATGCTCAAATTTTCCAAGAACGGCAGCGATGTGTGCGCGGCGGCCGTGAGGCTGGCAAGGGCCGTTACAGGAAAAGAGATGATATTATGTTACGGCTACCACGGCTTCCAGGACTGGTATATCGGCTCTACGGACCGCAACGCCGGTGTCCCCAAATGCGTGCGCGAGCTCACCAAGTCTTTCCGGTATAACGACATAAGCGGTTTAAGTAAGATGTTCGAGCAGTACCACGGCCGTGTGGCCGCCGTGATCATGGAGCCGGTGATAGCGGAAAAACCAAAGGACGATTTCCTGAACAAGGTCAAGGCGCTGGCTCACGAGAACGGCGCGCTCCTCATATTCGACGAGATGATATCGGGTTTCCGCTTCAGGATGGGAGGGGCGCAGGAGTTCTTTAATGTGGTGCCCGACCTCGCGACATTCGGCAAAGGCATAACGAACGGCATGCCTCTGGGCGTTATCGCGGGGAAGAGGAAATACATGAAAAATTTTGACAAGGCCTTTCTCTCCTCCACCTACGCGCCTGAAGCATTGACATTGGCCGCGGCTTCAGCGGTGATAGATTTTTATAAGGAAAATGATGTGATCGCAAAATTATGGGAGAAAGGAGAATATCTGGAGAAGGGGCTCAGGGCTATCATTGACAGGCACGGGGTCGGTAAAAACGTTTCCCTGGCGGGATATCCGGTGCGGCTCATGGTCAATACGCACGATTCAAACGGCATCCACAACCTTAACCTCGCAACGCTTTACCAACAGGAGATGTTCAAGGAGGGCATACTCTGCTTTGCGGGGGTCCTCATGCTCTCTTACTCACATTCGCGCGAAGACCTTGATTGTTTCATCGACTCGTTCGACAAGGCCTGCGTCGTCATAAAGAACGCCGTGGAGAGCGGCGACGATATCGCAAAATTCCTTAGATGCAAACCGGGTTCGCCTGTCTTTAAAGGCCTGCGCGAACGTAATGCTGTTTCCAATTAGGAGAAGAGAGCAATGAAAAAAAGCGATGTGATCGCGTTGATACAAGCCCGCGGCGGCTCAAAGGGAGTGCCCAAAAAGAATATACGCGATCTCGGTGGCTTTCCTTTAATAGCGTATTCAGTGGTTGCATGCAAGCTGGCCAAGAATATAGAAAGGACCATCATTTCAACGGATAGCGAAGAGATCGCGGAGATCGCGAAACTTTTTGGTGCCGAAGTGCCTTTTATGAGGCCGGCCGAATTCGCCAGGGACAATTCAACGGATAAGGAAGTCATCGAGCATGCCCTGGGCTGGTTTGAGCAGAACGAGAACTATGCGCCTGAATACTGGGTCCAGATACGCCCCACGACCCCGCTTCGTGACCCGGCGCTGCTCAGCGAATCCGTCTCGTACATAAAAAGCAGGCCGGAGTCGACCAGCCTCGTTTCCGTGCATGAGATCGAAGAGCCGCCAGGGAAGATGTTCGGCATGCATGACGGTTATCTGCAGGGCCTGTGTCCCTTCGATCCCAGACCGGAATATTTTACGCTTCCCAGACAGGCTTTCCCGCCCGCATATTTCGGTAACGGGTATGTCGATATCATCAAAACGCACACCCTGAAGCGCTATAGATCGTGTTACGGACCGAGGATGCTGGCCTTCATGACTCCCGACACGGGCGAAGTCGACGGACCGGACGATTTCAGGAAGCTGAACTTCTTTCTGGCGAACCAGAAACATCCCGTCTATGATCATCTTTGCTCAAATTACAAGAACCTGAAAAGAGAGGCCCGTTTGAAAGAACCGGTCGGCTCCAACAGTGTGTGGAGCCTTTAACCCAAAGGACGCAAACGTGAAACAGCCCAAGGACTTTCAATTCGCCATTTTCGGCAGGATCGTCTATACAGACCATCTGATCAAGGAATTGCACGCGCGCGGATTCCCGCCGCCTGTCGCGATCGTCTCTCCGGACGAAGAATACATGAGGGATAAAAAGCTCCTGACCCCTTACGGGCTTTGCGGGGACATGGAGTCCCTGGCCAGCCGTGGGTTGGTCAGGATCTACAAGATGGAGAACGTCAATTGCGACGAAGCTATCGAGATCCTGTCCGGGCATAAATGCAATATCGGCTTTTCGACGAGCTGCCGCAATATCATAAAGAAGATGATAATCGACTATTTCAAGGGGCAGATCTTCAATATCCATGACTCGTATCTGCCGGATGAAAGGGGAGGGGCGTTGAATACCTGGCGCATCCTGAACGGCATCAACACGGTAGGGGACACCGTCCATTATCTCGACGAGGGCATAGACAGCGGAGACGTGATCCTCCAGGGCCGCGTCGCCATAAAAAAGGATCACCCCAAGCCGGTCGATTACCTGATCGCGGAAGTGGACAATTGCAAGAAGCTCCTGAGCGGGTTTCTCGACATTCTTTTAAAGGAGGATCCCGTTCCCGCCAGGCCCCAGGACCACAACAAAAGCTTTTATTATCCGCGCCTTTATACGGAGCAGAACGGCATCATAAACTGGGATTGGGATATCAACTCGGTCGAACGGTTCATAAGGGCGTTCAGCGTCCCTTATCCGGGAGCCTATACCTATTACAACGGCCAAAAGGTGCATATCCTGGACAGCTATATCGACACATCGGTCTCGCAGGAATTCCATCCTTTTTGTAACGGCAAGATCGTTACTATATTGGACGACCGGTATGTCAGGGTTATCGCCGGAGGCAGGGCCCTGATTTTAAAGGAGATACGTGTGGGCGAAAAGGTCATGGATTCCGCCCTATACTTATCCGTCAAGTATACCCTGACGTCATCCGGGAAGGATATTGAGCAAGCTAAGCGCTATGTCCCTACGACAAGAGAGATGAACGTCCCGGAAATGTCCAGGAGTCGTTAGTTCAGCATATTCGGCAACGATAAGATCAAAGAAAGAGGTGTAAAGATGAGTGGTTTTAAGTTCAACCTGACGCCGCGAGCCGTTCCGAAAGTGCTTACAAAGTACCGTTGCATCAAAACTAAGATCCCGGTGCCACAGTCGCTGAAACTGCTGAAAAAGATCAAAAAGTACGAGTCCTCCAACGTGATGGACCAGTTGCCTGTGATATGGGACCATGCCGAAGGATACCAGGTCTTTGACTCCTGGGGGAACAAATGGATAGACTTCACGTCGTCCATTTTTGTTACCAATGCCGGCCACGGCAATAGCCGTATAATAAAGCGCGTCAAGGAGCAGTTGGACAAGCCGCTTCTCCATAGCTATTCTTATCCTACCCCCATAAGGGCGGCATTCCTGGAAAAGCTCATTTCAATGACGCCTTCTTACCTGAAGAAGGCGTCATTATTCAGTTCCGGGACAGAGGCCAGCGAGAGGGCGATAAAGCTGGCCCGGTACTACGGCATGCAGTTCACGCCACGGAAGGCAGTTATCGTCGGAGGAGAGGGGAATTTCCACGGCAAGACGATGGGCTCCCAGATGGCAGGCGGCCAGCATGACGGAAAGAAATGGATAGGCTACCTCGACCCGAACATGGTTCATATGCCGTTCCCTTATCCATGGGCATTGGAAAGATCCGGGTTGAGGGGGGAAGCTCTCTTCTTTAAGCATTTGAAAGACCTTGAAAAGGGCGGCGTTAAACTGAACGAGATCGCCGCGTTCTTTGTCGAATCGTTCCAGGGATGGGGAGCGGTCTTCTATCCGGTAGATTATATAAAGACGATGAGAAAGTGGTCCAAAGAGAACAAGTCGCTTCTGGTATTTGACGAGATACAGGCGGGTTTCGGCAGGACGGGCAAATTTTTCGCCTACGAGCACTACGGCGTGGAGCCCGATATGGTTATCTGCGGTAAGGCGATCTCGTCGAGCCTGCCGCTTTCGGCCGTATTGGGAGGCGCCGGCCTGATCGAGCTTGACCCGACCTATACCAGCACGCACGGCGGGCATCCGCTGGTATGCGCGGCCGGACTGGGCAATCTGGAGGCGTTCGAAAAGGACGATCTAGTGGCCGTATCGAAGCGGAAAGAAGCTGTAATCACCAGGGAGCTCGCCAGATTGAAAAAGCGGTTTCCCGGCCGGATCGGCCGTATCCTGGGTAAGGGCATGCTCTTCGGCGTCTTCGTCACAAAGAAGAATTCTGACGAGCTCGATATAGACTTCACGAACCGCATCGTTGAGCGGGCCATGGAAAAAGGCGTCTTCTCGATATGCACCGGGCGCGGGACAATAAAACTCGGCCCGCCCTTGACGATACCAGAAAGCGCGCTTGTGGAAGGGCTGAGAGTTTACGAAGAGTGTTTTGAAGAGATGGCCTAAAGATAAAAGGATCACCATGAAAACACTTGATAGATTCAGGCTCGGGGGTAAAGTGGCTATCATCACGGGCGGCGCTGGCTTTTTAGGGCGCAGGCACGCCAAGGCGGTAGGCGAAGCGGGCGGGATACCGGTGTTATGGGATATAGACGAAAAGGCCGTGAAGAAAGCCGCCCAGGATATCAATAGATCCTGCGGCGTCAGATGCGAAGGTTTTGCCGTGGATATCAGGGATCAGAAATGCGTCAAGGACGCGCTTTCGGCGGTTATCCGCAGGTTCAAAAAGGCCAATATACTCATAAATAACGCGGCCCATAACCCGAAGGTGGAAAAAAGCGATAGCCTTGCCGGAAGCAGACTGGAGAACTTCGGACTTGAGTCATGGGAAAAAGATATTTCCGTCGGACTCACCGGAGCGTTTATCTGCAGCCAGGTCGTGGGATCCTATTTTGCCGGACACGGCGGCGGGGTCATGCTGAACGTTTCTTCGGATCTGGGCGTCATAGCGCCTGATCAGAGGATATACCGCAAAAAAGGGCTGCCGGAAACCGGGCAACCCGCTAAGCCCGTCACTTATTCTGTGGTCAAGCACGGCCTTATAGGGCTTACCAAATATTGCGCTACCTACTGGGCAAGTAAGAACATACGGGTGAATTCCATATCTCCCGGTGGAGTTTATAAGAACCAACCGGCCGGGTTCGTCAGCAAGCTTACGGATCTGATACCTATGGGACGCATGGCCAAGAGCGATGAATACGAAGCCGCGGTCGTCTTCCTGGTCAGCGACGCTTCTTCCTATATGACCGGGGCAAATGTCGTGATAGACGGCGGGAGGACATGCTGGTGAGGAACATAAAACTCATAGTATACGATTTTGACGGAGTGATGACGGATAATAAGATCATCCTGAGGGAGGACGGCCTGGAGAGCGTCACCGTCAACCGTTCTGACGGGCTGGCGGTGGGCGTCTTTAAGCGCCGCGGAATACCCCAGATGATCCTCTCCACAGAAAGAAACAAGGTGGTCGCTGAAAGAGCGAAAAAGCTCGATATACCCGTATTGCAGGATGTGCCGGATAAGTGCGAGGCCTTGAAAATATATTGCCGCGACACGAATATACCCCTGAAGGACGTGGTCTATGTGGGTAACGACCTTAACGATCTTGAAGCGATGCGGATCGTGGGGCATCCCGTATGTCCCGCTAACGCCTGCAAGGAAGCAAAGGCTGTAGCAAAGATCGTCCTGAATACAACCGGCGGCGAGGGCGTTTTAAGGGAGCTTTTATATTATGTCAAAACAGATGAGGATCGAAAGCGCAACAGGAGATAATCAAAGGGGGATGCAGATGAATAGCAAGTTGGAGACCGCCCAAGACAAGTTCATTGAAAGCATCGGGAAATTGTGCGACAGCTTCGGGTTGAACCGTTTCATAGCCCAGCTCTACGCCGTGCTGTATCTGAGCGACAAGCCTCTTTCCCTGGACGAGATAGTCGAAAGGCTCAAGGTAAGCAAGGGCAATGTCAGCATCAATATCCGGGAGCTTGAGAACTGGAACGCCGTAAGAAGCGTTTGGGTAAAGGGGTCCCGGAAGGACTACTATGAGGCGAACCTCGATGTGAAAGGCGTCATATTGAGAAAGGTGAGGCAGGCTATCCAGAGGAGGATGGGAGAGACCTCAGACATGATAGACTCCTTCAAGAACATCATCAAGGTGCCGGATGAGAATTGGACCGATGAAGAGAAGAAGCTGGCAAAGACCTACGAGGAAAGGCTTAAGAAAATAGAGGAACTTAAGTCGCTCGCCTCGACCGCGTTATTGTTGGCCGACAAGCTGGTATAAAGGGGAGATGATGAAGACAGACGCACTCATATTGGCCCGCAGCGGCAGTAAGGGGTTGTATAAGAAATGCACGATCCTTATCGGCGATAAGCCTCTCATAGAATATACGATCGAAGCGGCTTGCGGATCCCCATCAGTACGCAACGTCTATCTGTCCACGGATGACGCGGAGCTTCTCAAAAAGTACAAAGGACACAGGGGCATGATACTGATAAGGCGGCCAAAACCCCTGGCCGGCGATGGCGCACCTATAAAGGACGCTGTGAAGAACGCTCTCAGCCATATGGGTCGGCCAGGGCCGGACATGGTAGCGGTACTTTCTCCCACCGCGCCGTTCAGGACCGCGAAACACGTCGAAGACGCGATAAAGTTCGCCCGGTCACTGAAGGGCTTTGACAGCGTGGCGGGTGTCACGCGGCTTCGCACACATCCTTTTGGAGGATTATCGCTGGACGGCAGTAAGAGGGCCAGGCCGCTGGTCAAAGGCGCCTTTAAATATACCAACCGCCAGGACCAGCCGCCTCTTTACAGGTTGAATCGCGCCATATGGCTTATCAGGCCTAAGCAGATAGACGGGTTAAACGGCCTGCTTATGTCCGGGAAGTCCTATGGCTTCGAAATGGACGAAGTGTCGGGGGTCGACATAGAGACCCAGTATGATGTCGCGATGGCTGAAGCGGCCCTCTCATTTAAAAACAAGCGCGTGAGCTGGAACGAGAGAGGAAGGTTCAATGTCCAGCGTTTCTATGTACACGATGATCCGCAAATGGGCATATTAAGGAACGCCTTCGATTCCGCCGCTTACGAAAGGCATTTCGGGCGCTACAGGTTCTTCCTTAAGCATGTGAAACCGCGTGATTCGGTCCTTGATATAGCTTGTGGAAGCGGCTATGGCAGTGAACTTTTGGCTTCAAAGGCGCTTGCGGTCCGCGGTGTGGACGGCGACCGGAAGACGATCGAATACGCCAGGCGCAATCACGGGCGGCCCAATATACGGTTCGATGCCTCGCCGGTGGAGTCATTCGACCCGAAAGAGCTTTACAGCAAGATCATCAGCGTCGAGACGATAGAGCATCTTGCCGAACCGGAAAAGTTCCTCGTGAGGGCCAAGAGCTGGCTGAAGCCCGGCGGCGAGGTATGGCTGACATGCCCGGTCTCGGAAGATATAACCGGCCAGACAGAAAACCCCTTCCATATAAGCAACCTCACATATAACAGTCTCAGCGCCATGATGAAACGCCACTTCGATAACGTGGATCTTTTCGGCCTTTCAGGGAAGGAATCTTTCCGGACCGACACCCTTAACAATAAGACGGCTTATATAATAGCAAGAGGAGCGATGAAAAAATAATGCTGAAAAAAATAGTCAAGACCCCCATAGCCACTTTGGAAAACGACATGACGCTTTCATTGCCTACAACCGTGCATATAGAGCTTACATCTTCATGCTGTTTCAGCTGCAGGCATTGTTACAACTTCTGGCGGCCGGAGAAGACGAAACCGGTTTTCATGTCGCAGGCCGAGCTCGACAGGATACTGGATGAACTTATAAAGAACGGCATCATGCACGTGATCTTCACGGGGGGTGAGCCGCTTTTGAACAGCCCGTTGCTCCTGCAGGGCATAAAAAAGGCGAAGGGCGCCGGCGCCAGTGTTACCTGTAATTCCACACTCGCCGTGGCGAATTCGGCCGGGAAGCTCAAGAAACTCAAAGAGGCCGGTCTGGAGCATGTCCTGACATCCCTGAATTCCCACATCCCAGAGAGGAACGATTACCTCGTATCGATGAAGGGCGCCTATGCCAAGATCGTCGATGGCATAAAGAACGCCGTCTCGGTCGGCATACGTATAAGCGTAAACATGATAATATCCGAAACGAACATAGGCGATATTTACGAGACAGCGAAGCTCGCCTCGGAACTCGGAGCCAAAAAATTCTTCGGGACGCGTGTGACCCCGCACATTACAAAGGACGTGAACGAGCAGAAAGAGTTCCTTATATACCAGAAGGAAGCGCGCCGCATAATCGATGAGTTGATGAGGGTGGAGAAGGATTTCCCGATGCAGGTCGGAACGCTTGTTCCGTTCCCGCTGTGCCTGCTCGTAGGGGATGACGATAAAAAAAGGTACGCGAAATTTTATTCTCACGGCTGCCCCGCCGGGAACAAGATGATATCGCTGAACGCGAATGGCGACGCCCATGCCTGCGTCCACGAGAAGGAAAGCTACGGCAACATATTCGAAGCCGGATTAAAGGGCGTATGGGCGAACATGAAAAAGTGGCGGTCCGGTGAATATTTCCCGGATGAGTGCAAAGCCTGCGAGATGTTCGACGAATGCAACGGAGGCTGCAGGCTGTGCGCGCTGGCCTATGCCGGTAGGATGTCTTCGGCTGATATACTCAGGATAGGGTGGCCCGTCAAACCGAAAGGCCGGGTGGCCGAAAAAGAGCCGACAGTGAAGCTTTCCGGCCTGAAATGCTCAGTCCCGTCCAACTTGAGGTTCAGGAAGGAAGATGGTTTTTACATGATAGACCGTTTTGGCTCCGAGATATTATGCGTTAAGGATGATATCGCCCTCATACTGGAGGCCTGGCACAAAAAAGGCGGAACGTTTTCGCCTGCCGATTTCGGGCTGAAGGATGAGGCGATAGTGGGTAAACTCATAAAAGAGAAACTCCTAAATGAAGAGAAATAATATAAGACATTACGGACTGGTCCCGGCCAAGAACAATTCGAGCCGGTGTAGGGACAAGAACTGGCGCTCCTTTTTGGGCGGGAAATGCCTGGTCGATTTTACGTTGGCAACGATACCGGACGGCATTTTCGACAAGGTGATAGTATCTACCGACAGGATTGCCTACAGGCCACCGGCCGGAGCCGTGAAACACCTTAGGGAGAAGAGGCTTGCGACGAAGAGGGCATGCATCAAGGACCTTATGCAGCTTTTGATCCGCCGATACGGGATGTCCGGTAAAGATTATCTCTGGTTGCTGAACCCGACGTCGCCTTTCAGGACGAAGGAGGACTACCGTTCTATAGCGAAGATCATAGAAAAAGACGGCCCGGACGCCGTTATCTCGTGCTTCAGCGTCAGTCCGTTCGTTTGGAGGTCAAGCAGGCCTTTGTTCAAAACAGAAGGCAAGCGCCGCGGCACGGATGATTTCGGCTTTGAATATACGGTCGAGAACGGCATGTTTTACGCCGTCAACGTGGGCCACTTCCGCGGCCATAATTCTTGGTACGGCAAGGCCGCAAGATTATATAAGCAGGATGGCGTATTCTCTTCGGTAGACATAGACAGCGAGAAAGATTTCAAGGAAGCCCAAAAAATAGGCCGGTTCTTCAAATCGAAATAAAAGAGGTGAGCGATATGATGCGTTTCAAGGATATCGACGGTATTTACCTTATAGGGGAAATAGGGATAAATCATAACGGCGACCTGAATATCGCCAAAAGGCTGATCGACGCGGTCTTCGCATGCCATTGGAACTGCGCCAAATTCCAGAAGAGGAATCCGGATAAATGCATCCCTGAAAAGCAGAAGAAGGTCTTGAGGGATACCCCTTGGGGCAGGATGACATATCTTGAATACAAGAAGAAGATAGAATTCGGCAGGGAAGAATACGATTACATAGATAAGTACTGCAGGGAGAAGCCGATCGACTGGACCGCGTCCGTTTGGGACATGGACAGCCTCCGGTTCAGCCTGGGCTATAAAATGCCGTTCATCAAGATACCTTCCGCCAAGATATCGGACTTGAAACTGATAGAGACCGCCGCCAAGACCGGGGTGCCGATAATAGCGTCCACCGGGATGAGCTCGATGAAGGAAGTGGATGACCTCGTGGATGTATTGAAAAGGTACGCGTCGGATTTTGCCCTCATGCACACGAATTCCAGCTATCCGACACCGAAAGAAGAGCTGAACATCAACTGCGTAAAGACCCTCAAAAAACGTTACGGCTGCGTCATCGGATACAGCGGCCACGAGTATAACGTTGAGCCGACCGTCTACGCGTCGGTGCTGGGGGCGAAGATCATCGAGCGCCACATAACGCTGAACCACGGCATGTGGGGGACCGACCACGCCGCGAGCCTTGAGGTTGCGGCGATGGATATGCTCAGGAAAAGAATAAGGGATATAGACGCGATCATGGGAGACGGCGAGAAACGGATCATGCCGAGCGAGAAAGATATAAGGAAGAAACTGAAAAAATAGCCGCAGGCGCTAAGGAGAGGCATATGATAGAGCTTGATTTCGCAAAACAGTTCGATTACGAGAATAATTTCTACCTGACGGCCCCCATCAACAGGATAAGTAAGTTCGCGACACACCTCGACCTTTTCAGGAGGGTATCCGGCATAGCGGGGGACATAGTGGAGTGCGGCGTCTTTAAAGGCGTCTCGCTTTCGCGTTTCATCAAATTCAGGGCGCTTTTCGAGAACGTCCACTCAAAGAAGATAGTGGCGTTCGATACGTTCGGGGAATTTCCGGCGGCGAAGTATGAAAAGGATGTGGAGCGCAGGGCGCAATTCATAAAAGAGGCAGGCAGCCAGAGCATCAGCAAGGACCAGTTCGTCTCCGTACTTCAAAAGCTCGGCTTATACCAGAACATAGATCTCGTTGAAGGGGACATATTGAAGACCGTCCCGGAGTACAAAGCTAAAAATCCCCATCTCAAGATATCCCTTTTGCATATCGATGTGGACTTGCATGAAGCGACGGCTGTTTGCCTTAAAGAGCTGTATCCGCTCGTCTCCAAAGGGGGCATCGTGGTGCTGGATGATTACGGCGCGTTCGCGGGCGCCAATAAAGCGATAGATGATTTCTTCAACGGTAAGAATATAAAGATAAATAAACTTCCTTATTCAAACGCGATATCATTTGTGGAAGTGGCCTGAAACGATAAGCAGGATAGCGCATGGCAACGGTTTTGATGATACATTGCAACAGGCTGGTCTCGGGCGTCCAGTATCCGGGCATCTCGAGCATGTCGGCTTTTGCCAAAAAAGCAGGGCACAAGTTCATATTTTTTGACACCGCGGATTACACGAGCGATAAGGCAGCGGCATCGTACAGGTCGTATAAGGACAAGCCCCGCATAGACCTTGAATTCAGGGCGATAAAGAATAAAGAGGTCATGCCGCGGAAAAAGTCCATCATGAGCCTTTTGGGCGATCTCAGAGGCGCTATCGTGAACCGCAAGATCGATGTCATCGGCTTTTCGTCGTTTTCCGACGATTGGCCCTTTGCGCTTTTTCTTATAAGGAAGGTCCGCGCAATGGTGCCGGATATCCCCATCATAGTGGGCGGCGTTCACGCCACGGTCAGGCCGGAGCAAGTCATAAAACATGACGAGGTGTCGATGGTCTGCGTGGGCGAGGGGGAGCTGGCGCTTGTCGACCTCCTCGATGCTATAGACAGCGGAAAGACGGATACCTCCATCAAGAACCTGTGGATAAAGAAGGACGGTAAGGTCATAAAGAATCCCCTGAGGCCGCTGATGCAGTTCAGCGACGACGTTCCCATGTTGGATTGGTCCATGTACAACGATGCCAATTTCTACTATCCCTTTGAAGGGAAACTTTACAGGCGGGGAAGCGTTTTCATCGGCAGGGGATGCCCGTATGTATGCAATTTTTGCATAAACGACCTCTTCGGGCGCATATATGGCGGGGAAAGCAGACGCCCGCGGTTCAAGAGCCTTTCTTATCTCACAGACGAGCTTCTTTTCCTGAAGGAGCGCTATGACCTGGAATTCCTGCGCTTCTGGGACGAGACATTCCTTTCGATGCCGAAGGATTATCTGTCAAAATTCGCAAGCATTTACAAAAAAAGCATAGCGCTGCCGTTCACCATCGAAACGACCGCGCAAACGATAAACCGCGACAATGCCAGGATGCTGGCGGAGATGGGTTGCCGGTCAGTGAGCGTGGGGGTGGAAACGTCGAATGAGCGGCTGAGAAAAAAGGTCCTCAACAAGCCCATATCCAATGAGGCGTACGAAAGATGTTTCGAAATAATCACTGAGTACGGCTTGCGGAAAGTCGCCAATTTCATGTTCTTCCTTCCCCATGAAACGCTGGAAGACATGTGGCAGGATGTCCGCTTAAGCGGCAAATGGGGCATCGACCATGCTTCCGCAAGGATATTTTACCCTTACGCCGGAACGGAGCTGAGAGAGTATTGCATGAAAGAAGGCATGATCGACTTGAACGCGCTCAACAGGATCGAGGACGAAGGATCCGTCCGCGACATGGACTATCTGAATGAGAATTACATCACGTTCGAGGACACCGTCCTCAAAGTAGACCCGAAGACAAAGGAAGAGGGCAAGAGGCTCATGGACAATTTTATACTTTTTCAGGAGACCGAGCCAGCGATGCGCGACGAAGTGAAGCGGTTGCTTACCGCGGCCGATAGCGAGGCGGCAAGAGGCCTGCGCGACCTGGAATACAGGGTCTATAAAAAGCGTTTTAATGAAGAGCCGGCACTGGAAACAGCATGAAGATACTCTTGATAGCCTATGACAACGATTCGTTCCTGCACTGGTTCCCTCTGGGATTGGGATACGTCGCGGCCGCGCTGAGGGAGGCGGGGCACGATGTGACCGTCTATCAGCAGGATGCGGGCCATCTTCCGGAGGGGCATATCACCGCTTATCTTGATGAACACCGGTTTGACCTGGTGGGCATGGGCGTTTCGGGCGGATATTACCAATACAGGAAATTGCTCAAGATATCCGAGGCCGTAAATAAGTCAAAGAACAGGCCGGTCTATGTCATCGGCGGGCACGGCCCGTCGCCTGAGCCGCAGTATTTCCTGAAGAAGACGGAAGCGGACGCTGTCGTGACAGGCGAGGGCGAAAAGACTATCGTGGAGTTATGCAAGGCCATCGAAAATGATTCTCCGTGGAAAGATGTTAAGGGCATAGCCTATATAGACAAAGAGAGCGGAAAGTTCATCCAGACGCCATCGCGGCCGCTGATAAAGGACCTCGATTCGATACCGTATCCGGCATGGGATCTCTTTAACATGGAATATTACTCCCTGTTCCGTTTTCCCAATATCAAACACAACCAGAAAGGTCTTCCTATAATAACGGGCCGGGGCTGCCCTTATAAGTGCAATTTCTGCTACAGGATGGACAAGGGGTTCCGCCCAAGGACAGCCAAGAGCATAATAGACGAGATAAAGACGCTCAAGGACAGGTATAACGTCACCTACATATCTTTCTGCGACGATCTTTTCATGTGCTCGGAGGCGAGGACGACGGAGCTGTGCGAGGATTTTCTTCGTGCGGGGCTCGGCATAAACTGGTATTGCAACGGCAGGCTCAACTTTGCCACGAAGAAGGTGCTTGAGCTGATGAAGAAGGCAGGGTGCGTATTTGTCAACTACGGTATAGAGGCCATGGATGACCGCATACTCAAGAACATGAACAAGGCCCTGACGACCGAGCAGGTGATAAAGGGGATCGAGAACACGCTTGAGGTCGGCATAAGCCCGGGCCTCAATATCATATTCGGGAACATCGGCGAGGACAAAGAGACTCTGGAAAAAGGCGTGGAGTTCCTTTTGAAGTATGACGACGGGTCCCAGATCAGGACCATACGGCCTGTTACGCCTTATCCCGGGTCTCCCTTGTATTATCACGCTATCACAAAAGGGTTGCTTAAGGACTGCGAGGATTTTTATGAGCATAAGCATGTCAATTCCGACCTTTTGAGCGTGAACTTCACGGATATGGAAGACGATGAATTCCACAGGTGCCTTTTAGAGGCTAACGTAAGGCTCCTTGAGAACTATTTCGGCAAAAAGCTGTCCGAGTCGATACGGCAGTCAAAAGCGCTTTATCTGGAAAAGGATGCCGCTTTTCGAGGTTTCCGGCACGCTTAACGCGGGGCAATATGAATAGCGAAAGCAGAAGATGTGTAAAAAAAATATGGGTTGAGAAGATGGGTTTGGCACAGCTGCTGTCTTTGTCGTTCGTAAGCTTCTTTTCCGGAGCCGAAATACTGTATGATGAGCACAGGATATCCTGTGCGGCAGCCCGCCTTATGCCGTTTGCCGGGAAGATCGGGCTATGTCGTAATTTTCATAAGGCCGGACTATCGATGAATCTTAAGGAGGGCGAGGGATTTGCGTTAAGCCAACGGGCTCAGATGCGGGCGGATACATGCCTGGAAAAATTTTGTATGCAATATCTACCTGAAGAGCCCGCTTCGTTCAGGAAGATGGTTAAGTCCTACCTTGCCCGCTTCCTGCTCCACCGTTTTATGTTCATGACAATGGTCGAGGCGAAGGTAAAATGCCAGGAAAATACCGCAAAAGATATCAGGCATGTGCTCTATGTACAAAGGCACCCTCTTAACTCCGTTATATTCCTGTTCGACGAGAAAAAGGATTTCGACGTAAAAGAATGCGGAGTGATGGAAACAGCGGGTTTCTTTACGAAACCGGCTCTTTGTTTTTTAGCTATTCTGGCGGCGAGGTTTATCCCCGCAAAGGCGCGGGGGAACATAGATCGGCCAAGGCCTGCTGTCTGGGTGGAATATGCCAATGTGGGCATGGTCGATTTTCTTTTCTGGCGCGGCCACGTCAAGGCAGAGGCATTCGACGTAGTGTATTATCTCGACAGGAACGACGATGGCTTGCGGCTGAAGTTTGCCGAGATGGCCGGGAAGAGAGGATGTAAATGGATCGACCTTCATTTCTTCCCGATGATATCTCTGAGCGGTATAAGGCTTAGCGAGTTAAACAGGCTGTTTCCAAGGCGCCGCCGCTTCACTAAAAAATCGCCTCGGTGGCTCCGGCTGTTCTATTTTGATTATGAATTGTATCTATTGTTGTATGAGAAGATCTTCAGGCGGTTCCAGGTGAAGGTGCTGATCCAGCATCAGGAAGCTTTCTGGAGGCAGGAAGTCCAGGCAAAGGCCGTTGAGGCGGCCGGCGGCATCATGTTAGGGTATAACTGGTCTAACTACTACTTCCTGTCGCTTCCCACCCACATCTTTCCGCACCATGTCTATTTCACTTGGGGGGAGGAGATCCGGGAATATATGGAAAAGATAGGCAATGCCCCCCGGAATATACTGCCTTCCGGATTATGGATGATGCGGCCTGAGGGAGGCCTCGATCCGAAGCCGGCTTTTAGCGACGGGCTGGATTTCGTCATAGCGATATTCGACAACTCCGCAGGGTACAATATCCAGTATTCGACCGCTACGCTGGCAAGGTTCTATCTGGAGATACTGGGCCTCATCGAAGATAACCCGCGGTGGGGCGCTATAGTCAAGAGCAAGAATAGTGACAGGGCGCGCCTGCGGTCGTTGCCGGAAGGGGAAAAGATCGTTTCGAGAATGGACGCTCTTGCGAAAGAGAAGCGGTTTGTCATGCTGGACCGTCAAAATAATCCGCTTGCGGCATCCGGGCAAGCCGACCTTTCGGTATGTTTCGGGCTTAATTCCGCCGGCATCATTTCCGCTGTCCATGGTTGCCGCGCGATACACTGGGACTGCGGCGGGATACGCCACCGCACATTCCAGACAGACGCAGGGCAGAAGATCGTATATCTTTCACTCGATGACCTTAAGGCGGCGATCGTTAAAGCGGCTGGAGGGGACAGGACGATAGGCGATTTTACCGAATGGAGACAGAAGTTCAATTATTTCGATGATCTCCTGGCGCCTGAAAGGATAGGCGGATTTATTCAAACCTTTATGTGCGAGCTGGCAAGAACGAACGATGCAAAGCATTCGCTGGATATTTCAGTGAAGAAGTACAGGGAAGAGAACGGATTGGCGGAGAGCAAAAAGGAGGTATCGTATGCGCATAGATCCTTATAAGAATGAGGAGAGCTTGCCGTTCATAATAGCCGAGGTAGGTATCAATCACAACGGTGATGTCGGTATCGCAAAGAAGTTGATTGATATGGCGAAGGAATGCGGGGCTGATGCTGTAAAGTTCCAGAAGAGGACTATAGAAATAGTCTACCCTAAAGAGGTGCTCGATTCCCCGAGACAGAGCCCCTGGGGGACTACGCAAAGGGCCCAGAAGGAGGCCCTTGAGCTGGGCAAGCCAGGATACGATGTCATTGACAGGCATTGCAAAGAGATCGGTATCCACTGGTTCGCTTCCGCATGGGATGAAAAGAGCCAGGAGTTCCTGAGGCAGTACGACCTGCCGTTCAACAAAATAGCGTCGGCTATGCTTACCCACAAGGGCCTGGTTGAGATGATAGCCAGGGAAGGCAAACACACCTTTATCTCGACGGGCATGAGCAAGTTGGATGAGGTGGACAGGGTGGTCGCCCTTTTCAGAAAGCATGACTGCCCGTTCACCCTTATGCACTGCGTCTCGATCTATCCGTGCCCGGACGAATGGTGCAACGTAAAGATGATCGATGTCTTCAGGAAGAGATATGACTGCCCGGTGGGTTACAGCGGCCACGAGAACGGCGTAGGCCCGACTACGGTTGCGGCTGCGTTGGGCGCCGTGGCCCTGGAAAGGCATATAACTCTTGACAGGAGCATGTACGGGTCAGACCAATCAGCTTCTTTGGAAAAAAGAGGATTGGAACTCGTAGTGAGGGATGCAAGGGCCGTAAAAGACCTTCTCGGGACAGGAGAGAAGGTCTTATTCTCCGAAGAGGAGAAGGTGAAATATAAGCTGAGATATTTTCGCGAAGAAGATTTTGAGTGGGATTAAAATGAAAACAGGCGCTATATTATTCCCGTTCGAACCGTTCACGTCCGCGGCTAAACCGGTCGGGCCAACGACGGATGACCAGTTGCGGCTTATCGGGAAGTTTAACGAAGATATTACAAACAACAGGGTGGCGTTTGAAGAAGCGCCTTGCCTGTGCGGTTGCCGGGATTTTGTACTGATAGCGTCGATCGACAGGTACGCCATACTCCAGCAGACGGTCATGTGTACCGATTGCGGCCTCATCCGGTCCAATCCGAGGATGACCGAAGCCCAAACCCGCGATTTCTATTCATCGGACCTTTACAGGAGATGTTACGAAGGTTATGACTATCTCGAGGCATTCGAGAAACGCAAATACGAAGACAGCTCCGTGATCCATATCTTTGAAGCGGTTGATAAGGCAAGGAAAATAACGCCGGGGGTAACGGTGATCGAGCTCGGCGCCGGCGGAGGATGGAATCTCCTGCCTTTCATAAAGGCGGGGGCGATAGCGCGCGGAATAGAGTATAGCCCGAGCCTTGTGGAACTGGGGCGCAAGCACGGCGTAGACATGGCTCAGGGCGATGCGAACGATATCAGGGGCGTATATGACGTAGTCATCATAAACCATGTTCTGGAGCACCTGCCGGACCCCGTCGGCTTGCTGAAAAAGATAACAAAGCATATGCACGACGGGTCCGTCATATATATAGGCGTCCCCAATATCATGAATTTCGGCATTTCGCAACTGCAGGGCGCGCACACTTATTATTTCACGCCTTGGACATTGGAGTATTTTTGTTCAAAGGCCGGCCTGCGGCTCATAATGAAGGGCCCGGCACAAAAGGTGCATATGTTCGGCATATTCAAGAAAGGGGCGCCTGTAATGAGAGGCGGGCTCAAGGGGCATTATTTAAAGATGCGTTCTCATCTGGGATTTATCCGGCTGAAATACCGCGTGAAGACGGTCTTGTCCGGACTGGGTCTATATAAGCAGGCGGATGGGTATGGCCAAAATATCTAAAATAATATACATGGTAGAAGCGCCTTTCTGCAAAAGGGACTACGAGAGGTTCGGTGTCGATACCATGAAGGATAGCGGTTTCGCAGTAGAGGTGTGGGACCTTACTCCGGCGCTGCATCCGGATATCTATGCCAAGATCACAGGGGAAAGCCCGATCAACTGCGATGGTTACCGCCTCTTTCGTGCGAAAAAGGAAGTCCTGAAGGCCGTTTCAGCTATCCGGGAAAAGTCATTTGTGGTCTCATTCGTTTTTTACGATCTGAACTCTTATCCCATGTTCAGGGCGATTTCCAGAAAAGGGATAGAGTATGCCATGTTCGCCGCAAATGCCCTGCCTAAGGGCAATAACAGATCGACGGTACCGGATGCGCTACGCAGACTCAGGCGGCTCACTGCGGACAAGATATCGAACGCCATATTTCTCCGGCTGCCATTTGCGTATTTCGGTGTCCGGCCCGCGGCCTTATTATTGGCAGGAGGAAAAATAAGCGCGAACCAGTATATATACTATCCTCTGAACGGCGATACGAAGATAGTGTGGGCCCATGCGCTGGATTACGATATCTATCTGAAAGAAAAGGAAAAGGCCTCCGTTGCCGAAAAACCATTCGCCCTGTTTCTGGATGAGGATATCTGCTTCCACCGGGATTACCTCTATGTGAAACATGCCCCGTTCGCGACGCCCGACAAGTATTACGGGCCTCTGAGGAAGTTCTTCAGCCTCCTGGAGAAGAAGAGCGGTCTTGATGTCGTCATTGCGGCGCATCCACGTTCAAAATACGAGGAGCTTCCGGATTACTTCGGGAAGAGGCCCGTCATAAAGGGAAAGACCGTTGAGCTTGTAAAGCGTTCGAGTTTTGTGATAGCGCATTCGACCACATCTATCAACTATGCCATATTATTTAAAAAGCCGCTGATATGCGTTACGACGAATGAGTTGAAGGCGGGCGCGCAGGGGAGAGTCATCGATGATATAGCTTCTCAGTTCAATAAACGGGCGGTAAATGTGGATGAAGCGCTCGATATCGATCTGGCCGGGGAGCTGTCCATAGATGAAACGGCATATAGGGAATATATCGAATCATATATTAAAAGGTCTGTCTCGGAAGACAAGCCTTTTTGGCAGATAGTCTCGGATGCTATCAAGGTGCACGTATGAACGTCCTTTTGATAAATAGCCCGTCGAGAAAAGGGGGCGGAAGCATGCTTCCGCAGGGATTGTTGTATGCCGGATCGGCCGTCGAAAGAGAGGGGCACAAGGCAGCTATCTATGATCCGTATCTAGACCCTTCAGATATAGAAAAATTCGATGCGGGAGATTTCAGCAAGATATCAGAGCTGATAGGATCTTTCAAACCATCGATAATCGGGTACGGGGGCGTATCTACTTCGTATGGCAGGACAAAGAAGCTCTCTCAATTCGTGAAGGCCAATTATCCCGGCATATTACAGATAGCCGGCGGGCCGCTTGCCTCTATCACCCGCCTTCTTCTGGAAAATGCCGGGATAGACGCGGTTTTTCACGGTGAGGTTGAAACGTCCTTGCCGTATTTTCTTGATAAAGTCGCGGCCGGCGGGGACTGGAAAAGCACTCCGGGCATTTCACATCGATCGGACGGGATAATAACCAGGAATAAGAATCCCGAGCAGATAAAAGACCTGGACTCGATCCCTTTTCCCGCTTACCATCTTGTTGATGTGAAGAGGTATCTTGAGCCGGTGTCGACCCTTTATGCTTCATATAAAATGTTGTTTGAGATAAATCCGTTGTACAACGACATCAAGGCGCGCATAGGCAACAGGACGCATTATTTCCCGGTCGTTACCGCCAGGGGCTGTACGCATAGATGCAGCTTCTGCTACAGGCACATGGACGGTATAAGGCAGCATAGCGTCGGCTATCTGATACGCCTGATCAAGTTTCTCATGGAAACCTACGGGATCGAAGGTTTTTCATTTGCCGATGAACTTTTCAATTCCCGTCAGGAATGGGTCTATGAATTTTGTGATGCGTTAGAAAGGGAAAAGATCGACATCTTCTACATCGTTGCGGGCGCAAGGCTCGATAAGATGGATGAAAAAATATTACGCCGTATGAAAGATACCGGATGTATCGAGATCTCCTATGGGCAGGAGTCCGGGTCAGACACCATACTGAAGGAGTACAGAAAGGGCATATCGAGCAGTAAGAACAGGGATATAACAGTGCTTACAACCAAAAAGGTAGGCATACTGAGCGTCGTTCAGATAGTTATCGGCTCTCCTTCCGAGACGAAAGATACGATCCGGGAGACGGTCCGGTTCCTGAAGGATGTCGGCGGATATCAGTATTCCCTGAACTATCTTATGCCGCTGCCCGGAGCGCCTATATGGAATTATGTGGAAGAGAACAAGCTCATCGATGACCTTGAAAAATATCTTGATCTGGTCTGCGAGCACGGAGGCAGGCCGTTCATCAACCTTACTAAAACACCTGACAGGATGTGGAAACGATGGGCGTTCATGATAAGGAAAGAGACGAGGCTGGATTATTACAGGAAGAACAGGCCGGCGCTCTATCTTCCTTATATGTTCCTTTACAACATAGCTGATGCTGTCCTGCCGCTCTTGCCGTTCAGCGTACGCAAGAAATTGGCCAAACTGGTGAAAATATGGTAACCGATAAGATGCTGAAAACGATTTTCTACCTGAAAAAGTACTGGGCGTTATCGCTTATTGTCTTCCTTTTTATCGTGTTTGGCTCGGCCCTGGAAGTCTTCAATGTAGGGCTGCTCTTCCCGATACTGCAGGCGGTATCGGGAAGCGACACCATCTTCCGGGGGATACCTGTAATAAACAGGATGGGTGCCTTTTTTGCCGGGTGGGACCGCCCCGACGTGATATCGATCCTCTTGATATTCTATCTGGCCTCTTTCATCGCGAGGAGCATGATCTTTTATTTAGGGAATGTGGCGATAAGCAAGCAGCGCTTTCTCCTGACGAGGGATCTGCAGGTTGACCTTTTTGACAGGCTGATGTCTGCGGGTATCGGTTTTTTTGATTCGGCGAAGAGCGGTTTCATAATAAACAGCTTGTACAATGAGACGACAAGGATAGGCAACTTCATCAATTGTGTTTTGCGCATTTGCGCCATGGCCGTGAGGCTTTCGGTCGGTCTCGTCATCCTTACGGCTATGTCATGGAAATTTACGCTCATAGCCCTTCTGGTCTTCATCGTTATCCGCATCCCCCTGTCTTTCGTGGTAAAAAGGATACGGCAGATAGGCGTCGCAGTGAATAAAGCGATAGCCGGTTTCAATTTTACGGTCCTCGAAGCGATAAACGGCATAAGGGTCATCCGCATATTCGCAGGCGAGGATTACGAACGGAAGCGCTTTAAGAATGCTTCGGATGATGTCTATAGATTTAATTATTCGAACCTGAAACACTCTGAACTCATGATGCCTATCAGCCAGATAGCGTTCTTAAGTATATTCGTTGGGCTCTTTATCGTCGCGTTACGCGTCCTAACGATCGATGTAATGAAGATGATGCCGTATGTCGTCACCTATCTTTACGTCTCGAAGAACGTGTTGACGGATTTCGGCGGCATCCAGGACCGCAGGGCTGAGGCCGCCGGCTATCTCGGCGCGTTTGATTCCTACGAAGATTTCCTGAAAAGGATAGACGAAAGCGCCATGGCGGACGGCATACGCCGTTTTGAGGGGCTAAGGAGAGAGATAAGGTTCGAAAATGTCCGTTTCAGCTATGAAGCCAATAAGAAGGTCCTTGACGGCGCGTCGTTCATCGTGCCAAAAGATAAGACCACTGCCATAGTCGGCTCTTCCGGGACCGGCAAGACGACGATCGCGCATCTCATCCTGAGGTTCTACGACGTCTCTGGAGGAAGGATCACGATGGATGGGTTCGACCTGAAAGAATTTGAGCTCAGGTCGTGGAGAAAAAATATCGGTGTCGTCTCCCAGGACGTGTTCATATTCAATGCGTCGGCGCGGGATAATATAGTCTACGGCCGGCAAGGCGTGCGGGAAAACGAGATAAGGGCGGCTGCCAGGATCGCTGACATAGATGATTATATCATGAGCCTTCCGGCGGGATATGATACGATCTTCGGCGAGCGGGGCGTTAAGCTCTCGGGCGGCCAGAGGCAGAGGATGTCGATAGCCAGGGCCATCATACAGAATCCGGAGATACTAATCCTTGATGAGGCCACCAGCCATCTTGATACCAGGACAGAAAAGCAGATCCAGCGGGCGCTCGACGAGCTGTCGAAGAACCGCACAGTGATCGTAATAGCCCACAGGCTTTCGACGATACATAATGCGGATAATATAATAGTTTTGGATGAGGGACGGATCGCTGAAAGCGGAAATCATTCGGAGCTGATCCATAAACAGGGTATATATAGAAAATTACACGAAACGCAGATCAACGCTCAAAATATCTAACAAAACGGTCAATCATGTCAATTTATAAAATGCCGAACCGTTTCATGTTCTCCGGTAGATCGCATGTTCCGTTGAACAGCGTCCAAACCGCGCTGCGCGACGCCATTCAGGATAAGCTTGATAAGGGATATTACAAGCTCGAGGATTGCCATTGTCTTTGCGGCGCTGATGACGATGTCATTATTGCGGGAACGGACCGCTACGGCTTTGCCATCAATACGGTCATATGTAGGTCATGCGGTATTTTACGGATCGATCCTCGACCTAGCCGCGGTGTCCTTAAGGAATTTTACAGCCGGGAGTACCAGGACCTCTATTGGGATGCCGAGCCTGAAAATATCTCCGATCATTTCCGTGCGCAGGTCACCGGCGGCGTTTATATGAAAGATTTTATTAAAGGGCATCTCAATATATCGGGATTCAGGGGAAAGACTGTGATGGAGATCGGATGTTCCGCGGGGGGCATACTGCTGCCTTTTTTAGAGGATGGCGCGGACGTGCGGGGGTACGACTATAATAAAAGTTATCTCGAGTACGGCCGCAGCATAAACAGAGGTCTGGATCTCCGTCATGGCGGCATAGACGAAGTGAAAAATACGGGCGAGCGATTTGACTTCCTGATAATGAATCATGTGCTTGAGCACCTGGTGGATCCGAAAGAGGCCGTGCAGACAGCTTTCAACCTTCTTAAGGATGGCGGGATATTGTACCTTTCGGTCCCGAGCATAAAGAACGCCAATTATTATAAAAGCCATGATAAGAGCTATCTCGGCTCCCTGCATATAGCTCACCTGTATCACTTTTCGAGGAACGCGCTCATGAGCATCATGGATAATTTCGAGCCCATATTTGTCGACGAGAAAGTCAGAGGCATATTCAAGCGCTCACCCGGCAAAAAGGCGGAAAAGTTCCCGCGCGAATATGACAGTAACATACGCTTCATTCTTTGGAGGGAAAATTCCGTATCAGGCCTTATCTCAAGGAAATTCGACGTATTTTTATATGGCCATTATTTTTACACACGCCTGCTGCGCGCCTTTAAATTTTTACCGAAGAGATGGCTGTCCAGATTCACTTTTTAAGGAGCTGAAATGGTTAACATGATCAGGTATATGAACCGGTGGCGGGCATTGAAACCCGTTATTCTATATGGCAGAAAAAAACGCTCGTATTTAACGGCAAGGCCATTTATGAAACCCACCGATTTTCCTCCCGAGGTTTATATAGAAAATACCAACAGGTGCAATATCCATTGCACGATATGCCCGCGCGAGAAGCTCACAAGGCCGCAAGGCGTTATGGATTTAGGCCTTTTTGAGAAGATCATGAAAGAAGTCTCGATGCACCGCGATGACGTCACACGATTGCACCTTCATAATTTTGGCGAGCCGCTTCTCGATAAAGACCTTGCGAAAAGAGTGAAGATCGCCAAAGATCGCGGTATGCGCCATACTTATTTTGTAACAAACGGCTCGTTATTCACAGAGGCGAGAGCGCGTGAGATCATAGAGGCCGGGCTTGATGAGATGAAATTCAGCTTCTACGGTACGGATCCGGAGACCTATAACAGTACGATGGTCGGCCTTGATTTTAATGATACCATTTCGAAGGTCTCGGTATTTTTCAAGACGCGGAAAGAGCTCGGCAGGAAGAACCCGAAAGTCATCATACAGTATATAGGGACCCCGACGAACAAGTGCATGACGAAAGAATTCACTCAGTTAGTGAACCCCTTTCTGGATAGATCATTGGGGGATTCGGTTTTTATCGCTCCTCTATATAATTATGGTGACGGACGCTCATTTATCAAGATGGGCGACATTGCGAGGATCTGTACTTTCCCATGGCGCGTTATGGTGATACTCATAAATGGCGATGTGGTTTTATGCGCTCCGGATTATAACGGGGATCAGGTTATCGGGAACGTCAGGGATAAGAGTATCCATGAAATATGGAATGGCGATGCCTACAGGAAAGTGCGCGAGGATTTTCGCGGTTTCAAATATGAAAAATATCCGGTATGCGGAAAATGCACGGTAGTCTGTGACACCGTTTCCTCATGGAATGACTAGATCATGAAGAAAAACGTTATATTGTTCAATCCGGTCGGAATTGTTCACGACAGGAATATACAGATATTCAAGAAGCTGATGCCGGAGTTTCATTTCCGGGCGATATACAACCCGAATTTCTCATGGTTTTCCGATCCGGCGAAACTGTCCTGCGATGATGCGGTATGGTTTGGCGGCAGGTTGTTCCAGCGCCCATCTCGCGAGGCGTTTGATGATGTGAAGGCTGTCATACTTTTTACCGCCCAGCTTCGCACGGCGCAGTGCAATCTGGTGGAAGAGGCGTTTTTGAGAAAGATACCGGTGATCGCTGTGGAAGAGGTTTCTCAGATGATGCTATCGCAGGCGGCTATGAATAATTATATCCTGCCTGTTGATAATTTTTTTGTTGCTTCGGAATACGAGAAGAGCGAGTTCATGAAACTGGGGGTGCCATCCAGCGCGCTAGAAACGGTAGGC
Organism: Candidatus Omnitrophota bacterium; assembly: GCA_016929115.1. Classification (GTDB taxonomy): domain Bacteria; phylum Omnitrophota; class Gorgyraeia; order 2-01-FULL-45-10; family 2-01-FULL-45-10; genus JAFGJL01. Next base: position 24,308 of record JAFGJL010000010.1, on the reverse strand, counting down.
GGCGTATTCCGTTATAAAAAGGGTGAAACTATAAAAAAAGCGTCAAAGAGCGAATTTGGTTTGAGCGAGAGTAAGCGTGTTGCGACCTTAAGCCTCGACCTTCTTGCGCCTAACGGAGAGACGCCTTTCATGCGCAAACGCATTCTTGAGATCTTGTCAAAAGGGCTGACGGAAGAATACGAGCTCCTGGTCAAGCCGCATCCCGCTGAGAGCATGGCGACGACCATGAAATTCTTAAGAACTTATGCCCCGCGCGCAAGGATGGCTCCCGGACCGACGCCCATAGACAGGGTCCTGGATGTTACTGATATCCTCTTCAACAGGGGGACATCCCAGGTTATCATAGACGCGATGCAGAGAAAGATACCTGTGGTTCCTGTCCCGATCTGCCGCAGGACGATATTCGACGGTTCGCTGGACGAGATAATAGTGAGGGACGAAACCGATGTTCCCAGGGTGATCAGCATCATCCATGAAAAAGGGGTCGGTATTTATGACAGTTTAATTGAAGCGCATCTTTCGATCCCGCCGGAAAAGTCGGCTATGAACGCCGTATCCAAGATAAGAGAGGTCATAGATTCCGGAGCTGCGGGTAATGAATGGATTAAGTGGGCGGACCTGTCACTCTTCTGGGCATGGATGGGGTATAGAGCTAAAGCTCGCAGGGTGATCGAGCGGTTATCTGCCGCAGAATACAGCAATCCGGATGCGGAAGATGCTATCAAGGGGCTTGTTACGCGCAGGGCCGGCCGGGAAGACCTGGCCCTATTAAAAAGAGTTGTTTCAGGGGCGTATAAAGAAAATATACTTAAAAGTCTTTGGATCGATATGCTTTATTCGAAGAAGATGAAATTATCTTCCGACGATGTCGAATGGCTTAAGGATTTTCCTCCGGATACGAACAAATTCCACTTCTTAAGATTTGCGCTTATGTTAGGCTGGCTGTATAAAAGGTCGGGATTCCGGAAAGAGGCTTCGTTATTGGCTGAGAGCGTTCATGGATCATTCGGGTTTATTAAAGGCGTCTCCAGATGGTCGTCAGCGATCGATAAAGATGAGAGTGTTTCCGTGGCTGTCGAATGGTTCCGGGAAAGATTGGACCATGATGTTAAATCAGCGGTCAAGGACTTTATTTCAAGATAACCCAGGCAATATGCGATGAAGATATTGATAACGGGAGGGACAGGGCTTTTGGGCAGGGCGCTCATCGAGACGTCGGGCCGGCGTTGCGGTATAACGGCGACGTATCTGGATAAGTGCCCGCCGAAGGATACCCCCGCCGTTAAATACAGGAAGCTGGATATCCGCGACAGGGAAGGGTATGACCGTCTTTTCAGGGAGCTCAGGCCTTCCGTGGTGGTACACACGGCCGGCGTGGGCAGCCCCGATCACGCCGAAAAGCACAAGAAGGAATCCCGCGAGATAAACGTCGGCGGCACCGCCAATATCGTCGCCAACTGCGAGCGCTACGGGGCAAAGTTCATATACATATCCTCGAACGGCATTTATGACGGGAAGAGCGCGCCCTATCGAGAGGACGACAAGGCCAAACCCATAAACTTTTACGGCAAGATAAAACTGGAAGGCGAGAAGGTCGCAAAAAAAACCGGTGTCCCGCACGCCATAGTGAGGCCGATACTGATGTACGGCTGGAACAACCCGTCGTCCAGGCCGAATATAGTGACCTTCGCCCTTTCCAAGCTTCGGAAAGGCGAGAAGGTGCATGTCTATGACGACGTATACGTGAACCCGCTTTTCGTCCAGAGCTGCGCCGACGCCATATGGAAGATCGTGAAAGACGAAAGATACGACACCTTCAACATCGCCGGCAAAGAGAGGGTGAGCATATACGGCCTTATCCAAAAAGCGGCCCGCATCTTCGGGTTCGATCCGGGCCTTGTCATGCCGGTCCAGCAGGGATTTTTCAACGAGATGGCGAAAAGACCGTCGGATACTTCGTATCATACCGGAAAGATGCGCGCTGTACTGGGGATAAAGCCCCTCTCCGTGACCGAGGGGCTTAAGTTGATGAAAAATCTTAAAAAGGCTTCCGGGAATGGCTAAAAAAAAGATATTCATCATAGCGCCGGATTTTTACGGCATCGATAAGTCGATCAGCCGGATATTCGGATCTTTCGGGTTCGAGGTCGTCCTGAAGAACACCAGGAAGAGGCTGGAGCCTGCCGAATCCATCGCTTTGAAGGCCGCTAAAAGCGTGCCGTTAGCCGAACCGCTCCTGACGCCTCTTATAAAGTCATACCTGGACAGGGATAACGAAGAGTATATATCCCTCATAAGGGACGCAAAGCCGGATCTTTTGTTCGTCATCAAAGGGGAGACGATCTACCCGAAGACCCTGGAGGCAATTAAGAACGGCATGAAGATCCCCTGCGTGGCATATGTATGGGACTGCCCCTTCTATTCTTTTATGGGCCAGTTCGCGGATAAATACCGAAAGAATAATTTCGCCGACTGCATGCGGATGTACGACCACATCTTTGTCCACGACCCGTATTACGTCAGGGAGATAACGGCAAGGGGCATATCGCATGTAAGCTATCTGCCGCTCGCCACAAGCCCAGGCCAGTATAAGGAGATAGATATAAGCGCCGAAGAACAGAGAGAGCTTGGCTATGATATCTGTTTCGTCGGATCGCCGTTATACAACCGCGTAGAGGTCCTGGACAGTCTCCGGGAATTCAGGCTTGGCGTCTTTGGCGACGGATGGGACAAATGGCATTGGCTGAGGCTCAAAAAGACGCCTGATTATTACAAGGGCAAGGCCGTGGGCGAGAAGGTCCTGAAACTTTACAGGTCTTCAAAGATCGTATTGAATATCCATACTCCGGAAGGCAGGGAAGGGGTCAATACCAGGACCTTCGACATACCTGCCTGCGGCGCGTTCGAATTGACGGATTATAAGCCGGAGATGGACAGGCTTTTTAAGCCCGGGAAGGAGATAGCGTATTATAAAGACCTTGTTGACCTGAAGAGGCAGGTAAGGTTCTATCTGGATAATCCGGAAAAGCGCCGTTTAATGATAGAAAAAGGTAAGGAAAAGGTCCTGGAAAGCCATACCTGGCATCACCGCATAAAGGATGCCTTGACTTACCTTCAGAATAAGAATATAATTATCCCCTAATTACATCTCCTTGCTTATATATCAATATTATATTATAATACCTCCTTCCCTGTAATATAACAATATAAGTCTGATATATAGATCATATACAAAACATGCGTAATAAGCCTAACCGATGCTTTTTAATTTCAGCTGAGCCGGATCGTGTGGGGGTATAAGGCCGATGCGTAAGAACGAGAACATAATATGCATATCCTCCATAGACTGGGACTTTGTCTGGCAGAGCCACCAGGAGATAATGTCGACCTTTGCGAAGAACGGCAACAGGGTACTTTTCATAGAGAATACAGGCGTCCGCAAGCCCGGGTTCAGGGACATAATGCGTTTAAAGAAGCGCGTGGTTAGCTGGTTAAAGAGCATCAAGGGATTCAGGAAAGAATCGGGCAACCTGTTTATATATTCCCCGGTCGTATTGCCTTTTCCTTATTCAAGGTTCGCCTGCTGGATCAATAAACGGCTGCTGATAGAGCCGCTTAAGCGCTGGATAAAAGCTATGTCGTTCCACGATCCTATCATCTGGACTTTTCTGCCCACCACCATAGCGCTCGAGATCATAGATGAACTGTCTGACAGGAAGCTCCTGGTCTATGATTGCGTGGCGGATTTTGAAGAATTGACCGATAACCCGAAAATGCTGAAGAAGACAGAGGAGATATTGATAAAGAAGAGCGATATCATATTCGCCCAGGGAAAGGTACTCGCCGATAAGTGCAGGAAGCTGAACGCGAATGTCCACATCTTTCCGCCCGGTGTCAATACGAAGATATTCGAGGATTACCTGAGCGCTCCCGTAAAAGGCGAGGCGGAGGGATTGAAGGAGATAAAGAAGCCCATAATCGGCTATGTGGGGGGGATACACAAGCATGTGGATATGACCCTCATCCACTACATGGCCGCGAGCCATCCGGAATGGTCCATAGTGCTGGTTGGGCCGAAACAGACCGATACGTCCCAGATAGACGCTATGCCGAACGTCTTTGCGCTGGGAAAGAAGGAGTTCAATACGCTGCCGGCGTATATAAACGGGTTCGATGTCTGCACAATACCCTATCTTGTCTCGGGTTACACGGAAACCGTTTATCCATCCAAGCTGAACGAATACCATATAATGGGCAAGCCCGTTGTTTCCACGGCCCTTCCCGAGGTAGAGGCCATGAATGAGCAGGGTAGCTGTCTTACGGCGATAGCCAGGACGCGGGAAGAATTTGTCAAGCTTGTCGAAAAGGCGCTCGCTTGCGATCACGGGAAGATCTCGGGGCAGAGAATGGAACTCGCAAAAAAGAACAGTTGGAACGAGCGCATAGAGCGCATGAGCGCTCTAATGGAAAGCGCCATCGAGAGGAAGAAGAAAGCCCCTTCCGCGAACTGGCAGGAGAAGTTCCTGCTGTTATATAAGAACACAAGGCGTGGGGCCTTGAAGGCCCTCTCAGCAGGGCTGGCGCTGTACCTGCTTTTGTTCTATACGCCTCTAATGTGGTTCCTGGCCGGGCCGCTTGCCATAGCCGATCAGCCGCAGAAGGCTGACGCTATTGTAGTGCTCGGAGGCGGGGTGGGGGAATCAGGCAAGGCCGGGCAGGGGTATGAGGAGAGGGTCCAGTATGCCGTAGAACTTTATAAAAAGGGTTACGCCGGCCATATCGTGTTCTCTTCCGGTTATACGTATGTGTTCAAAGAGACACTTGTGATGAAGGCCCTGGCCGTAGCGCTTGGCGTGTCTGCAAAAGATATAATCCTGGATGACAAATCGGCGAATACTTATCAGAACGTGGAACAGACCAGGGAGATTATGCTGGCGAACAAGTGGCGCAGCGCATTGCTTGTAAGCTCGCCTTACCACATGAAGCGCTTATCCCTTGTCTTTGAGAAGTATGCCGGCGACATGAAGATCGCCTACACGCCGGTGCCCAGGAGCGCATTCTACGCGCATGAGGATATCCCGTTTTTTCACCGGCAGATAAGTTTCGGCCAGATAAAAGGCATAGTGCATGAATATATAGGGATAGCCTATTATTGGTGGAAGGGGTGGATATGAGCGAGATGATATCGGTCGTGATCCCGGTCTACAATGAAGAGCAGAACATTCCCGTGCTTTACGATGAATTGCGGGAAGTCTTTTCCGCGATAAACAATCCTTACGAGATCATATTCGTCGATGACGGTAGTATCGATAAGAGCAGGGACCTGATAAGGGGCCTGGCCAAGGCGGATAGCAAGGTGAAGGCGGTCCTCTTAAGGAGGAATTTCGGGCAGACCTCCGCCATTGCTGCCGGCATCGACCACGCCCAGGGCAAATACGTGATGACGATGGACGCGGACCTGCAGAACGACCCGCGGGACGCTGCCCTTCTCCTTAAGAAGATGGATGAAGGTTATGACCTTGTCAACGGATGGCGCAGGAAAAGGAAGGAGCCTTTTTTGAGCAGGCGCCTTCCCTCGATGATAGCCAACCGCATAATATCGGCGCTTACCGGATTGAAGTTGCATGATTACGGGTGCACGCTCAAGATGTACAGGCGGGACGTCCTGAAGAATGTGAACCTTTACGGTGAGATGCACCGCTTCATACCTGTTTACGTATATTGGATGGGCGGGAAGATAGTGGAGATAGAGGTGAACCACAGGGGACGCAGGTGGGGCAAGTCCAAATACGGCATCAATAGGACGCTTAAAGTTATATTCGATCTTATTACCGTAAAGTTCCTTTTGGGCAACTCCTCCACGAGCCCGTTGTATTTTTTTGGCGGTTGGGGGGTGCTGCTGATAGCGGTCGGTACGGTCTGCGGGTTCGTAACGCTTGCCCAGAAAGTGATATTGGGGCTGTGGGTGCATAGGAACCCGCTTTTGCTCTTATCCGTATTCTCATTCATCCTGGGGACCCAGATAATATTCATGGGCCTACTCGCGGAACTGAGCGTGCGGATATATTACGAAACGACCAGAAGGACCATTTACGTGGTGGAGGAGAAGGTAAATTGCTGAGAGCGGGCATAGTGACGAACCTGCCGAAAGAAGAGTTCGAAAGGGATTTTAAGCTCAAGGACACGAACTGGTTTTACAAGGGCATGTTCGATATATGGGCCGCTTTCCTCGAAGTGTCCCTTAAAGGTTTTGACCGGACGGGCCGGGCGCTGGACCTGGGATGCGGCGCGGGTGGAAAGATGCTCCACCTCAGGAACTATGCCGCAAAGGTGTACGGTCTGGACCTGTCCATGGATGCGCTGAGGTTTACGAAAGAGAGATCTTCTGTATGCCTAAACCAGGCGTCGGCAGAAAATATCCCGTACAAGGACGGGTCGTTCTCGTTGATGAACGCTTTCGATATAATAGAGCACATAGAAGATGATCTGGGCGCGCTTAAGGAGATGAACAGGGTGATGGCAAAAGGCGGATTCCTCGTGATCGCGGTGCCGGCTTTCGGTTTTCTATGGAGCCAGCATGATATAGCCAATTTTCATAAGAGGCGCTATACGGCATGCGATCTGAAGGTTAAGCTTGAGAAGGCGGGGTTTGAAGTGGCGAGGATGACTTATGCGAATTTCTTCCTATTTCCGTTCGTTGCGGCCATAAGACTCGTCCAATACGGTCTCCTTAGGCCTTTTCTCAAGGTAGAGAGGACGAGGGTCGAGAGCCTGCCTCCATTCCTGAACTCCATATTAGTCAGTATCCTGGACTTCGAGTCCAGGATCGTAAAGAAGACACGACTTCCTTTCGGTGTAGCGGTGATGTGCGTTGCCAGGAAGAAGGAAAGCGTAAAATGATAGATAAGTATCTGTGTGAGATACTAGTGTGCCCGAAATGCCGCAGCGCGTTTGAAGGCGCGGATCGGCAAGATTCCGCAAACGGTGAGCTGATATGCGGGAAATGCCGCAGCAGCTATCCCGTAGTATCGGGCATACCCAGATTCCTCGATCCCAAGCTGTCGGAACTGAAGAAGAAGACCGCTGAGGGCTTCGGTTATTCATGGACGGCCTTCCCGGAATATTATGATTTTTACCGTCAGCAGTTCCTCAGCTGGATATGGCCCGTCTCGCCAAATGATCTCAAGGATAAGGTAGTGCTCGACGCCGGTTGCGGTAACGGCCGCCATGTCTACCAGACCGCAATGTTCGGCGCAAAAGAGGTGGTGGGGTTAGATCTGAGCAAGGCAATAGATGTTGCGCATGAGAATACGAGGGAATTCAGCAATGTTCATTTGATGCAGGCCGATATATATAACGTCCCGCTATCGCAGGTCTTTGACTACGTCTATTGCATAGGGGTGCTGCATCACCTGCCTGACCCGGAAGAAGGTTTCAGATCGCTCACGAAGCTGCTTAAGAAGGGCGGGCGTATCTCGGTCTGGGTTTACGCGAAAGAGGGCAATTTCATAGTGAGGAAGTTCATCGATCCCGTGAGGCTGCATATCACATCCAGGATGCCGCGTTTTCTACTCTATGTTTTGTCGTTTCCGGCGTCAGCGCTCCTTTTTACAATGTCCAGATTTATCATATACCCGCTTAACAAGATGCGTTTCACGAAACCCGTTACAAGATTCATCCCCCTGAACGATTATCTTGATTCGATAGCGGCCTTTAATTTCCGTTATATATTCAATATAGTCTTCGATCAGCTGGTAGCTGCCAAGACCCAGTATATAAGCAAGAATGAGATAGAGAGCTGGTTTAAAAGGGCGGGTCTAAGCGATATCAATATATCTTTCAGGAATAAGAACAGCTGGAGAGGGACAGGGGTAAAGGTCTCCTAGTGGACATGAAGAAGAAACTTATCATAATTTTGGCTGCGGCATTTTTGATCAGGATAGCGCTGATAATCGCCTTTAAGACGTATGCCCATCCCGTGAAATGGGAATTTGAGGAGATAATCAATAACATCCTGGCCGGCAAGGGCTTCCTGTACGGGAATTTCTTAGGGGCTTCATGCAGGTCTTTGACGACCCCGCTCTATACATATCTATGCGCGGGGATATATCTACTGACGAACCACAGTTATCTGGCGGTCCTTTTGCTGCAGGCGCTCTTTTCGCTGGCTCTTGCGGCCGTTATATTCAATATCGCGAAGGCCCTGTTCGATGAAGATGTCGCGTTAATCGCGGCAACGCTCGTCGTTTTTCACCCGGGCTATATGTATTACGATGTTTTTAACCTTATACCGCTCAGCATCGACTCGTTCTTTATAGCCTCAGCCACCTATCTTTTTCTGCGCTTTAAGGACAGGCCTACTGCCTTAAGGGCGTTGCTTATCGGCGGTATCATAGGGTTGGGAACCTTGAGCAGGGGGATGATCGGGTCCCTGTTGCCGTTCCTGCTCCTGTTCTTATTCCTGTTCGTTAAGAGCGCCAGTTTCAAAACGAAACTTAAGCTGGCATCTTTTATGGTGCTCGCGGCATTTATAGTGATATCGCCATGGCTGATACGGAATTACACGGTCCAAAAAGAATTCGTTTTTATAGTATCGACCACCGGGGAAAATTTCTGGCGCGGCAATAATGAGCTCGCGACAGGGGCATCGCTGACAAAGGACGGAAGATCGATACTGGGCCTGTGGCCAGCCGGTTTTCAGGAGAAGGTCCGTTCACTGGACGAGTTGGGGCAGAAGAAGTTCTTCGAGAACGAGGCCTTCGCCTTTATAAGGCGCAACCCGGCGCGTTTTATCGGACTTTATTTCACAAAGATCCGTTACTTCTGGTGGTTTTCGGACCAGAGCGGTTATCTGTATCCCAGGCTATACCTTGTCATTTATAAATGGCTCTATTCGGTTATGCTGCCGCTTTCAGTTGCGGGACTTCTGCTCGCCGTTTTCTCCGGGAATAACGCGACCAGGGAGGGGGCGCTGCTCATCGTATTCGTCTTAATGGCCGTCTGCTGTATGCAGAGTTTCTTTTATGTGGAGGGGAGGCATAGATGGCTCGTAGAGCCGCTGGTGCTTATATTCTTCAGTTTCAGTATATCTAAACTTTACCGGTTCCTGTTCAAAAAAAGGAGCGAGTATGCGGCTGGTAGATAATAAGGGCAGATTATTCGGTATAATAAACCTCATAGATCTTCTGGTGATATTGCTGATCGCGGGGGTCGCCATGTCCGTAAGGATCAACTTCTCGGACAGGGCAAAGACCGAAAAGCTGAGCCGGGAGCTTTACGTGAAAGTATTGTGCCGCCTGCCGACCGAGGTAGCCAATAACAGGAAGATCTTCAGGCCCGACGAGGCCATAATGGGCGGCAATGCCAGGATAAAGAAGGTGCTGGAGATAAAGCCCGTTAAAGGCTATGGCGACAAGGAGGCCGGATACAGCGACGTGATCGTCCTCATAAAGGCGAAATGCGTCATATTGAACGGTGAGTATTATTGCGCCAATACGCCGATCAAGATAAATTCAAATATCGTTTTGTTGAACCCGGTCTATTCTGTCCTGGACGGGACAATCCTTGATTTTGATACGAAAGCAGGCGATAAAGCATGATGCGGGGAAGCGTCACATTGGATCTTTTGGCCGGCATGGCAACTCTCGGCGGCAGCTTTCTTAATAGGCTCGAAAGGGCGCTGGGCACCTACTATTCAAATTCGGCGTTCGTAGGCGCCGCGGCGAAGTTCTCGTCGCGGGCAGGTTCCGTATTTGCCGCGGCCTCAGCCCATTCAGCGTCCCTGTCGGCTGCCGTGAATTTTCTCGCGCTGTTGAAAAACGCCATATTCAATTTTGCCGGCAATATTTATCGGGGCAGCGGGATAATGAACGCGCTAGGCCGCGCGGCGGAAAATTCTAGATGGATAATATGAAGCACTTTGCGGGATCCTCCGAAGCCCTACCTCAGTCTTCTGTTGAAGGGCGAAGGAGGATAAGGGTCCTCAGGATAATCGCCCGGCTCAATATAGGCGGTCCGGCCGTCAACGCGTCCATACTTTCATCTTCGCTGGACGCTAAGACCTTTTCGACAAAGGTTATCTACGGTTCTTTGGCAAAAGGCGAGGGAAGCTTTAAATACCTCATGGAGCAGCAGGGCGTAGATATGGAGCTTGTGCCGGAACTGGGGCGCGAAATAAGTCCTCTGGGCGATATAAAGGCTTTCTTCAAGATACTCGGTATCATACGAAGGGAAAGGCCGGACATAGTCCACACGCACACGGCCAAGGCGGGTACGCTCGGCAGGATGGCCGCGGCTTTGTGCGGCGTCAAGGTGAAGATACACACTTTCCACGGCAACGTCTTTGAGCATTATTTCGGTCCGGTCAAGACTGCGCTCTTTGTCATGATCGAACGGTTCCTGGGGCTCGTCACCGATAAAGTTGTAGTCTTGAGCGAGCGCCAGAAAGATGATATAGCGCGGCGGTTCAAGATCATGCCTGGCTCTAAATGCGCGGTCATTCCGCTTGGGGTCGATATCAGCCGGTTAAGCGCGTCGAACGGCGTGTCGGTGGACTTGCGAAAAGAGCTCGCGATAGATGATAAGACCGTACTGGTAGGTATTATAGGACGGCTCGTGCCGGTCAAGAACCATATAATGTTCTTAAGCGCGGCTGCCGGGGTGCGCAAGAGGCGGCCTGATCTTAAAGCTGTCTTTGTCATCGCGGGCGACGGAGAGCTCTCAGGCGTCTTGAAGAGTTTTTCTAACTCGATCGGCTTAGAAGACTGCGTTCGCTTTCTCGGATGGCGCGATGACCTCGCGGTCCTTTATAAGGCGCTCGACGTCGTGGCCCTTACTTCGCTGAACGAAGGAACGCCGTTGGCCCTTATCGAGGCGATGGCCTGTTCGAGGCCGGTCATCGCGACAGATGTAGGTGGCGTCGGCGATATTGTGGAGGACGGCGCCAACGGCATCCTCGTCAAGAAGAACGATCTTGGCGGTTTTGTCGCGGGTCTCATCAGGCTCATCGAGAGCGGGGAACTGAGGCACCGTCTCGGCGCCGAGGGCCTGAAGCGCAGCGCGTATTTCAGCAAGGAAAACCTGGTGAAGAACATGACGAAGCTGTATCTTGATCGTTTTGAAGCGAAAAGGAGAAAGAAATGAGATGCCTAATCACAGGCGGTGCGGGTTTTATCGGTTCGCATCTTGCGGAGGCGCTCCTGCAGAGAGGGGATACCGTAACCGTTATCGATAACCTTTCCACGGGCAGGGTGGAGAATATCGCGCATCTGAAAGAGATGAAGGATTTCACCTATTACATTGATACCATCATGAACAAGACGCTCATGATAGAGCTTGTCGAGAAATGCGACGTCATATATCATCTTGCCGCCGCTGTCGGCGTCAGGTATGTGATAGACCATCCGCTCGAGACGATCCTGACCAACGTTGGCGGGACTGAGATGGTGCTGTCGCTCGCGCACGAGTACGGCAATAAAAAAGTCCTCATCGCCTCGACATCCGAGATCTACGGCAAGGACAGGCCCGGCAAGAGCGTTTTTAACGAGAACGACGACCGCGTCCTGGGCCCGACATCGATATCGCGCTGGAGCTATTCGTGCACGAAGGCCCTTGATGAGTTCCTTGCGCTCGCGTATTTCAAGGAGAAGAAACTGCCCGTGACAATAATCAGGTTCTTCAACACCTGCGGGCCGCGCCAGACAGGCCGCTACGGCATGGTCGTCCCGCGATTCGTCAGGCAGGCGCTTGCCAACGAGCCCATTACCATCTATGGCGACGGCAAGCAGACAAGGTGCTTTACCGACGTATCGGACGCGGTGAAGGCAGTAATGCTCCTGGCCGACGTTCAAAGGTTATACGGCGAGGCATACAACATCGGCAATCCCGCCAACAAGGTAACGATAAATGCGTTAGCCAAAAGGATAAAGGAGCTGACCGGTTCAAGGTCGCCGATACACCATATCCCGTATGACAAGGCGTATGAGAAGGGGTTCGAGGACATGCGCCACCGCGAGCCGGACATAACGAAACTGAAAAGATCGACGAAGTTCAAGCCGGAGATCGAGATAGACGAGCTCCTCTCCAGGATCGTCATGGATTTCAAACATAAGCCGAAGTTCACATAAGAGGTGCGTATGCAGATAGCTCAGATCCTTGAGGCTTTTTTCGTAGCGCTGGTCGTCTCGTATTCGCTTATCCCGTTCATCAAGAGACTTGCCTTAAGATTCGGATATCTTGACCATCCTCACGACAACAAGGTCCACGCCCATCCTACGCCGCTTCTGGGAGGCCTCGCGATATTCTTCGCCTTCCTGATCGCGGTCCTCACGAAGGTTGATCTCATATCTTCAGGCTATGTGCAAGCCATGATAGGCGGTATTTTCATACTCATTATGATCGGACTTATCGACGACAAGATGGGCATGATGCCCAATATAAAACTTCTGGGCCAGTTCCTCGCGGCCCTCGTCGCCATTAAGGCCGGCGTGAGGATAGAATTTTTCAATAATTACTACCTCGATGTAATATTCTCATATCTCTGGATAATAGGCATCACGAACGCGTTCAACCTTCTGGACAACATGAACGGCCTTTCGGCCGGCATAGCCGTTATTTCCGCGGCGTTCCTGGGGACGGTCGCGTACATGAGCGGCCAGGGCATGGTGGCCGCGCTCTCTTTCGCCGTGGCGGGGAGCGCTTTGGGTTTCCTGAAACACAATTTTCCCAAGGCAAGCATCTTTATGGGCGATGCAGGAAGCCTCGTTCTCGGGTATCTTCTCGCTACGATAGCTATACTGGCAAGCTGGAAGACGTCCTCGTGGACGACGTCGATCATGATCCCGATCCTTATCCTCGGTTACCCCATATTCGACACTACTCTCGTTACGGTGGTCAGGATGCTGGAGAGGCGCTCAATATTCCAGGGCGGGAAGGACCATTCGTCGCACCGTCTGGCCCTGCTTGGATTAAAGCGCTTCAGGGCGGTCCTTGTCATATATGGCGTATGCGTCTTCCTGGGGCTCGCGGCCGTGACGGTGACGAAGGCATACTGGACGACGAGCCTTGTGGTGGCATTCCTTGTCTTCATGGTCATGCTGGTGTTGGGCTTGAGATTGGCGCTCGTAGACACGAAACGGTTCGGACGGAAGAAAAAATGATAAGCGAGCAGCGCGAAAGAATAGCGCGGTATTTCGACAAAATAGCGGCCTGGGCGCTTTACATATTGATATTTGCCCTGCCCTTTTCGAAATCGATCATCGAGATCGGCATAGTGGTCGCTCTGGTGGCGGTCATGGCCAGGAAGGCATTGAAGAGGGAAAGGCTGTTCGCTCTCAATGCGGTCAACATAGCGCTGCTGGCCTTTGTCCTCGCGTCGCTGCCGTCCTTTATCAATACCGCATACACAGCCTTGAGCCTTAAGGCGCTCTTTACCAAGATCCTGAAGTTCGCGGCGCTTTTCCTGGTCGCGCAGGAGGCCCTCAATGACAGGATAAAGATAAAGAACTTCTCCGTTATGGCGCTCATATCGTGCGTGGTCATAGTGATCGACGCGTTCATCCAGTATTTCGTCACCTATGTCGATATACTCCACGGGTATCCCTCCTTCCAGTTCAGCACCTCGTTCATGGTCACATATCCTGGCTCAATACATCCGCGCATAACCACGTTCCTTGGGGCCCCGACCGCGTCGTTCCCGTTCCCGAACGATTTCGCGTCATGGATCCTGGTAATGATCTTTCCCGTAGCGATTATGGCCATAGCATATAAAGGAAAGCCCCTGGCCAGGATATTTTTTGCGCTCCTGTCCGCATGCCTTATGCTATTCCTTATATTGACCAAGACTAGGGGGGCCTGGCTTGCTTTTGGCGTGGGACTCCTGATCGCTCCCCTATTCAGCATAAAGTTCCGCAGCATAAAAAGACCGCTCGCGCTTTTCGCGGTCATCATATTGCTGGCAAGCCCGTTCGTTCTCAAGAAACACATGAAGGGGGCGGTAACGTCTTTCGGCGGCATCGCTGAAAGGAACACCATGTGGTCAAACGGCTGGAAGATATTCAAACAGCATCCGGTCATCGGCAGCGGCATCAACACATTCTTTGTGAATTATATGAATATCCGCGAAGATGAATACAAGGGCAAAAAGGGGTCCTATGCCCATAATTGTTATCTTCAGATAGCCGCGGATACCGGATTATTGGGTCTGTCGGCATTCCTGGCCTTTGCGGCAGCGCTTGTGTGGCGCGCGCGGCACCTGATAAGCAAGACGGAAGACGCTCTCCTTCGTTGCATGCAGGCAGGTCTCGCTCTGGGCATGATCGCATATCTTGTTCACGCTTTCACGGACACAAACCTGTTTTCGCTTAATCTTGCCGCGCTCTTCTGGGTGTCGGCAGGACTTTTGGCATCGATGGGCCGGATATCGGAAGGCGCTTAAATATGAAGAAGATACTCATCATAAACCCGTTCGGCGTAGGGGACGTCCTCTTTTCGACGCCTCTTGTGAGAGCGCTTAAAAGAGCGTACCCAGATTCCTCTATCGATTACGTCTGCAACAAAAGGGCCTACGGCATCATAAAGGACAATCCCCAGATATCGGGCATCCATATATTCGAGAAGGACGACTACCGGAAATTATGGAAGGAATCGAAGCTAAGATGCCTGAAGGCCCTTTATGGCCTCCTGAAGACGCTGGACAGGGCCGGTTACGACGTAGCTATCGATATGTCGCTGGGCTATCAGTGCAGCCTGCTCCTGGCAGCTTTTACCCATATACGGCGGCGCATAGGGTTTAACTACAGGGATCGTGGCAAGTTTTTGACCGATAAGATCATGCTGGAGGGTTTTAACGGCAAACACGTCATCGAGTATTACCTGGACCTGGGGCGTCCGCTTGGTATCGACGTCTCCGATAAGTGCATAGAGGTCTGTGTCGCGGATGAGGACAGGCGATGGGCAGAGCGCTTTTTGGCTGAGCATGGCATCAATAAGGATGACTGCGTATGCGGCATCATTCCGGGTTGCGGTGCAAGCTGGGGCCGGAACGCGAAGTACCGGCGATGGTTGCCCTCGAAGTTCGCCGAGGTGGCCGACTACGCTGCCGAGAGGTATGACTGCAAGATAGCTATCTTCGGGGACGAGAGGGAGAAGCTGATATGCGATGAGGTCGACGCGAAGATGAAGGCGCGGCCGGTCACCGCGTGCGGCAAGACGTCGCTCGGGCAGTTCGCCGCGCTTCTGGACCGGTGCGATCTCATCGTCACGAATGACGGCGGCCCGTTGCATATAGCTGTGGGACTGAAGAAACGGACCATATCGATCTTCGGCCCGGTCGATGAGCGGATATACGGGCCGTATCCGCAGAAGGCGGATTTCGTCACGGTGACGAGCGACGAGGCATGCAGGCCCTGCTACAGGAATTTCAAGCATAACGCCTGCGATACATTCAAATGCCTTGACCGCATAAAACCGGCCGATGTGACACGCCACATCGACCGCTTCATGGAAGACATAAAAAATGAGAGTCACGCTCGTATTCCCGGGGATATCTGAGACCGGGTTCAACACAGCGAAGGCGCCGGTCGAATACAGCTGGATGAACCACGGCCTTTCGTCCTTGAGCGCTTGCGCCAAGGCGGTGGGCCACGACGTAAGCCTTATTGACCTCAGGGAACTTGCCGGCTGGGATGATGTGCGCGGCGAGATATCGCGGCTTAAGCCGCAGGTCCTCGGCGTCACGATGATGAGCGTCGATTACGAACCGGCGATGGAGGCGGCGCGCATCGCGAAATCAGTCGACAGGAACATCGTCGTGGTGGCCGGCGGGCCTCATCCGAGCATCCTGCCTGAGGAGGTGGCGGCCGGCGCGAACATCGACTACGTTGTCGTCGGCGAAGGCGAAACGACCTTCCTTAAACTGCTCGAGGATATCGAGAACTGCAGGCCGCGCGAGCGAGTCATCACCGGCGAGCATCCCGACCTTGACACGCTGCCGTTCGCCGATCGCGAGCTCTTCCGCTTCAAGGAATCACCGATCGAGAATTTCCTGAGGCGGCCCTTCGTCACGGTGATAGCGGGCCGCGGATGTGTCTACAACTGCAGCTTCTGCCAGCCCGCTGAGCGGAAGATATTCGGCCGTAAAGTCAGGCGAAGGAGCGTGGCCAATGTCATAGATGAGCTGGAGCTCTTGAGGGAAAGATACGACTTCCAGAGTTTCATGTTCCATGACGATTGCCTGACAGAGGACCGCAAATGGGTGATCCGGTTCTGCGACGAATACAGGAGACGCAAGTTCCGGAAGCCGTTCGTTTGCCAGTCAAGGGCCGATATAATCTGCAAGAACGAGGATATGGTCCGGTTGATGAAGAAGGCCGGCCTCGCGATGTACTTGATAGGTTTCGAGAGCGGCAACCAGCGCGTTTTGAATTTCCTGCGCAAGGGGACTACGGTTGAGATGAACTATCGCGCCGCGAGGATCTGCAAAAAGCACGGCGTCCGGATATGGGCGAATTACATGCTCGGCATGCCGACCGAGACGAAAGAGGAGGCGATGGACACGGTAAGGATGATACAGAAGATAAAGCCCTACCGGCCGAGCCCCGCGTTCTTCACGCCCCATCCGGGAAGCGACCTTTACGACTATTGCGTCAAGAACGGCCTGTCGCTCATAAGGTCGCATTCGGACTTCGCCCGTTCGCCGAACGCGCCCAAGATAAAGGGGATCGACTACAAATTCCTGCAGGAAGCCCTTGTCGAATCGAAAAAGCGTTTCGTATCCGTCCGTCTCGCGCGGAAAGCCGATTTTATAATCGAGCGGCGTATAAAGCACTTTTTACAGCGTATTATATAAGGAGCGCATGAATTAGCGTATAGCGGATAGCGTTTAGCGTATAGGGTGGGGATTTTTCTCTATACGCTCCACGCTAAACGCTAAACATGGCTAACGACTATGAAATGCGACATCATCATACCCATATGGAACCAGCTCGACCACACTAAGCAGTGCGTCGAGCATATCGTCAGGAACACGGCGTATCCGTACAGGCTCATCCTGATCGATAACGCGAGCGACGCCGAGACAAGGGCATATCTCGAAGGTATCGCGAAGCCGGGCGCGCTGGGCAAGGAGATCGATGTGCGGCTAATACGCAACAACGAGAACGCGGGGTTCGTAAGAGCCGTCAACCAGGGCATGAAGCTGTCGGACGCGCCTTATATCTGCGTCTTCAATAACGACACGATACCCGGACCGGGATGGCTCGAGCGCATGATAGACTTTGCCGCGAGCCACGACGATGTGGGCCTCATCAACCCCGTATGCGGCGGGCACCGCGATAAGGCGATAGAAGCGTACGCGGAGGAGCTGGCGAAGAACAAGGGCAAGTACATGGAGATGAACCAGTGCCAGGGCTTCTGCATGCTCATAAAGCGCGACCTTATCAATAAGATAGGGTATCTCGACGAGGCGTTCGGCATCGGCGGCTATGATGATACCGATTACTCGATGCGGGCCCACAATGCCGGCTACCGTTCCGTCGCCATCCATGACGCCTACGTCTACCACCGCATCCATGCGTCGTTCGATAAGGCGGGTAACCGCGAGCATTGGGTCAGGCGTAACCAGAAGATCTATTATAAAAAGTGGGGCAAGCACCTGCGCATCGGCCTGGCCGTCTCTATCGCTGCCAATGATGCCATGACGCTGCAAAAGGCGGTCCTGCTGGCCTATGGTCTCGCGCGGGAATGGACATGGGTCCATCTTTGGGTAAACACGGCGGCCGACGCCAAGAAGCTGGATGAGATGGTGATGGCCGTTTTGGCGAAAAAGGGATTGGCGCCGCACCAGAACATAAGGATCGACCGTTTCAATCTGCCGAAGCCGCTCTTCGGCCTGACGCTCTCGGGCAAACTCGTCGAGCGGATCCGCAAAAGGATGCGCGACAAGCGCTTCGACGCGGTCGTGATACTGGACGATGCCGTGGCCGGGCCGCTCGCTATTTGCGCGAGGGCGGTCAATACCTTCGTCGAACGGCTTTCGGTGCAGGATGAATGCGACGATTGGCTTGAAAGAGGGAAGGAGGCGGCCCTCTCCATAAAAGAGAAGCGTAAAAAATATGCCTGATGCGCAGTGCGACATCATCATTCCCGTATACAACAAACTGGAGCTCACGAAGAACTGCCTCGAGAGCATCCAAGCCAACACGACCGCGCCGTACAGGCTCATCCTGATAGATAACGGTTCGAAAGGCGAAATAAAAGGATTTCTCGAGGATTTCAAGCGCTCCAACGGTAACGTTATCCTGGTGCGCAACGATGAGAATCTCGGCTGGGTGAAGGCGGTCAACCAGGGCATAAAACTTTCCTCAACACCGTACATCTGCGTCATGAACAACGACACTGTTGTGCATACGAAGGGCTGGCTTTCGAAGCTCCTCGCCGTTGCCGCGACAGAACCGGATATAGGTCTCGTGAACCCGAGGTTCGAGGTGAAGGTAAGGCAGCGGTCGGATAAGCCCTATATCGAGGTGGATTTCTGCCGTGGTTACTGCATCCTTGTAAAAAGGGAAGTGCTCGAAAAGATCGGCGGCCTTGATGAGGGTTACGGCCTGGGCTACTATGACGACGATGACTTCTCGGTGCGGGCGCTGCGCGCCCACTTTAAGTGCGTGAGGGCGAACGATGTCTATGTCGAGCATCTGCGCGATTCCACATTCAAGGATATTTTCGCGGAGGCCGAGCGGCTCGAGCTCCACGAGAAGAACAAGGCGCTCTTCTACAAGAAATGGGGCAGGCGCCTTAACGTCGCCTTCGTCATGACAAAGGCGAGGGACAGGCGCTTCTTCGATATATTGCTGTCGCTCGCCAGGCGACAGCACATCGTCTATGTGTGGAACGGCGCTGCCAGGGCAGGCCTGGAGCATATAAACATACGTTACAAGAAGTGGCCGGGGCTTGTCACCGCGGTCATCGCGCCGTTCTTTCTGGGCCTGAACTGGACAAAGCAGAAGACGAAGCGTTACGCCGCCGTCTTTACGGATGACGCGGTGCTCTGCCAGGTACTTTCGAAAGTCAGGCCGAAAGTCTATTATTTCAACGCGGATAAGGACGAATGCCGCGTCGTCGATATAATCGACGCGATCGCGAAAACGGATCAACCATGAGCGCGAAGTGCGACATAATAATACCTGTCTGGAACCAGCTCGCTTTTACCGCCGACTGCGTCGATTCCATCTTTAAATATACCGGCGCGGAGTACCGTATCGTTTTCATCGATAACGCGAGCGAGGAGAAGACGAAGAGTTATCTCGAGTCGCTTGCGAAGTCGCACGGCGACAAGGTGCTTCTCATCCGGAACGAGGCGAACACCGGATTCGTAAAGGCCGCGAACCAGGGTATGCGCGCGTCAAGCGCGCCTTATGTCTGTCTTTTGAACAATGATACTCTCGTGACTAAAGGATGGCTCGGCGAAATGATCGCCATCGCGGAGAAGTCGGCCGATATAGGCATTGTGAACCCGTCTTCTAACAATCTCGGCCAAAGGCCTGAACCCGGCGAGCCGGTCGAGCTTTATGCCGAGAAGCTCCGAAGAGAGGCCGGCGCTTACGTCGAACTGGGCGCGGCGATCGGCTTCTGCATGCTCATAACGCGGGCCGTGATCGGGAAGATAGGCTATTTCGACGAGATATACGGCATGGGCAACTTCGAGGACACGGATTTTTCGCGCAAAGCCGTTAGGGAAGGTTTTAAATGCGTCCGCGCGTGCGGCGCCTATGTGTACCACAGGGAACACGGCTCGTTCAACAAGGCAAAGACGTTCGAAGAGGATTTTAAGCGCAACAAGGAGATATACGAGTTCAGGTGGGGCAGGCCAGCGCGCGTGGCGTACGTGCTCGACTCGTTCGATGACCTGACGCTGAACCACGTCAATAACGAGTTCATGAAACTGGCGCGCGGCGGCAACTGGGTCTGGTGCTTCTCGAAGGGGCCGTTCGACGCGCCGAGGCATTCGAACATCATCGTGAAGAGCATGCCGTCCGAGCGCTTCCATCTGGCGGTATTGTTCAACATATTGAAAAAGAAGAAGAAGTTCGACAGGATATTCGTCGACGACGAGCGCTTCGGCAAGGTGCTCGAGCAATTCTCGTTCATTCACAAGGCGAAGATACAGTATTATTAGCGGGTAATTCCACCTACGCGGTGTTAACACCGCGTAGGTGGAATCTCAAAATAAGGAAAGATAATGGACAAAATACCTATATCGGTTGTAGTGATTACGAAGAATGAGGAAGAGAATATTGCGGAGTGCCTGAAGAGCGCGCAAGGATGCGATGAGGTGATCGTGCTCGACGACAATTCTACGGATAAGACCGTTGAGGTCGCCAAGCGCTACACCGACAAGGTATTTTCGCGCAAGATGGACATCGAGGGAAGGCACCGCAACTACGCCTATAGCCTTGCCAGGAACGACTGGGCGCTGAGCCTTGACGCTGACGAACGTATAAGTCCCGAGATCATCGCGGAACTAGCCGGCCTATTCAAGGCCGGGCCTGAGCCGCACAAGGCCTACACCATCCCGATAAAGACGTACATCGGCAAGCGCTGGATCAGGCATGCGGGCTGGTATCCGGCGCCGAAGGTACGGCTCTTTGAGCGGCGCTCGTTCAAGTATGAAGAAGCCGAGGTACATCCCAGGGTGTTCATCGACGGCACATGCGGGCACCTGAAAGGCGACATCATCCACTATTCGTACCGCGACTTCCACGACTTTTTCCAGAGCCTGAACAATCAGACGACTCTCGAGGCGAAGAAATGGTTCAAGGAAAGGCGCAGGATAAACTTCATCAAGATGTACCGCAAGGGGGCGAGCCGCTTTATCAAGGCGTATATCCAGAAAGGCGGCTTCAAGGACGGCTTCCTCGGGTTCATCGTCTCCTGGGCCGGCGCCGCCTACCAGTTCATGAGTTATGTGAAATATTGGGAGATGCTGGAGAACGAGAAAAACCAGCCGAAGATATGAGCGCGCCGAAGATATCAGCCGTAATTATCGCGAAGAACGAAGAAAAACGCATCGCGAAGTGCCTCGAGTCGATCAGGTGGGTCGACGAGGTCATCGTCGTGGACGGCCTCTCGACCGATAAGACGGTCGAGATAGCGAAGGGCTACGGCGCGAAGGTAGTGCCGCACAAGTTCACGGGCGCCTTTGCCGACGACCGTAACGTCGGCAATGACAATGCCCGCAATGACTGGGTCCTGACGCTCGACGCGGACGACATCGTGACCGATGGTTTCCGCCTCAAGGCGGAGGATGCGCTCTCGCAAAACAAGGGCGATACCGTAATATACAAATTCCGCCGGAAGAACTTCTTCCTCGGGCACGCGATGGAGAATGGCGGGTGGAGTCACTATATCCCGAACTTCCTCAACAGGCGCTTCGTCCGTTTCGAGGGCGAGGTCCATGAGGTGCCCGTCTATAAAGGCGCGATGGGCACGATCGAGGCGGATATCGAGCACTACCCTTTCGATTCGATAAGCCAGTTCATAAACAGGCAGAACCGCTATACGGATATCGCGGCAAAAGACTTATTGAAGGAAAAAGGCGTTTTGAGCGAGAAGAAGATCCGCAAAGAGATGATGGGCCGCTCATTCAAGATATTCTGGAAGGCGTATTTCAAGAAGAAGGGCTACAGGGAAGGGTTTTACGGGCTTCTATTCGCCGTATTGTTCGCGTTCATAAATTTCCTTAAGTGGGCAAAATACAGGGAGTTATGCAAAGAGTCCTCCTCATAAACCCTCCGGAATCAGGACGGGGTGACTATTCGACGCCGCCTCTGGGGCTTTTATATCTTGCGGCGGTGCTGAAGAAGAACTCTATCCCCGTCGATCTTATCGACGGTTACATCGCCGGATGGGACGGAATAGAGAAGAAGATGAGGGAGTACCGACCCACGATCGTCGGTATCACATGCCACACCTATTCCCGCGTTAAGGCGCTTAAAGTGGCGGAGGCGGTCAAAAAGGCGGACGCGAAGACGCTCGTCGTCCTGGGCGGCGCCCACGCCACGCTGATGCCTCGGCAACTTCTCGAGCACTACCCGTTCGTCGATATTGTGGCGAGGGGAGAAGGCGAGATCACCTTTCTGGAGATGTGCCAGGGCAAGGACTTGAAAGACATTCAGGGTATAGCTTATCGGGAAGGCAAAGAAGTCCGCTTGAACCCCGAGCGGCCACTTATCGCGAACCTTGATGATGTGCCGTTCCCCGCGTGGGAACTGATCGACATCGGCAAATATCCGCCCGAAGGGTCCGGTAGATATAACGGTATCGATCTCGCCGCCGAGCCGTGCGTTCCGGTGGTATTCTCGCGCGGATGCATAGGACGCTGCGTATTCTGCGCCGACAAACTCCTGTGGAAACGGTGGCGCCGCAGGTCCGCTAAGAACATGGTCGATGAGATCGAGATGCTCAATAAGACATACGGCGCCAAACGCTTCAATTTTAACGATGACCTCTTCACGGCGGACCGACGCGCGGCAAAAGAGGTGGCCGAAGAGATAACGCGGCGCGGGCTGAGGATAACTTTTGAGATCGTATCGCGCGCAGATTGCATCGACCCGGACCTTTTGGCCGCCCTTAAAAAGGCAGGCTGCTTCAAGATATGCTTCGGTATAGAATCGGCCTCGCCGGAACTCTTGAAAAAGATGCATAAAGAGGTCGACGTCGGGATTTCGGAGAAGGCGATAGTGATGACGAAGACGATGGGCATAAGGACATCCGCCCTCCTCATAGTAGGCAATCTCGGCGAGACCAGGCGAACTATAAACGAAACGATCGATTTCCTGAACAGGACAGGGCCGGATGAGGTGGGGCTCGCGAACGGGCTAAGGATCCTTCCCGGTACTGAGCTGTACGAGCATGCCAAGAAGATAGGCTTTATCGACGACGATTTCTGGCTGACCGATTACCACTGGAAGATATTCACCGCGGAGAACTCAAAGACGGCCCTCAATATCTTCCATGACGCGCTCGATAAGAGAAAGCCGCTTTCGACTCTAGCGCTCGTCGACGCGTTGAAATACCACCGGTACTACTGGAAGGCCTTCGAGGACCTTGTCAAGGATACGCTGAAAGGCCTCGGCCTTCTTAAAAGGAAGAAGAGAAAAGGGAAGTATGAAATCGCATATTAAAATGAAGGTTTGCGAATCAGCTCATGAGCTCATGAGCTGATTCGGCCATCAGTTCATAAAAAAGAGGAGTTTGACGTGGATAAACAGTTTCTATCTGTCGTGATGCCGGTCTACAATGAGAAGAACACGGTCCTGAAGATAATCGATAAGGTGCTGAAGCTTGACATCGTCAAGGAGATAGTGGTCGTGGACGACGGTTCCGGCGATGGCACAAGGGATGTCCTGCGCGATGCGAAATTCGACCCCAGAGTAAGGGTGATCCTGCACGAGAAGAATTCGGGCAAGGGCGCGGCGCTGCGCACCGGTTTCAAGAGCGTCTCCGGAGAGGTGGTCGTGGTCCAGGACGCGGACCTTGAGTATGACCCCCAGGAGTTTATCGAGATGGCCAAGCCCATACAGGAAGGATTGGCCGACGTCGTCTACGGCTCGCGCCTCTCCGGCGGCAAGCCGCAGCGCGTACACATGTTCTGGCACAAGATGGGCAATAACTTCCTCTCTTTTCTTACGAACTTCCTGTACAATTCCACGCTCAGCGACATGGAGACCTGCTACAAGATGTTCAGGAGAAGCGTCGTAGACGGCATCACCATACGCTCGAACGGTTTTTCGGTCGAGCCGGAGCTGACAGCGAAGATACTGAAGAATAAGTCGCTGCGCATCTACGAGATGCCGATATCGTATTACGGCAGGAGCTACGCCGAGGGCAAGAAGATATCCTGGAAGCACGGCATCTCGGCGCTCGCCACGCTGTTAAAATACAGGTTCGTAAATTAGATGAAGATAGTCCTGGCAAAACCTTACAACAAGAGCGACCACATACAGCCGTCCCTCGGGCTCGGGTATCTTGCCACTGCCGTGCGCTCTCGTCATGACGTCAAGCTTGTCGACGGCATCAAGGAGCGGATGTCCGTCGATAAGCTGCGCCGCTTTCTTAAAGAGGAGAAGCCCGACGTCCTGGGCCTTCAGTGCTATACGTTCGACGTAGGCTATATACGCGAGGCGCTCGCCGTGGCAAAAAGCGTCCGGAAGGACATGGTGACCGTGATAGGCGGGCCGCATCCCTCGACGTTGCCGGCCGACATGTTCGACAGGGCCGGCTCGAACCTGGACTACGCGTTCGCGGGCGAG
>JAFGJL010000009.1 GCA_016929115.1 Candidatus Omnitrophota bacterium | reverse complement strand
TGGGAGCCGAAGACATCGCCGGTCAGGCATTCGGAATGGACCCGCACCAGAGCGCCTTCCTTGCTGGGCGCTCCCTTGACGAGGGCCAAGTGGTGGTATCTATCGACTATGGATTCGTAGACATAAGCCTTGAAATCGCCGAATTCGGTCGGGATGCCCGTTTGGGCGATCCTGCTGATAAGCCGCTCCGACCTCCTCCTATACTCTATAAGGGCTTCGATCGTGCACATCTTGAGATCGTGCTGCTTTGAGAACGAGACGAGGTCGCTGACCCGCGCCATGGCGCCGTCGTCCTTCATGATCTCGCAGATGACGCCGATCGGGCACAGTCCGGCGAGCTTCAGGAGATCCACGCACGCTTCCGTATGCCCGGCGCGGACCAGGACCCCGCCCTGATGGGCGCGCAAAGGAAAGACGTGGCCCGGAGTTACCAGGTCAGCGGGCTTGGAACGCTTGTCGGAAAGGATGTTGATGGTGCGTGCGCGGTCGTGCGCGGATATGCCGGTGGTGATACCGCTCTTCGCGTCGCATGACATGGCCCATCCGGTTTTATAGGGGTCCGGGTTCTTCCTTGACATCGGGTGAAGATCGAGTTCGTCGAGACGCGCGCCCTCCATCGGGACGCAGATAAGCCCGCGGCCGTGCGTCGCCATGAAATTGATGTCCGAAGGCCGTGTAAAGGCGCCTGCCATGATGAGGTCGCCCTCGTTCTCGCGCCCCTCATCATCGATGACGATGACCATCCTGCCGTTTTTAAGATCTTCTAGGACTTCAGGTATGCTATTGAATTTCATATTTTACCCTCTTTAAAAATAACCCCTCGACGCGGCTTGACGTTGCCGACAGCCTTGCTCGGGGTAATCCTGAGCCTGCCGAAGGATAAAAAAACCCCGAAATTTCTTCGGGGTCTGTTTTTGCTAAGAATTGAAGACGCGCAACCGCTCTTCTACCATCCCGACTGTACGGTCGGCACTTGAGTTTCACAAGTTCTGCCCGGCTATTGCCGGGCTCGCGGGCTTTAACCGCCGATCGAGGAATTCCTGCCCGCCGAAGCCTGTCTCCCTGAGAGACATGCAACGGTGAAGGCGGGTCACCTCGCCCCGAAGATGCGCCTATTATATCCCCCGCCACAGGCCCTGTCAAGGAAAATAGGGACTGTCCCTATTTTTCCCCGGATTGACACACCCGCGCAATTGTGATACTCTATACTCGCTATGGAAAAACAGAACATACCTGAGAACGAAAGGCTGATGCAGGGCGAGATAGAGCGCATGGAGTGGGAGTTCTCGATGCTGTACGAGGTCTCCAACGCCATGAGGACGACGCTCAACCTGGACCAGATCCTCTATATCATACTGACGGCCCTCACCGCCCATGAGGGGCTTGGCTTCAACCGCGCCATGCTCTTCCTGGTCAACCAAAAGGAGAACGTCCTTGAGGGCGTCATGGGCATAGGCCCTCACTCGGCCGAGGAAGCTGGTAAGATATGGCAGTCGATCTCATCCAAGATGACACTCGAGGACTTCATAGCGGCGTACGACTCTTTCAAGAAGGACCCGGAATCGACGCTCAACTCCATCGTCAAGGGCATCAAGATACCGCTGCGCGAGGACATGGGTATACTGGCGCTTACCATCCTCGAAGGCATGCCCTTCGAGATCACGACGGAAGAAGCCAAGAAGATGGTCGATCCCGAGATCAAGAAGACCCTGAACGCCGAGTTCTTCGTTACAGCCCCCTTGCGGGCGAAGGACAAGATCCTGGGCGCTATCCTCGTCGACAACGTCTTCAACAAGAAACCCATAACGAAGTCCGACGTGCGAATGCTCACGATGTTCGCCAACCATGCCGGGCTCGCCATAGAGAACTCGCGGCTCTACGAGGACATGGTCTATCTCTCCAACATCGACTACATGACCAAGCTATGGAACTACGGCAGGTTCCAGCAATTCCTCTCGCTTGAGCTGGAAAAAGCCAAGGACGATCACTCGACCCTGAGCCTGGCTATAATAGACGTCGATAATTTCAAGCTTTATAACGACACATTCGGCCATCTCGCCGGCGACGAGGCGCTGAGGCAGATCTCGGACATCCTGCAGAACCACTCGCGTAAAGGCGATCTCGCGGCGCGTTACGGCGGCGAGGAGTTCGCCATCATCATGCCGAGCACTTCCAAGGAAAGCGCGCGGATCTCGACAGAACGGTTGAGGAGCGAAATAGAAAGGTTCTTCTCCAGCCAGAGGCCTATGGCCAATAATAAGCAGCTCACCATAAGCGCCGGCATCGCCACATACCCGGAGGACGCGGCGACAAAAGACGAGCTCATATCGCGGGCTGATTTTGCCATGTACGAGGCGAAACGCGGCGGCAAAAACAAGATATGTACGTACTGGAAGGCTATGGACAGGAATAAGGATTCTTAGAGCTACGCGAAAGCGCTTACCTGTCCCGCCCCCTGTGCTCGTGCAGGCGGGACCTGCTCGCTCTCCTTCTCTTCTGCGGCTTTCGGGACTTCTTCCTTCACATCCTCTTTTTTCCTATCGAGGAATTTAACCGAGACGATCTTCGAAACGCCCCTCTCCTGCATCGTGATGCCGTACATGACGTCAGCAAGCTCTATGGTACGCTTATTATGGGTGATTATTATGAACTGCGATATCTTCAGGAAGTCCTTCAGCACGTTCGAGAACCTGATGACATTCGACTCGTCCAGGGGCGCGTCGATCTCGTCCAGTACGCAGAACGGGCTCGGCTTTACCTTGAAGATCGAGAAGAGCAGCGCGATGGCCGTCAGGGCCTTCTCGCCGCCTGACAGCAGCATGATGTTCTGAAGCTTTTTGCCCGGCGGCCTCACGATGATCTCTATACCGGATTCCAATATGTCCTGTTCGTCTATGAGGACGAGCTCCGCCTGGCCGCCGCCGAAAAGGAGGCGGAAGAAGTTCTTGAACTCCACCTGTATCTTCTGGAATGTCTCGATGAACAGGTCTTTGGTGGTCTTGTTGATCTTCTGGATCGCCTTTAAGAGCGAATCTTTGGCGTTCGCGAGGTCTTCCTGCTGCCGCGTCAGGAACGCGTGGCGCTCTTCGAGCTCCTTGTGCTCGTCGATGGCGACGAGGTTGACAGGCCCCATCTTATCGAGCTTGTCTTTCAGCTCGCTTATCTGCGCCTTCACCGGTTCCCAATCGATATTGTCCTCCAGTTCAAGCGTGAAATTCTCCATGTCGATCTTGTAAGCCTGGAGGATACGCTCCTGGAGGCTGGTCTTCTTGTAGGCGATCTCGGTCTTCTTGACGTCAAAGTCGCGTATCTGGTTCCTGAGCGACTCGAGGGCGTCTTCGCGGTCCTTCAGCTGCAACTCGTCGACGCTCAGCGTGTCCACGACCGACGACCTGGAGCCCTCTATGTTCGATACCTCCTCGCCCAGCACCTTAAGGTCGCGCGATATGGTCTCGTTCTGCGCGGTAAGACTTACTATCTCCTCATCAAGCGATTTAGCCTTCTGCGCGTATTCCTCGGAAAGCCCCTCTTTTGAAAAGACGTTATCCTCAAGCTCGAAGACGAAACCCTTCTCCCTGTTGAGCCCGTTCTTCAGGCTCCCTTCTTCTTTATCAAGGGATTGCGCTTCGGTCCTCAGGGCTACGGTCTCTAGAGCCGCCCTGTCCTTCTGCGAGCGCTTCTCTGCCAGCATGTTATGCGATTCGTCCAGGAACTGCTGCAGATCAGATTTTTCGCGCTCGATGACGTTAAGCTCATTGTTCAGCGCCTCTCCTCTCTTGGACGCGTCATCGATCGCCTGCTGCACCTCGCCAAGCTCAAGCTCCGTGACCGAGAACTCGTCCTTAAGCTTCTTGACTATCTCATCCTGCGCGTCCCTCCTGGACTTCACATTGGCCAGGTTGACATCTTCGGCATGCAGGCCTCTTTCGAGCGCCTCTATCTCGCTCTTCAGGCTTTCGGCGGCCTTATCCTTCTCTTCGCGCTCCGCGATAAGCCTTGCTATCCCTTCTTCCACGCCCGCCAGCTCGGACTTCATCGCCTCAAGCCTGTCAACGCGTCCTATCAGGATCGAATCATCATTGTCCAACGAGCTACCGCCAGAAAAGGTGTTGTCCCTGTATACTGTGCCGCTCCGGTTCACGACGGCCGTATCGCCCGGAATATCCAGGTCCTTCAAACCCTGTTCCGGCGCGTCCGTCAGGTACGCGTTGCCGAAAAAGTGTTCGATAACGGACGCGTAAGCGGCGTCAGTCTTCACAAAGCCTTTAAGGACGGAAAGTCCGGAGGGAAGCGAAGCGCCGTTCGGGCCGGCCGGAATACCGGTCCCGGCGAGCGCTTGAAGAGATACGAATGAGGCCTTGCCCAACTTGTTCTGTCTTAGATATTCTATGGCGTTCGCGGCGTCTTGGTCTGTATCGGTTATAAGGACCTGCGCGTCATCGCCCAGGAATGCGCTCACGATAGCTTCATACCCGCTCTCGACCTTTATGAGGTCGGCCAGGACGCCCCGGATGCCAAAACCGGGAGATCCGGCCTCGCTTGTCTTAAGGAGAAGGTTCTTGACGCCCTGCTTGAAGCCTTCATGCTTCTTGACCATGTCGTCAAGTACCTCTATCTTCGACCTTAGGCCCGCCCTCCTGTTCTCCTGCTCGGCTATGCGCGATTCCAGGGACCTTATATCGGAGATGACCGACTGGCTGGCGGCTTCTTTCGCCTCCAGGTGCGAGCGCGCCTCGGTTATCTTGCGTTCAGCTTCCTCAAATTCCTTGACGATCACGGCAAGCACCTGGGCCACAGAGTCCAGCTCTTTCTGGACCGTCTCTTTTTCGATGCCCAGCCTGCGATGGCGCGCCTTCTTGTTCTGTATGTCCGCGCCCAGCTTTATGAGGTCGTTCTTTATATGGGTCTCTTTGGCGAGGTAATCGACTATCTGCGTCTTGCCGGTCTTGGCCTTCTCTTCTATCTCGGCGATCTCCCGGGACAGGCTGCTCTGCAGCGATTCCTTTTCCTCGACCGCCTTCTGCTTGACATCCCTGTCGGTGCTGATCTTCGCGAGGTCCGCCTCCAGCTTCTGGACCGAGACCTGAGCGACGGCGATCTTCTCCCGCAACAAGACTATCTCTTTCGAGAGGGCCTCCCGTGACTGGTGCGCCTCGGCGATCCTTTCCTTGTTGATCCCGGCCTTCTGGGCGTTGATATTGAACGAGCTCGAGAGGTCCGCCTGCTTCGCCTTCAGGTCCGCGACACGCTGGTTGATATCGTTAAGCGACTGCCGGTAATCGGATATCTTGACAGCAAGGGAATTTATCTCCGTGTTCAGCTCCTTTTCCCTCTCCCGCAAGTCCCCTCCCTCCACGGAAAAGGTCTTCTCTTCTGTCTTGATGTTCCTGTAATCGAAGAACGAGAGCTTTAGCTCCAATTCCTTCAGTTTGTCAAAATCGACCTTGTAGCGTTCGGCCTTTCTCGCCTGCCGCTCTATGGAGGTGATCTGGCGCTTTACCTCTGTTATGATATCGTTGATACGCAACAGGTTCTGTTCCGTCTGCTCCAGTTTCCTGAGCGCCTCTTTCTTCTTTGCCTTATACTTGGTGATGCCGCTGGCCTCCTCGAAAACATAGCGCCTGTCCTCGGGCTTGGAGCTCAGGATGAGGTCCATCTTTCCCTGCTCGATGATGGAGTAGCTCTCCGTGCCGATGCCGGTGCCCATAAGGAGCTCGTTGATGTCCTTGAGCCTCACGGGGGTCTTATTTAAAAGGTATTCGGTATCGCCTGACCGGAACAAGCGGCGCGATATGGTGACCTCGTCATAGTCTATGGGGAGGATGCGCTTGTCGTTGGAAAGTATGAGGGAGACTTCCGCGAAATTGATCGGCTCCTTGGTATCGGTGCCGTTGAAGATGACGTCTTCCATCCTCGATGCCCTGAGGCTCTTCGAGGATTGCTCGCCGAGCACCCACCTTATCGCGTCGGCGATATTGGATTTGCCGCAGCCGTTCGGCCCGACTATCGCGGTGACGCCGGGCTCGAAATTGAGCTTCGTCTTATCGGCAAACGATTTAAACCCTACGATCTCAAGGGATTTAAAATACATTTCGACCTAAATGTTATCGTATAAAATATGATAACGAAAATGAATAGGTATAAAACAACAGATAGAGTACTAATTTGTAATAAAGTATATCACAGGATTGCAAAAAGTCAAGTCGAATATAAAAAATAATGAAGGGATATCACAGCCTGCCAAAGGTATAAACGTTATAATTAAGGTATTATACGAAAATTGTTAGAAGTTACAAATAGGGAGCTTACTTTTTGAGGATCTTGCGGAATTCTTTCGTGAGCGCGGGGACGGCTTCGAAGACGTCGCCCACTATGCCGTAAGTGGCTACCTTGAATATCGGCGCATCGGGATCTTTATTGATCGCGACGATCACCTTTGAGGACTGCATTCCTATCAGATGCTGTATCTGGCCGCTGATGCCGCACGCGATGTAGAGCTTCGGGCACACGGTCTTCCCTGTCTGGCCGACCTGGTGCGAGTAAGGCATCCAGCCCGCGTCGACAGCCGCGCGCGAAGAGCCGACCGCCCCGCCCAGCACCATGGCGAGATCCTTCACGATAGCGAAGTTCTCCGGCCCTCCCAGGCCCCGGCCTCCCGATACGATGATGTCGGCCTCGGACAGGTTCACGGTCTCCTCTATCTCCTCGATGATGTCGAGAAGTTTTGTCCGCGAAACCAGAAGCGCCTCAGGGTAGGTCTTTCTGATGACCTCGGCTTTGTGGGACTTGTGGATCTCCGCTTCCTTCATGACCTTATGCCGCACCGTGGCCATCTGCGGCCTGTGGTTCGGCGTTATGATGGTCGCCATGATATTGCCGCCGAAGGCCGGACGCGTCTGGAGAAGAAGCCGCTCTTTCTCGTCGATATCCAGGCCCGTGCAATCCGCCGTGAGGCCGGCGTCTACCTTCACCGCGACGCGCGATATGAGGCTCCTGCCTATGGTCGTGGCCCCGCACAGCAATACTTCTGGCTTGTGCTCTTTGACGAGATCCACGAGCACGTTCGTATAAGGGTCGTCTTGGTAGTACTTAAGGTGCGGCGAATCGACAAGATAGACCTTGTCGGTGCCTCGCGCCGAAAGTTCGTCGACCTTAGAGGAAACGCCCTCTCCGAGGATGACCGCGCAGAGCTTGCCTCCCAGTTTTTTGGCGAGTTTCTTCCCTTCGCCCAGAAGCTCATAGGATATAGACTGGATGACGCCCTTCTTCTGCTCGCAGAAGACCCACACGTCCCTATAGGCCTTCAGATCCTTTTTGGCGACGACGCCTTTTTTCAGCTCGATGGCCTTGAACTTGCATATATCTACACAGGCCCCGCAGAGCGTGCATTTTCCGAGGTCGATGACCGCCTTCTTATTTGCCATCGAGATCGCGCCAAACGGGCAGGATTTTACACAGAGCGTGCATCCCACGCACTTTTCCAAAATTATCTTAATCTCATTTGCCATTTTTACCGTCAACCGTCAACTAAACAACAACGTCCTTCAAAAGACCGGCGAGTTTCACGGCTACATCAGCCGCATCTCCCGACAGCATCTCCCCACCCTTCCGCGGCGGCGGCGTGAATATCTTCACGACACGCGTAGGAGAACCGTCCAAGCCTAAACTCTTGGGATCGGCCTCGATCTCTTCGGCTTTCCACTGCACGATCTGGGCGCTCTTTGACTTCATCATGCCTTTCAAAGAAGGCATGCGCGGAGTATTGATCTCTTTTACTACCGTTAAGAGGCATGGAAGCGGCGTCTCTACGACATCATAGCCCTCTTCCGTCATCCGCTCCACCTTTGCCTTGTTTTCCGATATCTCCTCTATCTTCTTTACATAGGTGACCTGCGGTATGTCGAGATGTGTCGATATGCCGGGGCCGACCTGGGCGGTATCGCCGTCCGAGGCCTGCTTACCGCATATGATGACATCGAACGCGCCGATCTTCCGTATCGCGGCGGAGAGCGTATAGCTGGTGGCCCAGGTATCGCTGCCGGCGAACTTGCGGTCGCTCACAAGTATAGCCTCGTCGCAGCCCAGAGATATCGCTTCCCTGAGCGCTTTGTCCGCTTGCGGAGGCCCCATCGTTATAACGGTGACCTTGCCGCCGAACCGTTCTTTCAGGCGCACGCCTTCCTCGATAGCGTAAGCGTCGAACGGATTGATGACGCTCTCGACGCCGTCACGGATAAGCGTGTTCGTGACCGGGTCTATCTTCACATCCGTCGTATTCGGCACCTGCTTTATGCAGACTATAATGTTCATATATTATGCAAGTTTTAGCGTTTAGCGTGGAGCGTATAGCGTATAGGAAAAGTTTTTGCAAGCTCACCCTATACGCTAAACGCTATCCGCTATACGCTACTTCTTCGTCCCTTTGATCAGATGCGCGGCAATGACGTTGCGCTGTATCTGGTTCGTGCCCTCGTAGATCTGCGTGATCTTCGCGTCGCGCATGAACTTCTCTACCGGGTACTCCCTCATGTAGCCGTAACCGCCGAATATCTGGACCGCGTCCGTCGCGACCTTCATCGCGACATCCCCGGCAAGGCACTTCGTCATCGAGGACTCCTTCGCTATGTCCTTTACGCCCGCGTCTATCATACGAGCCGTGGCATAGATAAGCGCCCGCGTGGCTTCTATCTGCATCGCCATGTCGGCAAGCATATGCTGGATGGCCTGAAAGCTCGATATCGGCTGGCCGAACTGGATGCGCTTGGTCGAATAATCAAGCGCGGCGTCGAGCGCGCCCTGCGCTATGCCTAGGGCCTGCGCGGCGACGCCCGGCCGGGAGTTGTCGAACGTCTTCATCGCCGCGATGAAGCCCATGCCCTCTTTAGATATCAAGTTCTCCTTTGGTACCTTGCAGTCGGTGAATATGACCTCGCGGGTCGCGGACGCCCTGATGCCCAGCTTTTTTTCTTTAGCGCCGAAATCCACACCCTTCATCCCTTTTTCGACTATAAAAGCGCTCGCCCCGCGGGCGCCCTTCGTCTTGTCGGTCATAGCGATGACCGTATAGATCTCGGCCTCGCCGGCGTTCGTGATCCACTGCTTCGTACCGTTCAGTATGTAGTGGTCGCCGTCTTTTTTTGCGCTCGTCTTTATGCTCCCCGCGTCAGAACCCGCTTCCGCCTCGGTGATACAGAACGCCGCGATCTTGCCCTTAGCGATGGCCGGCAGGTACTTCTTCTTCTGTTCGTCGTTTCCGTATAAAAGTATCGGGAACGTGCCAAGCGCCGTGCCCGCGAAACCGAGCGCTATGGCGCCGCAAGCCCGCGACAACTCCTCGGTCGCGAGGCACATCTCCATTATGCCGCCGCCGAGTCCACCGTACTGCTCGGGGATGTAAATGCCGAATATATCGCTTTCGGCAAGGACCTTCATGATGGGCCAGGCGAACTCTTCGGTCTCGTCATAGTGCGCGGCGACCGGCTTGATCTTCTCCTGCGCGATCTGGCGCGCCAGGTCCCTTACCATCTTCTGCTGTTCGTTTAAAAGATAATCCATGAGATTGCTCCTTATTAATTGGTGATGCGAGCGGGAATACCGTGTGAAAGGCCGTTATTACGTGAACTTCCTCACTACCAGTGTCGCATTGTGGCCGCCGAAGCCCAGCGAATTGGACATCGCAACGCCGATCTTTGCGGCGCGCGGCGTGTTGGGGACGTAGTCCAGGTCGCAATCCGGATCCGGGGTCTCATAGTTGATGGTCGGAGGCATTATGCCGTGCTTTATCGCCAGTGCGCATACGATCATCTCTACGCCGCCCGCCGCTCCCAATAGGTGTCCCATAACAGATTTCGTGGAGCTCACCGCCAGCTTCTTGGCGTGCGCGCCGAACACCTTCTTTATGGCCAATGTCTCTATCTTGTCGTTATAGACCGTAGATGTGCCGTGGGCGTTTATGTAATCCACCTCTTCGGGCTTTACGCCGGCATCCTTTACTGAAGCCACCATGCACCGCGTCGCTCCGTCGGCTTCCGGGTCGGGCGCCGTCATGTGGTAGGCGTCGCCGCTCATGCCGTAGCCGATCACCTCGCAGTAGATCGGCGCGTTGCGCTTCATGGCGTGCTCCATCTCCTCCAGGACGACGATGCCGGAGCCCTCTCCCATGATGAAGCCGTCGCGGTTCTTGTCGAAAGGCCTCGACGCCCTCTCCGGCTCATCGTTGCGCGTCGAGAGGGCCTTCAGGGCGCAGAACCCGCCGAAACCGGCGAAGGTTATCGCCGCCTCGGCCCCGCCCGCGATCATCATGTCGGCCTCGTCCCTCTGGACGATCCTGAACGCGTCGCCTATGGCATGGTTCCCTGTGGCGCAGGCGGTCGCGACCGCGGAGTTTGGCCCTTTAAGGCCGCACTGGATGGATATCTGGCCCGAAGCCATGTTGACGATAAGCATCGGGATGAGGAAAGGCGATATGCGGTCAGGGCCCTTCTCGTGGCCCAACGCAAGATACTGTGTATATTCTTTTTCGATGGTATGCAGGCCGCCGATACCGGAACCGACCATGACGCCCGCCCTGTTCCGGTCCGTCTTATCCAGGTCGATCTTAGAATCGGCTATCGCCATCTTGGCGGCGGCGACCGCGAACTGCACGAAACGGTCCATACGCCTTGTATCTTTGGCCGATAAATAAAGAGAGGGGTCGAAGTTCTTTACTTCGGCCCCTATCTTGGAAGTGAAGTACGTGGGATCAAAGCACGTAAGGCGTTTTACGCCGCTTTTACCTTTAAGGATCGAATCCCAGAAATCTTGTACCGTATTGCCTATCGGGGAGATAGTGCCAAGACCCGTGACAACAACGCGTCTTTTTTTAAGCATGGCGATCTATTTACCGCCGCTCTTCTCCTCGATGTATCTCAGAGCGTCCCCGACAGTAGCGAGCTTTTCAGCGTCCTCGTCCGGGATCTCGATACCGAATTCTTCTTCCAACGCCATTACGAGCTCGACCGTGTCGAGCGAATCGGCACCCAAATCATCGACGAATTTCGCGCTATCAGTGACTTCTTCCTTCTTCACACCGAGTTGATCCGCAATGATCTGCCTTATCTTGTCCTGAGATACTGCCATTTTTCCTCCTTTTATGGTTCGACTCGCTTCGCTCGCTCACCATAACCCCGAGCAAGGCTGTCAGCCAACATCAGGCCGCGTCGAGGGGTTATATTAAAATGCCTTTTCCCACTTTACTACATTACCATGCCGCCGTCGACCTGCACTACCTGACCGGTTATATATGCGGAATTATCGCTTGCCAGGAACAGCACGATATTGGCTACGTCCTTCGCCGTGCCGAGCGCTCCGAGCGGTATGAGTTTAAGCATCGTGTTCTTCGTGTCTTCAGAGAGCTTTGCCGTCATGTCCGTCTGGATGAACCCGGGCGCTACCGCGTTCACCCTTACATTCCTTGAGCCCAGCTCCTTAGCCACCGTCTTCGTGAGCGCTATCAGCCCTCCCTTCGAAGCGGCGTAGTTGGCCTGACCGGCATTGCCCATTATTCCTATGATGGAGGCGATGTTCACTATCCTGCCATCGCGCTGTTTCATCATGATCTTCGCGACCGACTTGGTGCAGTTGAACGCGCCTTTTAAGTTCACGTTCAGTACCGCGTCCCAATCGGCCTCCGACATCCTGACGAGAAGTCCGTCCCTCGTTATGCCGGCATTGTTTATCAGTATATCGATTTTGCCAAATTTGTCAAGCGTTTTTTGGACGAAATCCTCGACCTGGTCGGCTTTCGTCACGTCGACGGTCTCGGCGAGACATTTGCGGCCGGACGCTTCGACCTCCTTCTTGGTCGCGTCGAGCACTACCTCGTTGACGTCACAGATCGCCAGGTCCGCGCCTTCCCGGGCAAGCAGAAGGGCTATCTCCCTGCCTATGCCGCGCGCGCCGCCCGTGACTATCGCCACACGTTCTTTTAATAGCATAAGGACCTTTCTTTAGCGACTTTTCTGCTTATTGTAGCGAGGCACGTCTTTTTGTCAAGAGAAATTTAAGTTCCCGGCCGGGGCGGGAACCGAGAAGCCCTATTTCCCGCCCCGGCCGGGAACTCTAGAACTTATGACTAGCCCACTTTCAGCGGCAATATATCACGCCATTTATGGGCTAATATCCTGCAGTTACGCTTTAGGAGGGCGTAATCGTCCTTGACCAGCATCTTATAATCGCGCGTCTTCCGCGTCATGCCGCCGTTACCTAGGTGCATCGCCTCCACCTTTACCGCCACGTTCTTAAAGCCGTTCCGGATGCTCGCCAGCGATATATCGAGGTCGTAGCAATGCATATAACCGTAGGCTTCGTCAAGGATGCCCGCCTTATCCAGGAAGCGCCTCGACATCATGAAAAAGAGGCCGTCGACTACAGCCACCCTGCTCACCTCTTCCTCCATCGGCGCGTTGAGGTCCTCGTTCTGCAGATTGTGCTTCAGGCTATCCTCGTTGACGCATCCGGTCTTGTATATCTCCTGCCTGCCGGCAAGCCCGGCAATGCCTATCGCGGGGTCGGCGTCCATGACAGCGATGATCTTCCCGAGCCAACCAGGCTCCAGGACCAGGACATCGTTATGGATCACCGCGACATAATCTAAAGCCGAGGCCTTTATACCCTGGTTGATGGCCCTGATAGGGCCGAGGTTCTCGTCATTTCTTATATATACGGTATCGACCTTGTCCTTAAGGCTCTCGACATAGGCCTTGACATCCGGCTTTGAGCCGTTATCCACGATGATAAGCTCGAAAAGGTCCGCAGGCGTGTTCTTCAGGATATGGTCTATCGTGAGCTTTGTATAACTCAGCTGGTTCCAGACCGCGATGATTATACTGACTCTTTTAGCCATTCTTTACCGTCCCTATCGTCCTCTCCCCGTCCAACCTTTTTACCCTGACCGCCGCGATCCTGCCCATGAGACTGTCCGACCCTTCAAATTCCACTTTTATGTAATTATCGGAATATCCCGTAAGGAGGCCCGTTACCTTATCCCTCTTTGTTTCGACCAGCACATCCAGCTCTCTGTTCAAGAATTCTTTGCGGCACATGTGGGATGACCGCCCTGCGACTTCGCATAGCGCGTTATAGCGCTTCTTCATGACATCAGCGCCTACCGCGCCGTCCATGCGGCACGCGGCAGTGCCTTCCCTTTTCGAGAAAGTGAATATGTGCGTCCGCAAAGGTCTTACAGAACGCAGGCAGGCGGCGGTATTCTTGAAATGTGCGTCACCCTCCCCGGGGAATCCCACTATCACATCGGTTGTGACGGCGCAGCCCTTGATGCGCGACCTTATCTTCTTTATAAGGCCCAGATAACCCTTCGCCGTATAGGGCCTGTTCATCCTCTTCAAGATCTTATCGTCGCCGGATTGGAGCGGTATATGGAGGTGTTTACATACCCTATTGCTCTTCGCGATCTGCCCTATAAGCCCATCGGTGACGTACTTCAATTCGATCGAGCTTAGGCGGACCCTGAATTCGCCCTTGACGCGCTCAAGCGCTTCAAGCATATCGACAATTGACGGTTTCTTAGCTCCCCGGCGGACCTTTATGTCGGAGCCCCACGCGCCAAGGCATATCCCCGTAAGCACTATCTCCCTGAAGCCCTTAGAGACCAGGCCCCTCACCTCATCGACGACGTCACCTATCAGCTTCGATCCCAGGACCGGCCTCACGAGCGGCACCTTGCAGTACGAACAGCGGTTCTCGCAACCGTCCTGCACCTTTACGAAGGCTTTTGAGTGGCCCTTGAAGTCCGTGATCCTGAGCTGCGCCATCTCGGCGCCCATGCCGCCGCCTGAGAGCATCTCGGCGATGCGGCCCTTCCGGTCGTTACGCAAGACATAGGATACGCCGGGCAACTCCAGGATCCTGCCGGAGTCTTCGGTCACGTAGCAGCCGGTCACGGCTATCGCTGCCTTTGGATTTTTCCTGTGGAAGGATTTTATCAGATAGCGGGATTTTTTGTCCGCCTCATGGGTGACTGTGCAGGTGTTCAGGATGTAGATATCGGCGTTTTCCGGTCCGGAGGCCTCGACGAACCCGGAGCCAAGGAGGATCTCCCTCATCGCCTGCGATTCGTACTGGTTGACCTTGCACCCAAGGGTCTTTATGAAAAACCTCTTATGGGTATTAACGGGAGAGTTCATAATCAAGTATCGCGAGAACGGCCGGCCCAGCGGTATCGCTTTTTAATACCCTGGGGCCTAGGCTTACAGGCCTGGCGCCGGCGCTCAATGCGTCCCTTATCTCATCCGGCGTGAAATCGCCTTCCGGCCCTATCGCTATCGCTATGGTCTTTCCCCGGAATCCGGCAAGCGCCTTCTTCAGCTCCATCGTCCCGTCGCTCAGCGCCGCCACCATCGCAAGGTCGTACGTGCCGAATGTGCTGACGATATCGGCGAACGGCCGCACGTCGCCGATCTGCGGTATATCGGTCCTGCCGCACTGCTTCGCGGCCTCCCTGGCGATTCGGCGCCACCGTTCGGCGGCCGAAGACCTCTTGGGTTCGTCCCAGTCAACGATGGTCCGGCCTGTGACGACCGGCATGACAGAATTTACGCCAAGCTCGGTAGCTTTTTCGACTATGCGGTCCATCTTGTCCTTTTTGGGTATCGCCTGGATCAGTGTGACCGCGATATTCACCACAGCCGGGACCTCCCGCGTGCCGGTGATCTCGACCGTAAGCGACTTGCGCTTGGCATCCTTGATAAAACCGGTATACTCCTTACCTGTGCCGTCGAACACGACTACCTTCTCTAACGGCTTGAGGCGCATCACATCCAGGATGTGGTGCGCCTCATCTCCGCTTATACTGATGGTCTTTCCTTTTACGGATCCCGTAGGGACGTAAAACCTGCTCATCTCGCCTGGGGCGTCTTTTGTACAGCGGCAGGCTCTTTCGTAGCCGCCGGTTTTTTTGGGATCTCCGGTTTTTTAACCACGAACAATATCTTCGTCTCTTCCCCGGCCTTCACCTTAACGTCCTTCTGTGTTTGCACCGGAGCCGCGGCGACCTCCACAGTATATGAACCCTCCAGTATCTCTACCGGTTTGTTTGTCGCTGCGCTAACAGCCTTCTCGCCGGCCTCCGAGTTCTTTATTCTCACGCCATACCTGACATCTTTATTGGTTTCATCGACCGCCCTGACGACAAGGCTGCCTGTCATGCACCCGAGCTCCAGGAACGTCTCCTTACCTGATTCCACCTTGACGCCCTTCTTTACGAGACGGGGCGCGGTTCCCACTTCGATATCATAGACGCCCGGCAATATCTCCACTTCACGCTTATTGGTAGAGAGGGCTGTCACGATATAGGTGGAATTGGGGTAGAGGACCCTTACGGGATAATTCGCCTCC
Organism: Candidatus Omnitrophota bacterium; assembly: GCA_016929115.1. Classification (GTDB taxonomy): domain Bacteria; phylum Omnitrophota; class Gorgyraeia; order 2-01-FULL-45-10; family 2-01-FULL-45-10; genus JAFGJL01. Next base: position 29,003 of record JAFGJL010000009.1, on the reverse strand, counting down.
TTCTTTTGCGCGTTAAGGGCCGAGAGCTTAAGCGCTCCTGTCATCTGGCCGATGTTCTCCACGGTCTCTTTCCCGGCGTCAACGGTTACTCCCTTGTAGATAACGGCCGGCACCATCTCGATCTCGAGATCGTATGAGCCGGGTTGCAGCTCTTGCATCCTGTTCGACATTAAAGTCGCCACTCGGATGCTGGAACGGCCTCCGGCCACCTTGAAAGCCTGTATCCTGCGGACCGCATCCCTATTCTTAGAATCGGTTATCTTTACAGTAAGGGCGCCTTTCCCTTTCGATATTACAGGTTTCGCGGGGGCAGACGGCGCCTTTTTCTTGACGGCGGCCGCCCTTGCGGGAGCCTTCGCGACCTTTTTCACGGAAGCCTGCCTGGAAATGAGAATGACACCGGCCACCAGCACGACCGCAATGACGGCCGCTATAATGATATTTTTGTTCTTCATAGCCTATTTGCCTCCCTGTATATCTTTCTCGCTGAACACCTCTGCCCTGAATACGTACATCTCGGTAGCGGGATCCTTCCACGCGTCGGGCGATATCCCCGCCTTTTGTCCGCACAGGCTCGTCAGGAACTCTTCCTTGTCCCAGCCGGCTTCCGTGGCGACTTGCGGCAGGTAAACGCCGCTCCTGAATCCTCTCCTTACCAGAACGCCGTGGCCCGGTATCTCCACTTCTTCCGGACCGGAGACCTTCTTTAGCGGCGACAGCACCGAGATCTCTATATCTATATCGCTCAACTCCCTCGAAGAGAGCGGCCTGAACCTCGGATCGCCGGTCGCGGCCTCTATAGCCATATCGGCGACCGTCTTGTAAAGAGGCCCCTGCCCGATCATGTTCCCTATACAGCCCCTGAGCTCGCCGTTCTCGCGAAGCGTCACGAAGGCTCCCAGCTCTTTATTCAGAACAGGATCGTCTTCGCTGAAGCGTTTCCGCTCTTTGAGCCGCAGAAAGGCGGTCATAGATTCCCTTGCGATCTGAAGAAGCCGCTTCCTCTGGTTATCATTAAGCATTCTCTTCTCCCCCTCCCGGGACTTGTCAGTCGTTGCCGATCCGCGGGCCTTATCTTTAGCCGGCGCTTGCGCCGCGTATCCTTCGCCGCCTGTCCTGTAGAGCGCGGCGCTCACATATCCGACAACATTGGACTTATTCCCGAACGTATCACCCGAGTTGGCGTATTTAAGGATATCTATGCTATGGATCCCGGCCTTTTCGGCCGCGATGAGCGTAGCGACAACGGGCAATATCCCGCACATCTCGCATATCCCCAGCTTTGTTTCGGCGTAAAGCGTCTTCGCGTCCATATCCTTCAACACGGCGATCGTATGATCGTCTATCGTATTAGCTTCCTTATAGGAATGGTAGTGCGAAAGGTCCGTGCTCGCGATGATGACATTGCCGTCCCCCTCCTTCAGTATCTTCGAGAGCGCTTCGGCCAGGATAACGGCATCGTCGAACGATTGGGTGCCGAAGGCTATCGGGACGATCTTGGCGCCTTTTAGCGCGATCTGGACGAACGGTATCTCCATCTCGACGGAATTCTCGTCGCTGAACGCGGCCGGGTCGAAATAGATGCGGCTGTTCTGCGCGATGATGCGCTTGGCCAATTCTGTGTCGACGGATATGTCCCCGAGTGGTGTCCTGAAACTGCCCCTGTCATAGACGGATATCCCGTCAAACGTCTTTCTATGTGTGAACCCTATGATAATGGCCGTCTTGACTGCCTGGCCCTGGAGCGCCTTGAAGCCGTACGCCGCTACCGGGCCGGAGAATTGGTAGCCGGCATGCGGGACGATGATCGCGAAGACCTTCTTCCCCGTCTTTTGCGGCTGCGCGGCTTTCAGATAACCTTCGAGAAGAGATGACAGCTCGGCCTTCGAGGCCGGATACCAGCTGCCCGCAAGGTCCGCATCCTTCACGTTGGATGCAAAGCTGCATGACGAGAGGAACATGAGTGCGGTTATGACTATGGCGACTTTTCTCATTTTCAGTCACATTCGTTCTTGTTTGTCCCTCCGGCGCTCCTATTCGTCGGCGCTCGCGGGCTTCGATTCCCCACCCACTTCCTTTAAGGGAAGGGGAATATTAAGGGGAAACCGTAGGTTGCCCCTTAAAACGATTTGGACGCTAGTCCCGCTACGATAGACTGTTGGCGGGCCGGAGGTGCAAAAAGCCCAAACCTTTCTTTTTGGCACCGGAGGCCAAATCGTTTAGTGGTGGAGCCGACGGGAATCGAACCCGTGACTCAGCGTTGCGAACGCTGCGTAATCCCTCTTTACTACGGCCCCATGTTGTAAAATTCCAAATCACAACGCACAAATTACAAACAACGTCCAATAACCGAACGATCAAAACTTTTTGGTCATTGTAATTTGTGATTTGTATATTGTGATTTTATCTTCTATACCCCACCGGTAAAATATACAGTGGCCGGGTGTCTTTCGGCAGATCCAGTATCTTCGCGACAGCCGCTTCGTCGAACGCGCCTATAGGGACGCTATCCAAACCGAGCGCCACTGCCTGCAGGAAGACGTTCTCCGCGGCGTGGCCCACCTCTATATCCGTATAGAGGACCCCGCGCTGGCCATAACGCGAAGTGATACGATTATACACCGCGCATATGATTATGTCTACTGGCGCCTCTTCCACATAACTTTGGCCCAGAGAGGCCCGCGCAAGTTCCGGCTTCACGTCTTTAGCGGAAAGCGTCTCCAGTTCGTGGCCGTCCGGTATATAATGGAATACGCCGTCATTTTTTGCAAGATATATCTCCAGCGGATATAGCGCGCCCGCTGAAGGCGCCGCCCTTAAACCTCTCTTATCGTCGGTGATGCCCTGGCATGCCCACAGAAGCTGTGATATATCCTCAAGCGTCAGGCCCTTTGACGAGTAGCTTCTCACGGACCGCCTCTTCCGGATCGCCTCCTCAACCGATACGACGCCTTTGGCCTTAGGTTTCGGCAGTGTTATCGTTCTCATATCCTCTCCCCGCGCTTCCGCGAAAGCAAAAAAGACGACCAGTGCGCCTATCAAACAAGTCCTCAAGCTTCTCATTTTATCTTCTCTCCCCCGCCTGCCGTCAAGCAGGTTTTTTGGTCTTGAACAATATCCACTGGTCACCGCCCCATCCCATCTTGAGGAGCGTGTACCTGCCCTTCAATTTACCGCCGTGAAGACGAAAAACTATCTTCTTATCTTTTTTGGATTCGATATCGTAAGTCCCCTTATCCCATATCCTGACCTTGCCTGATCCGTAGGACCCTTCTTCGATCTCGCCCTCGAAATCTATATAGCTTAGGTCATGGTCCTCGACATGTATGGCGAGCCGCCGCAAGAGCGCCTTTTTGGGCGGCACCTTCGGCACGGCCCACGACTTCAGGACGCCGTTCATCTCGAGGCGAAAATCGTAATGGAGCTTCCGCGCATGGTGTTCCTGTATTACAAATCGGGGCATAGCCTACTTTACGCTCTTAGTTATCCAGCCCAGATACGCCTTGCTGCCGGCCGCTATTGGCAGGGCTATTATCTCCGGCACCTCGTAGCTATGAAGGCGCCTTACGGCCTTTTCGGCCTTCCTGAAATTTCTTTTCGTCGTCTTGAGGACGAGGAGTGTCTCGTCAGCGGAATCGATCCTGCCCTTCCACCAGAAATTCGACTTCACGTCCGGGATGATATTGGCGCAGGCGGCGATCTTTCCGGAAAGGAGCGCTCCGGCTATGGTTTCCGCCTCTTCCCTCGATGAACATGTCACGAAAATGACTATATGACCGGCTCTCATCTGTTTACCTATAAAATGTTTTTACCCCTGAGGCGATAGAGCGGATTCTCTTTTATGCGGGCATACTTTGAGGTGGGAAATACTTGGTCGCCGATATCAACTGCATACGCCTTCGAATATACAAGCCTTATGGCATCCGGCATCGCGAACGGTGAGGAGGGCCTTTAGGTGAGCTCTTTCACCATCCCGCCTACCGCGTTCTGGATAAGCCCCCAATCCTCCTGGTTATGTATGGCGAACTTCTGTTTCCTCTTCCAGCCGCCCTCCGGCTTCTTCTGCCAGAGGTAGAAACAGACCTGTTTTCGCCCGTAACTCTCCAGGAGCACGACAGCGGACCACCATCCGAAACGCTTGTTGATCGTCTTGTGCGAGAGAACTTTGAGCGGCGGAACTATCGGTACTTTTTCCTGATCGTTGGGCATCCTGTTCTCTTCGACCATCTGGGACCTGCCTTTCTATCTTCTCAGATATGCGAGATAATCCGAACCCGTCCTCTCCACGACAACGTGGCCTTCTCTCGCCAGCCACCCTATGCTCATAAGCACCCTGTCCTTATCGGACGATGTCCCCTTCACGATATCCTTGAGCGTGCTCTTCCCATGCTGGTCAAGGTAGTGCCAGATGTCTCCGGCGGTTATCCCGATTTCTGTTATCATACATCCTCCCTGCCTGCCGACAGGCAGGCTTCTCTCGAACTTCTTTTATCGTATCTCGTATATTTTAAACCCGGCGATCTTTTTTATTATAGCTCCCGCACATCGGGCAAGCCGAGATATCTTCATGGCGCGAATCGATGTAATCATGGAAACATACGGAGCATTTCCAGATATACTGCTCATCCTTGGGCTGGACCCGCCTGAGCCCCTTATACCCCAAGAACGCCCAAACGCCCAAGGTCACCATGACAGAGAACAATATATAAAAAAATATGAGAGTAGTTATATCTAATTGTATCATGAGTATATCATACATTTCATATAAATGCAAATTTCCTTCATTCGGTTAAATAGGCTGGCTGGGCCTTAGGGCCGCTAATCGCATCCTTGATCCTGGCCGGAAGCGCTTCGTCCGCGCCGCGAAAAGACGCCTCCCCTGCCCTGTCCTCACACCCCCCACGCGCCTGCCGGGCCATAAAGCCTCTTGTGAGGGTGTCGACATCGCTAAGATACCGTTTTTCCAGCGGATCGCGCTGCCGCGGCTCTATCCGCACCTCCAGCATACCTCGCTCCAGGATGGAGCCAAGAAACGAGACCTTTGAGAATTTCACGCGTTCCGAGGCGGGGTGCGTAGCGACTATCTTGACAACTACGATCCAAAAAACGTGAAGGAAGAGCGAGAACAGTATCGCAAAAATAAGCACGCGGCTCCGGTAGAGTTTGCGCCGCGCCCGTAAGGTTGTATAGATGACCGCCCTGGCCGCGTCTTCAACGCCCATATGATGCCCTTATTGGTTCGTCGCTATATTGACCTGCGACACGCCCTCACGCCTGCATATGTCCCATATCTCAACGATCCGGCCGAGCGACGCGCGGCTGTCGGCCTTGATGATAAGGCCTCCCTTGGCCTTGGCTATCATGGCAAGGCGGGATATGAGCTCTTCCTGGGAGATCTCCCTGTCCTCCAGATACAATTTATCGTCCCTCGTGATAACGATGACGGTATTCTCCTGTTGGATGGCCTCGCTCGTCACGGCTTTCGGCAAGTTTACCTTGATCCCCGGCTGGAATATGAAACTCGAAGTAAAAAGAAAGAATATGAAGAGCAGGAAGAAGACGTTGATCAGCGGCGTAAGGTCGACAAGCCCTTTCTCTATCTTCGAGCGTCTTTTAAACCTCATATGTGTCCCTTCTCGACGAGAGTATGTTCACGAGGTCTGTGGCGCTGCGTTCCATGTCGAAGACGAAATTGTCGACCTGGCTCACCAGATAATTGTAAGCGACATAAGTCGGGACGGCGACCGAAAGGCCGGCAAGGGTCGCGAGCAGCGCCTCCCATATGCCGCCGGAGAGGTCACCCGGATTGACCGGGGCCATCATCAGCGCCTTTTGCTGGATGACCTGGAACGCTTTTATCATGCCCGTAACGGTCCCGAGAAGCCCCAGGAGAGGGGCTATGTGCGCTATCGTCGCGAGGACGGGCAGGTGTTTTTCGAGACGCGGTATCTCAAGCTGGGCAGCCTCCTCGACCGCCTCTTTTATCTCCGGCTTTGACCGGTCGTGGACAAGGATGCCGGCCTTCACTATGTGGGCCACGGGGCCCGGCGTCCTGTTGCACATCTCGATAGCCTCGATGATCTTGTTGCGCTTAAGCAGGACCGTGATCTCGTCCATGAACTTCTGTGCGTCGATCTTGGCCCTGTTGAGATTATAGACCCTCTCGATCACCACGCCGAACGCGAGCACAGACGATAAAAGTATGAGGTACATCATCGGCCCGCCTTTTTGAAGCATGTCCCACATAATATCCTCCTCATCTTAGCTATGCTAAATCACAATAACCGAAATACGTTTTGGTAATTTGATATTGTGATTTGTAATTTTACTTACTTTCTCCCCTCCACCTCAACCACTCTAGCCGCTTCTTCGCCAACACCGATTCCTCGACATCCATGTTGGCGAGTTTTTCGTAAAGCTTTCTCGCCTCGTCCCATCTTTCGAGCCGCTCAAAGACCTGCGCGCATTTGAGTTGCGCGCGCACCGCCCAGAACAGGCCCTTCGGATAGGTGTACGGCACGTTCAGGTATTCACTGCTCGCCTGCGCGAGGTCGCCTTTCTCCTCGAAGCATTCCGCTATCTCAAACTGTGTCTGCGCGTTCGACTCGTTATCCTCCGCCGTGAGCGCCTTCCTGAGATAACCTATGGCGCCGTCGATATCGCCCTCTTTTTCCTTTATCTTCGCGAGTTTTCGGTACGCGTTCTTGGCCAGGTCGGAGCCGGGTGACCGTGAGGCGAGTTCCTCGAGCCGCGCCGCGGCTTCGTCCGTCTTTCCGGCGTCCGCAAGCGTCAGCGCCAGCTGGTAGAGGGCGTTGGCCGCGATATCGCTATCCGGGAAATCCTTTATGATGGCCGAGAAATATTCGTTCGCCTTGTCGTAATTGCCTTTGATGTCATGATATTCGCCGAGCCAGAATAGCGCGTCTGACGCGAGGGCAGACCTCGGATATTCCTTGAGGAAAGCCGTGAACTCGCGCACCGCCTCAGGCTCTTTTCGCATGCCGTAATAACACCACCCTATCTGGTAACGCGCCATGCTCCTGACGGCCTCGTCCTTCGAGTCGCGGACGATCTGGCTGAACGCTTTAAGCGCCTCCTCGTAGCGGTCCATGTTGTAGTAGGAATTGGCGAGGTAAAAGGCCGCCGACGGGCGCATCTCGCCGTCCGGGAATTCATTTATAACGCGGCTGAACTCGGCTACTGCCCGCTCGAAGTCGCCCTTCTTGAAATACGAAACGCCTAGCTGAAAGAACGCCTTTTCCCTGAGCGCGCTTTTCGGAAAATTCACCAGGAGGCTCTGGTAAGAAAGGATGGCCTGGTCCGCCCTTCCGGTAAGGAGCGCTATGTCGCCAAGCTGGCACTGGGCGTAATCGGCCTGCGTCCCGTCGGGATAGCGCGCCAGGACCGAGTCGAATTTTTCGGCGGCAGCCTTGTAATCCCCGGCGTCAAAATAGATATCGCCTGCCCTGCATAACGCATTTTCAACGAGGGCCGCATCCTTGGAATTGTCCGTCACCCACGCGAATTTTTTAAGCGCGTCGCCGTTCTTTCCCCGCGCCGCGTAGATCCTGCCGAGTCCGTAATGAACGCGGTCGGCCAGTTTAGACCCTGGGAACAACTCCAGCGCTTCCGTGCCGACGCGTTCGGCTTCCTTGTAGTCAGCGGCGTCATACAAGAGCCTCATCTTTATATAATACGCTTCGGAAGCCGCGTCGCTACGCGGAAAACGCGCTGTTATATCATCGCACAGGCCGAGCGCCTGTTTCTTCATGCCCGTCCTCTCGTAAGCATGGACGAGCCCGACGAGCGAGCCGCTCACCAGGAAATCGTTGGCCGATCTTTCGGCGCACTGTTTGAATTCGTCGATGCTCGCGGCGTTATCGCCGAGCTGGAAATGCGCGCGCGCCATCCGGTAGAGGGCGAAGGACGACCACTGCGCGTTCGGCGCGATGGCGATGGCCTTTTTGAACGATTCTATAGACTCTTTATACCGTCCGAGATAGAAAGAAGCCTCCCCGCTCATGTAATGGGCCTCGGCTGTTTTTTCCGATAACGGGAACTGTTTTATGAAGCTGTCGAACTCCTTCAGCGCCTTATCGTACCGCCCCAGCAGATATTCGCATTCGCCGATCTTGAATTGCGCCTCTACGGCCACCTTCTCGAAAGGATACCGGGAGACCACCTCCCGGAACGATCTGATGGCCTCCTCCAGAAAGCCCAACTTATAGTAGGTCCAGCCTTTCGAATAATACGCGTGGCCGAGGTAGCGGTATGACGGGAATTCGTCGATGATCCGCTGATAGTACTCCAGGGCCTTCTTGTGGTCTCCAGTCTTGAAGTACACCTCCCCTGTCCAGTAGAGCGCGCCGTCCCAGAAGGTACTTCCGTCGGGCCTGTTGAGTATCAGGTTGAATTCCGACAGCGCCCTGCTGGGATTGTTCTGATAATAGAAGCACTGCCCCAGCAGGAGATGGGCATCGTAGAAATGGGTTGTGCGCGGATGGTCGGACAGGAAACGCTCCAATCGCTCCTTCGCGAGATCGTAAAAACCGTCGCTGAAGGCCTTCGCCGCGAACGTGAAGTCGGCTTCCTCGGCGGTCTCTAGCGCAAAGAGAGGCGATGCCGAAAGCGCTAAAAGCGCCATCATGACAACACACTGGCCGGCCTTTTTTATATTCCTCATATATAAACCCATGCTGAACATTTTTCTATGAGCTTAACAGCTTATGAGCTATGAGCTAAAACTTCCGCTTACTTCAATACCTGCCCCAGGAACTGTCCCGTGTAAGATCTCTTGTTGGCCGCGATCTTCTCGGGCGTCCCTTCCGCGACGATCTTGCCGCCGCCGTCGCCGCCTTCGGGGCCCAGGTCTATGATGTGGTCGGCGGTTTTTATGACGTCCAGGTTGTGCTCGATGACAAGGACGGTGTTGCCCTGCGACACGAGCGCCTGAAGGACGTTCAAAAGCTTGTCGATATCTGCGAAATGCAGGCCGGTCGTCGGCTCGTCAAGTATATAGAAGGTCTTGCCTGTCGAGGTCTTGGAAAGTTCCGTGGCGAGCTTTATCCTTTGGGCCTCGCCTCCGGAGAGAGTGGTCGCCGATTGGCCCAGCTTGATGTAGCCCAGGCCTACGTCGTAGAGCGTCTGGAGCTTTCCCCTTACCGGCGGTATGTTCGCGAAAAGGCCGAGCGCCTCCTCGACGGACATGTCTAGTATATCGGCTATGGACTTGCCTTTGTATTTTACGTCGAGGGTCTGCTCGTTGAAGCGCCTGCCCTTGCAGACCTCGCACTGGACATAGACGTCCGGCAGGAAATGCATCTCTATCTTTTTGATGCCGTCGCCGGTGCACGCCTCGCAGCGGCCGCCCTTGACGTTGAAGCTGAACCTGCCCGGCTTATAGCCGCGCACCTTGGAGTCCGGAAGCCTGGAGAAGAGGTCTCGTATGGGCGCGTAGGCGCCGGTGTATGTGGCCGGATTCGACCGGGGGGTCCTTCCGATCGGGGACTGGTCGATCACGATCACCTTATCGATCATCTCCGCCCCTTCTATCTTCTTGTGCGCCCCCGGCCATTCTTTCGCCCTGTAAAAACGCTTTGCCAGCGCGCGATAGAGGATGTCGTCAACGAGCGTGGACTTGCCCGAGCCCGACACCCCCGTTATGCAGACGAGCAGGCCGAGCGGGATCTTCACGTCGATGTCCTTAAGGTTATGCTCGGAGGCGCCTATGACCTTGAGTAGCTTCTTGTCCGAATAAGGCCGGCGCGAAGGCGGCGTCTTTATCTTGAGCTCTCCCCGCAGATACTTGGCGGTGATGGATTCTTTTGATTTCAGTACGTCTTCGACAGGGCCGGAGGCGATCACCCGCCCGCCATGCTCGCCGGCGCCGGGCCCCAGGTCGATGAGATGGTCCGCCTTGCGTATAGTCGCCTCGTCATGCTCGACGACTATCAGTGTATTGCCGAGATCCCTCAGGGCGACCAATGTATCCAGCAGTTTAGAATTATCCTTCTGGTGCAACCCTATGCTCGGTTCGTCAAGTATGTAGATGACACCGACAAGGCCAGAGCCTATCTGCGTCGCCAGGCGTATCCTCTGCGCCTCTCCGCCGGAGAGCGTCGAGCTTCGCCTGTCCAGGGTGAGGTAATCGAGGCCCACGTTCATGAGGAACCGCAACCTGGCGTTTATCTCCTTCAATATCTGGTACGATATCTTTTTCTGCGTCTCGTTCAGGCCAAGGCCTGCCATGAACTCCGTCAGCTGACGGACGGATAATTCCGAGACCTGGGCGATGTTCTTCTTCCCTATCGTCACCGCAAGGCTCTCCGGCCTGAGCCGCGCGCCCTTGCAGGCCGGGCACGGCAGGACGGACATGTATTTATTGATCTCTGTCTTTATGAACTCACTCTCCGTCTCCCTGAACCGGCGCTCGAGGTTCGGCACCACGCCCTCGAAAGACCCCCACCCGGGAGCGTCTTCCCCGTAAAGGACTATTTTTTTGATCTCTTTAGGAAGGTCCTTGAACGGCGTCTCCACATCGAAGCCGTGCCTGTGCGCGAGTGAGCGCATAAGCCTGCGGTAAAATATGTACAGGCCCTTGCCGCCCCTGCGCCAGGCCTCGACCGAATCTATGACGGGTTTGTTCTTATCCGGTATGACGAGGTCGGGGTCGATCTCCATCTTGTTGCCTAGCCCGCCGCACACAGGGCACGCGCCGTACGGCGAGTTGAAAGAGAACATGCGGGGCGACAGTTCTTCGAGGCTTACGCCGCAATCGACGCACGCGTATTGCTCATTGAAGAGGACGTCCTCTTTTTTGCCCTCGATATGGACGACGAGGAGGCCCTCGCCGGCCTCGAGCGCCGTCTCGACGGAATCGGTGAGCCGCTTGCGCACTCCGTCCTTAATGGCGAGACGGTCTACGACTATCTCTATCGTATGTTTCCTGTTCTTGTCGAGCTCTATCTTGCGCTCCAGTTCGACGACGTGCCCGTCGACCCTGACCCTCACGAAACCGTCCTTCTTCGCCTTCTGGAAGATCTCCCGGTATTCGCCCTTACGCCCCCTTACCAGCGGCGCCAGTATCAGCAGGCTGGTGTCCCTGGGATAGGCCGATATCCTGTCCACGATCTCCTGGGACGTCTGGCGGGTTATAGGCTTGCCGCACCTGGGACAATGCGGAGTCCCGGCGCGCGCTAAGAGAAGCCTGAGGTAATCGTGTATCTCGGTCTGGGTCCCGACAGTGGAGCGGGGGTTAGAGCCGGCCGTCCTTTGTTCTATGGAGATGGTGGGCGAAAGGCCCTCTATATATTCCACGTCGGGCTTCTGCAGCTGCTCGAGGAACTGCCTAGCGTAGCTCGAGAGGCTCTCGACGTACCTGCGCTGCCCTTCCGCGTAGACGGTGTCAAAGGCGAGGGACGATTTTCCTGAGCCGGAGAGGCCCGTGACGACGACCAGCTTATTGCGCGGGATCTCAAGGTCGATGTTCTTTAGATTATGCTCCTTGGCCCCTTTTATGAAGAGAATATCTTTTTCCATATAATTATATGTTATATACGGCTATATTATCACAAGGGTAAAAAGAAAACAAGGGAGACAGAAAAACGCCTCCCTTGTTTCATGTGCTGCAAGAGAAAAGACAAGACTACCTTCTCTTGCCCTTTCCGCCTCTCACCATCTTCGCCCGTGCAACATCACCGGCCTTGTCGATGAAATAGAGGTACCCCGACACCTTCCTTACTCCAGGTTTCGCGATCACCTTACCACCGCCGCCCTTCTTGTTGCCGCGTGCCATCTTCGTCTCAACGACGTTACCCCTCTTGTCGACGTAATAGAGATAGCCCTTCTGGCGCTTCACTCCTACCTTCGCGACTTTTTCTGCCATGTTAATTCACCCCCCTCCGTTTTTTTATTTATTATCTACGGCAGCATTGCCTGCCTGCCATGTGATGCCCGCGTCCTCCGACGGGTGGATGTTTATATATTCCTTGTTCACCCGCGCTATAGACCTGAATATATTCATTTTAACATAAGGGCATCCCTTTTCGGCGCCCTTTATGAAATTTTTCATCATGCGCCGCTTCGACATCTCGCCGTTGGAACAGAGCGACGTGTCCTTCGGGAAACGGGACTCGGCCGCGAACCGCCTTGTCTTGTCCTCTTCGACATAGCACAACGGCCGGATGATGATGATCTTTCCCCCGAAAAGCTCCTGGCGCGGGTTCATCGCCGCGAACTCGCCCTGATAGAAGATGTTAAGAAGGAGCGTTTCGATGATATCGTCCTTGTGGTGGCCGAGGGCCACTTTATTGCACCCGAGCTTAGCGGCGGCCTGGAAGATCGCCTTTCTCCTGTTCCAGGAGCACCAGAAGCACGAAACGCCCTTCCCTTTCCCGTCGGAGATCTTTATCTTCTCAAAGCGGTACTTGATGCCGTTGTCCTCGAAAAATCTTTTCAGGGCCTTCTTCGGGCTCCGGCCGGCGCATCTATGGTCGCTTTCGATGTGTATCGCGGTGATATCGTAATCTATCGGCGCCCATCGCCGGCGCTCGTTCAGGAGCTTCACCAGCGCCAGACTGTCCTTCCCGCCCGATACCCCGACGAGGATGCGGTCCTTGTCCTCGATAAGGCTGTAATCGGCTATCGCCTTACCGATCCTGTTCGAGATGTAAGCGCCGGTCTTCGTCAGGTTGCGCATCGCGTTTACCCCTTCATGTCCCGATGCGGACGTCGTTCACGACGCCTTCGAGCGTCGCGATCGCGGAAAGGAAAGCGAGCGCGCTCGTCTTCGGGTTCGTCTTTGAAGGCACGTTCTCCGTCCTCGTCGTTACCTTACCGCAATCGCCCGTTATCTCGACCTCATGTATGTTCTTCGTATATTCGGGAGACGTCACTATCCTTACGCGCGTCTTTTCGGCCCCGATCCCGGCAAGGCTAAGGACGGCGCATACATTGACGTTGGCCGGGAAACCCTTTACCGCCTCCAGCGCGTTGCCCTCGAAAACGACGGTCTCGCCCTTTACCGCCGAGACGTCGATATTGCGCTCCTTGAGATACGGCGCGCCTTCGAGGCCGCGCGGCGGCTTCCTCGTCGTCAGCGTCACGGAATCTATCCTGCCGATCGCTGCCGATTTAAGCCCGTCTATGCCGCAAAGCGCGCCGCTCGGTAAATAGACCCTGGCGCCTGTCTTGCGCGCCGATCCCAAAAGCGCCTCTTTGCCCAGGAGCCCGCCAACGCTCATCACCAGGACGGCCTTCCTCTTCTTCAGAGCTTTCTCGACGACATCCGCTGAGACCTTCGCGCTTGCAGCCTCAACGACCAAGTCCGCCTTTTCTATCAACGAGTCGAGCGTCATGACCGGCACTTTATTTGCGAGCGCACTCTGCAAGGCGAGCGCCTTTTGTCCGTCTATATCGCAGATAGCCGCGAGTTCTATCCTCTCGCGCAACCTGTCCTGGCACGCCTTGGCGATCTCGCTGCCTATGGTGCCGCACCCTATTATCCCGACGCTTAGCTTCTTCATCCTAGCCCTTCCTCGCCGTGACCGCAAGCATCCTCTCAAGCGTCTTCCTGGCCTTCTCCCGTATATCGTCTGAGACCTTAACCTCATACACAAGGTTCTCCAGGCTATGCGCAACCCAACCCAGCGTTATAAGTTTCATGTTCGCGCAGACAAGCTTAAGCGTGGGAAGGTAGAAACTCTTGCCCGGATTGTCTTTCTGGAGCTTGTAAAGCATGCCGCATTCGGTCGAGATGATGAACTCCTTCGACTTCGAGCCTTTCACGTAGGCGAACATACCGCCCGTCGAGCATATGTGGTCGGAGAGGGCGAGCACTTCGGGATTGCACTCAGGATGCGCGATGACCTCGGCGCCGGGATGAGCCTCTTTCGATCTCACGATGTCCTCTTCCTGCACCCGTATGTGGGTCGGACAGAAGCCCTCCCAGAGTATTATCTCTTTCTCGGGCACCTGGCTCTGGACATACCGGCCGAGATTTTTATCTGGCACGAATATGACCTGCTTCTCTTTCAGCGACCTGACGACCTCTATGGCATTGCTCGATGTACACGCGATATCGCTTTCGGCCTTGACCTCCGCGCTTGAATTGACGTAGCAGACCACGGCGGCGCCGGGATGTTCATTCTTTTTCAGGCGCAGCTTCTCCGGCGTTATCATGTCCGCCAGCGGGCAACCCGCTTCCTTAACCGGCAGGAGCACCGTCTTGCCGGGGTTCAGGATAGACGCGCTCTCGGCCATGAACTGTACCCCGCAGAACACGATCACCTCGGAGTCCGTCCTTACCGCCGCCTGCGAAAGCGCGAGCGAATCACCGCTGATGTCCGCGATCTCCTGTACCTCGTCGCGCTGGTAGTTGTGGACTATTATGACGGCATTGCGCTTCTTCTTGAGCTTCTCAATCTTCTTCTTGAGCATCTCGTTGTATTTGAGATCTTTAAGCTCACCCTTGTTTTTCTGCTCCATATATGCCTTTCTTAAGATCCGATGGTGACGATCACGTTATCGATGAGCCTTGTCTTGCCGATGAAGACTGCCAGCGCGACGAGAGCATCACCCGAGACCGTCTTTGCGTCCCTGAGGTTTTTCGGATCGACAACGGCGATGTAGTCGATGCGGGCGTTCTGCTTCGCCTTTATCATCCCTTCCATGGCCTTGACGACCTTTGCGGGGTCCGTCTCGCCCTGCCGCATGAGATCCTCCGCCTTCCGCAGCGCCTGGTAGAGCACGGCGGAGTCCTTCCTCTCGTCCGTCGAGAGATAAGCGTTGCGCGAGCTCATCGCAAGGCCGTCCTTTTCGCGGACCACGGGCAGGATCCTGACGTCGATGTCAAGGTTAAGGTCCTCGGCCATCTTCTTTACCACAATAGCCTGCTGCGCGTCCTTCTGGCCGAAATAGGCCGCGTCCGGCTTTACTATGGCGAATAATTTCATTACGACGGTCGTCACGCCCCTGAAATGCCCGGGCCGCGAGGCGCCGCATAACGTATCGGTCAAGCCTTCGACATTGACGTAGGTTGAAAATCCTTCCGGATACATCTGGCTTGCCGAAGGGTGGAATACGGCGTCCACGCCGGCCGCGCGCGCCATCTCCCCGTCCCGCTTAAAGTCCCTGGGGTATTTATCGAGGTCTTCCGACGGGCCGAACTGGATCGGGTTGACGAACACGCTCATCACCACGATATCGTTCTCTTTTTTAGCTGCCCTGACAAGGCTTAGGTGGCCTTCGTGGAGGGCGCCCATGGTCGGCACAAGGCCGATGGACTTCCCCTCCTTCTTCGCGGTCTTCGAGAAGGTCGACATCCCCGAAATGGTCTCGATCGTCTTCATTCTATGTAGTATTGAGTTTTAGCTCTTAGCTCATAGCTCATAGCAAAAACGATGGCTCCTTACGCTTTTCCAAGTTCTCGCAACCCTTTCAACACGAATTCCCGCTCCCTTATCCGCGGATGCGGTATCTTGAGGCCGCGTTCGCTTACCGTCAGATCGCCGTAATAGAGGATATCTAGATCGACCGTCCGCGGGGCGTTCTTTGCCGCGCGCTCTCTTCCGAGGCCGGCCTCTATATCGTTAAGCCTCTTTAAAAGCTCGCGCGGGTCCAGGACAGTCTCGGCCTCTATAACGCCGTTCAGGAACCTGCCCTGAGGGATGTCGCTGACCGGATCCGTCTCGTAGATCGACGAGACCCTGGCGACTTTTATGCCGGCGCTCGACCTCAATTCCCCGATCGCTTTATCGATATAAGAGCGCCTGTCCCCAAGGTTCGAGCCGATGCCGATGTAGCAAGTCGTCATCCGGTTAATCTCAAGTTTTAGCTCTTAGCTCATGGCTCATAGGAAAAACTGCTTTCAACATTACTATGAGCTATCAGCTAAGAGGTATGAGCTAAACGAGCCGCTTTTTGATCCTGTCCACCGCCTCGGCGAGGCGTTTCTTGTCGACGGTGATGGCCATGCGCACGTATCCCTCGCCGGCGTCGCCGAAACCGTTGCCCGGAGTCGCGACGATATCGCACTTCTCCAGCAGGGCGGCCGCGAAGGTCACCGACGTATAGCGCGGCGGCACCTTCACCCACACGTAAAAAGTCGCTTTCGGCTTCGGCACGTTCCAGCCAAGCGAGTTCAGCCCGTCTACGAAGAGATTGCGTCTCTCTTCGTAGAGCCTTATGACAGAGCCGATGTGCTTCTCGTAGTTATCAAGAGCCGCGATCCCGGCCTTCTGTATGGCGGAGAATACGCCGGAATCGATGTTCGCCTTGACCTTCGCCAGGCCTTCTATCACCTGGGAGTTGCCGGCCGCAAAACCCATCCTCCAGCCCGTCATGTTGAACGTCTTCGACAGCGAATGGAACTCGACCGCCACGTCCTTGGCGCCCTCCACCTCGAAGATGCTCGGCGGCTTGAAGCCGTCGAACGCGATCTCCGAATACGCCGCGTCGCAGCAGACGATGATATTGTGCTTTCTCGCGAATTCCACGACATCCTTCAGGAACTTCTTGTCGCACGTAGCCGCCGTAGGGTTATTCGGATAATTGATAAAGAGCATCCTGACCTTGTGCAACAGATGGTGGTTGACCGCCTTAAGGTCCGGCAGAAAATTGTGCTCCGCGCGCAGCGGCATAGGCACGACCTCGCCGCCGGCGAATATGGTCCCGGACCTGTACGGCGGGTAGCAGGGGTCCGGGACGAGGACCGCATCGCCCGGATTGATGAAGGCAAGCGGTATGTGCGCTATACCCTCCTTCGACCCTATGAGGGGATGAACCTCGGTCTCGGCGTCCATATCGACGCCGAAGCGCCTCTTCAGCCACTTCACCGCCGCGTTCCTGAACTCGGGTAGGCCCTGGTCAAGCGCGTAGCGGTGCGTCGACGGGTCCTTTGCCGCCTTGTGGAGCGCGTCGATGATAAAATTTGGCGTGGGTATGTCAGGGTCGCCGACGCCGAGATCTATGATATCCCTGCCCGCGTCGCGCGCCTTCTTCTTCGCCTTATCGATCTCAACGAAGAGATACGGCGGCAGCCTTTTCAAGCGTTCCGATCTTTCCATCTTTATCATGACAACGGCCCTTTCAGCACATCGCGCATCGTAAAAAGCCCGCGCGTCTTTTTGGCGGAGAATTTAGCGGCCTCGAGAGCGCCGCGCACGAAGATATCGCGCGTCTTCGCGCTGTGGTGCAGCACGATGGTGTCGAGCGGGCTTTCGAACGTTATCGTATGGTCGCCGACCGTCTCGCCCTCGCGTATCGACTCTATGGGCACCTCGGTGAGGCCCTTTATGTCCTTGATGATACGCGCGAGCTCCTTGGCCGTGCCGCTAGGCGCGTCCTTCTTGTGGATGTGGTGCGCTTCCTTGATCTTGATATCGTATTGCGCGTCGAGGACCCTGGCGGCGTCCTCCAACAGGTTGAAGAGCAGGTTGACCCCTATCGACATGTTCGGCGAATAGACGACGGGTATCTTCTTCGAGGCCTGCCTGACCCTCGCTATGTCGGCGTCGGACAGGCCTGTCGTCCCTATCACCATCGGCACCTTATATTTTTCGCAAAGCATCAGGTGCTCCATGGTCGCCTGAGGGGTCGTGAACTCGATGAGGCATTGGGAACCCTTTATAGGGGGTTCGGGGTCGTCGCCGATATCGAAAGCCCCGCTCACCCGTAAGGCCTTGTCGGCCTTTGCGAGCGCGATGATCCTTAAGCCCATCTTTCCTTTTGAACCGCTCACGCAGATCTTTACCATTGCCGATCCCTATATCAACTTATACTCTTTCAGCTCCTTGACAAGCTTCTCCCTGTTCGCCGGCTCCATCTCGCACATCGGAAGCCTCAGGGAAGGCTCGCACATCTTCATAAGCCCCATCGCGGTCTTGACCGGTATGGGGTTAGTCTCTATGAACATGGCCTTGACCAGCGGCAGCATCTTGTAATGCAGCTCCTGTGCCTTACGGATGTCGCCCTTCTCGAAGGCGGCGCATATATCGGCTACATCACGCGGTATGATGTTGGCTACCACCGAGATGATGCCAGTCCCGCCGATCGCCATGACCGGGAGCGTCAACGCGTCGTCGCCGGATATGAGGAGGAACTCCTTCGGGCAGAGCTTCTTTATCTTTGCCATCTGCTCAAGGCTCCCGCTCGCCTCCTTCACGCCGATGATATTATTGCAATCCCGCGCCAATCTCGCGAACGTCTCCGGCTCTATATTCACGCCTGTCCTTGAAGCTATGTTGTAGAGGATGAGGGGTATGTCGACCGCCTCGGCTATCGCCTTGAAATGCAGGTACAGGCCCTTCTGCGTGGGCCTGTTATAGTACGGCGAGACCTGGAGAGATGCTTTGGCCCCCGCTTTCCTGGCGTGCTCTGTCAGCGCTATCGCCTCTTCGGTCGAGTTCGCGCCGGTACCGGCTATGACAGGTACCCTGCCGGCGGCAAACTGGACCGAGAGCTCTATCACCCTGTCATGCTCCTCATATGAAAGCGTCGCGGATTCGCCCGTAGTGCCACAAGGCACAAGGGCGGTCGTGCCGTTCTTTATCTGGAATTCCACCAGCTCCCTTAAGGCCTTTTCGTCGACCTTGCCGTTCTTGAACGGCGTGACCAACGCCACCATCGATCCTTTAAACATTTTTTATCACCCCTTCGTAGACTAACTGCGCCCTGCCCTCAAGATAGATGTTCCTGAACTCACCTTCATCCTTTTCGAAATAGACCTTCAATTTCTCGCCCCCGCGCGTCTCGACCGTAATGGGCGAATCCAGTTTCTCCGCCTCGGCGGCTATGATGGCGCTCGCAACAGAACCCGTGCCGCAGGCGAGGGTCTCGTCCTCGACGCCGCGCTCGTATGTCCGTATCTTTATGTTCTTCTTGTCCATGACCTTTACGAAATCGACGTTTGTGCCGGCGGGCGCGAAGTCCTCATGATACCTTATCTTCCAGCCTAGGTCCTTAACATCGACCCGTTCAAGGTCGTCCACGAAATGTATGACGTGCGGAACGCCCGTATTAGTGAAATTGACCCGGTAGGGGCACTTATGGATCATGAGGCAAAGGTTCCACTTTATGTCCCTGGGATCGGTGAGCTTCACCTTCACCATTTCGTCGCGGACGGTCGCGCTCAGCACTCCGGCCACCGTCTCTATATCCATTTCCTTTGGCGCTATCTTTTTTTCCTTAGCGTAAAGGGCGATGCAGCGCGAGCCGTTCCCGCACATCTCGGGCTCGCTGCCGTCCAGGTTGAAGATCCGCATCTTGAGATCGGCCTTCTTTGACCGCTCTACCAGGAGGAGGCCGTCGGCGCCGACCCCGCGTTTACGGTCACATACCTTCCTGGCGAACCCGGCGATATTCCTTCCTATCATGCCGCCGCGATTATCGACTACGACAAAATCGTTCCCGGTCGCCACCGCCTTTGTGAACGCTATCTTTCCCCTCATTTAAGCACCTTCGGTATGCTCTCTCCCCTTATCAGGTCCTTATAACTCTCGCGCCTCCTGATAATATACAGGTTTTTCCCCATGACCATGGCCTCGGCGGAGCGCGGACGGGAATTGTAGTTACTGGACATACTGAAACCGTAAGCCCCCGCCCCCATCACGGCCAGCATATCGCCCCTTCTTACTTGCGGCAAAAAACGTTCCTTGCCGAGGAAGTCGCCGCTCTCGCATATCGGTCCCACCACATCCACCCGCTCCGACGTCTTTGAGCTCGTGGCATCGACTTTAACCGGGATGATCTTGTGATAGGCCTCGTAAAGGCTCGGCCTTATAAGGTCGTTCATCGCGCCGTCGACTATCACGAACTTCTTCCGGGGCGTCCTCTTGGTATAGACGACGCTCGTGACGAATATGCCGCTGTTGCCGGATATGAACCTCCCCGGCTCCAGTATGATCTTCAGGCCCGACCTCTTCAGCATCGGAAGGATCTTCTTCGCGAAACTCCTGGCCGTCTGCGGATGCTCGATAGAATATATGATGCCGAGGCCGCCTCCGATATTAAAATAATCTATATCTATGCCGTTGGCCCTGATGAAGTCGAGCACCTTCCTGATAGCTTTCTCAAAAGGGGCAGCGTCGAGGATCTGCGAGCCTATGTGGATGTGGACGCCGCGTATTTTGAGGTTCGGGTACTTCCACCGGTTGTTGAATATCCTGTGGACCGTCTCGAAATCGAGGCCGAACTTGGTCTCGCCCTTGCCTGTCGCGATGTAGGAATGCGTCTTGGGAATGACGTCCGGATTTATCCTGAGGGCGATGTTTGCGGTCCTGCCGAGAGAGGCGGCGACGCGCTGTATCTCATCCAGCTCATCCTCCGATTCTACGTTGAAGAAGAATATGCCGTACCGGAGCGCTTCCGCTATCTCATGGCTCTTCTTGCCCACACCCGCGTACACTATCTTCTTCGGATCGGTGCCGGCAAGGCGCGCCCTGTAGAGCTCGCCGCCTGACACGATGTCGACGCCGGCGCCGTTCTTGACGAGAGCGCGCACGACGGCGAGGTTAGAGTTCGACTTTATCGAGAAGCAGATAAGCGGCTTGATCGGGCTAAAGGCGTTCTTGAGCTTCCTGTAATGGTCGACGAGCGTGCTGTAGCTGTAGAGGTAGAAGGGCGTCGGTATCCTCTCCGCGACATCGGCCACCCTGACCTGCTCGCAGTAGAGCTCATTGTTCCTGAACGTAAAACGATGCATATTTTCCTTATCTCTTGATGGATCTCTTCGATTCTACCGAAACTTTCGGGTCGAAAAGCTTGACGATCTCGCGCTTCACGAGCTTATCAGAGAACTTACCCAGGTCGGCCTGTGCCATGTGCTTTATCTCAACGCCTTTATCGGCGGAGTATTTAACGAGCTTGCCGACTATCGTATGGGCGTTCTTGAAGGCAATGCCCTTCTTGACGAGATAGTAGACGAGGTCCGTCGCATAGAGCGACTCGTCCTCCAGCTGTTTGCCGATCTTTCCCGCGTTGAACTTCAGCGTCTTGACGAGCCCCGTGAGCACCTTCGCCTCGCTCAGGACGATCCTGAACGAGTCGAAAAGCGGCTCCTTGTCGAGCTGCATGTCCCTGTTGTACGTAAGCGGCAAGCCTTTCATCGTAGTCAGGACGCTTACAAGATTACCGCATAGCCTGCCCGCGTACCCCCTGGCCAGCTCAAGCACATCCGGATTTCTCTTCTGCGGCATGAGCGAGCTTCCCGTGCAGAAGGCGTCGTCTATATCGACGAAACCGAACTCCTTCGTCGACCATATGACGAGGTCCTCCGAAAATCTGGAGAGGTGCACCCCCGTGATCGCAAGGGCGCTGAGGATCTCGATGACGAAATCCCTGTCGCTCACCGCGTCCAGCGCATTTACGGCGGCGCTTATATCGAAGGCTTCCCCGAAGCCGCCTATCTCACGCCCTTTTACAAAATAGGAGGCGGCGTTGATCGGCGTGCCGGCAAGGGCGCCGGACCCCATCGTCACCTTGATGAAGGCCGAGATCCGCTGAAGCCTGCCGATGTCCCTTTTCAGCATCTCTATATACGCGCCGAGATGGTCCTTGAGATAGACCGGCTGCGCGTGCTGCAGGTGCGTGAAACCCGGCATTATGATCCGCTTGTTCTTATCGGCGGAGGCGGCCAGCGCGTCGATCAGGCCTGAGATCGCCACCTCGGCCTTCAACAGCGAGACCTTGCAGTATAGTTTTGTAGCCACTGCCACCTGGTCGTTCCTGGAGCGCGCGGTGTGGAGCTTCAGCGCCAGGTCGCCGACCTTCTTCTGGAGCGTGTTCTGGATGGCCGTATGGATATCCTCGTCGGCCGCGCCCGGCTTGAAGACCCCCTTAGCGACGCTCTTTTGCACAGAAGCGAGCGCCTTAAGGAGCCTGGAAGCCTCTACCGTCTTAAGGTAACCGCTTTTCTTCAGGATCTTCACATGGGCCATCGAGCCCACGACATCGTAGGCGGCCAGCCTCTTATCGAAGTGGACCGACTTTGTGAATTCCTCGACCAGAGGGTCGGTCTTCTTGCCGAATCTCCCGCCCCATAGTTTTTTACTCATAAACACCTCGCTTAAATTACAAATCACAAATTACAAATCACAAACAAATCACAAATTCAAAAGAACAAAACGCTTTGGTCATTTGGTATTGTATATTGTTTGTGATTTGTGATTTGTATATTGTGATTTAACCTCTTATTTTTCCAAACTCTGCGACCCTCTATACGGCAATCCCCAGATGCGGTTGAAGCCCTTGGCAAGCGACTGATCGAACTTGTCGCCTTTCTCGTATGTCGCCAGTTCCTTTTTGTAGAGTGAATCCGGCGACTTTCTTCCCACAACGGAACAATTGCCCTTATGCAGCTTCATCCGCACCGTGCCGTTAACGGCCTTCTGGGTCTCATCGATGAACTTATCGAGCGCTTCCCTTAAAGGCGTATACCAAAGCCCGTAATAGACGATCTCGGAGTATTTAAGCGCTATCATCTCCTTGAAATGGGAGAGCTCCCTGTCGAGGACAAGGCTCTCGAGCGCCTTATGCGCCGCGTAGAGCGTCCATCCCGCCGGGGCTTCGTATATCTCCCTCGATTTTATACCAACGAGGCGGTTCTCGACCATGTCGCTTCTGCCGATACCGGCATCGCCGGCGACCTTGGAAAGCTTCAATATGAGGCTCGTGCCGTCCATCGCCTTTCCGTCGAGCTTAACCGGAACGCCGTTCTTGAACTCGATCTCGACGTAAGTCGGGGTCTTCTTAGCTTCATCCACGCCCTTTGTGAGCTGGTAGACACCGCCCTCCGGCTCAAAGTACGGGTCTTCGAGCTTGCCGCTCTCTATCGATATGCCCCACAGATTGAGGTCTATGGAATACGGCTTCTTCGCCGTCGCCTCTATAGGTATATTGTTCTTCTTCGCGTAATCTATCTCTTCCTGTCTTGTCTTGAGCTCCCACTCCCGCACGAACGCCACAATGTCAAGCTTCGAATCGAGCGCGCCGATCGAGACCTCAAACCTCACCTGGTCGTTGCCTTTGCCCGTACAGCCGTGGGCCACCGCGACAGCCCCTTCCTCGACCGCGGCCTTCACCATCCCCTTGGCGATGAGCGGCCTGGACAATGCTGTAGCGAGGAGATACCCGCCTTCATACAGCGCGTCGGCCTTCAGCGCCTTGAAGACAAAATCCTCGACGAACTCGTCCTTCAGGTCGTCTACTATCGCCTTGACCGCGCCTGTCCTTAACGCCCTCTGTTTATACGTCTCGAAATCGGACTCCTGCCCCACATCTGCCATATAAGCGATGACATCATAGCCCTTCTTCGTGAGCCACTTTATGCCGACCGATGTATCGAGCCCGCCCGAGTACGCAAGCACTATCTTTTTACCCATCGCCTTCTCCTATTTCAAAAGTTTAAGCAATATCGCCTTCTCGACATGCATCCTGTTCTCCGCCTGGTCGTAGACGACGGAATTACACGAATCGATGACCGAGTCGCTGATCTCCTGTCCCCTGTGGGCAGGCAGGCAATGCATGACGATGCATTCCTTTTTTGCCAACCCCAGGATATTGTCGTTTATCTGGAATGCCTTGAACGCCTTCATCCTCTTTTTAGCCTCGTCTTCATGGCCCATGCTCACCCATACGTCCGTATACAGGACATCGGCGCCCATGGCGACCGCCTCGGGGCTGTGCGAGAACTGGAGCGCGGAACCCGAGCCCTTGCTGAAGAGCTTCGCGAGATATATGACCTCTTTGTTGGGCTCGTACCCTCTCGGCGTCGCCACCTTTATGTTGAGTCCGATCTTGGCGGAGGCGCAGATAAGAGAGTTAAGGACGTTATTTCCGTCGCCGATATAGGCGAGCGTAAGGTTTTTAAGGCTCCCGAAATGCTCCCTGATGGTGAATATGTCACTAAGGGCCTGGCAAGGATGCGCGAAATCGCTCAACCCGTTGATGACAGGCACGGTCGCGTGCTTTGCCAGTTCCTTTATATCCTTGTGTTCATAGGTCCTCGCGACTATGCCGCTCAGATATCTTGAAAGGACACAGGCGATATCCTTGGCCGACTCCCTGCCGCCCATGTCTATCTCGTTCGGCCCGAGATAGACCGCGTATCCGCCAAGCTGCACCATCCCGATCTCGAACGAGACCCTCGTCCTGTTGGACGGCTTCTGGAATATAAGCCCGATAGAGCTTCCTTTTAGCGCATCGGCGTATTTCGACTTATTGGCCTTGACCTTTTTAGTGAGGTCCAGGATATCGATGATGTCATTCTTTGTCAGGTCGCCTATAGAAAGAAGGTCTTTCTTCATACTCAGCCTTTTTTTATTTTAGATAAGACATTGTTTAGTATCGCGACAGCCTTGTCGATCTCTTTCTTCGTAACGTTCAGGGGCGGCATGATCCTGAGGATGCGGTCTTGGGTGCAATTGATCAGAAGCCCTGACTCAAGGCATTCCTTGTAGATCTCATCCCCTTTCACCATAAGCTCGACGCCCACCACCAGGGCCATGTTCCTGATCTGGCCTATGAAATCATATTTCTCCTTCAGGGCCTCGAGCTTTTTGCGCAGGTACGCGGCCATCGCGTTGGCGTTCTGCAGAAGCTTCTCCTTCTCGATCGCCTCAAAGACCGCCAGGCCCGCAGCGCACACAAGCGGTGAGCCGCCGAACGTCGAGGCGTGCGTGCCCGGCGTCAGGACGTCGGCGAACTTGCCGCGCGCGACACAGGCGGCGATAGGGATGCCGCCGCCAAGCGACTTTGCGAGCGTCATGACATCGGGTATGACCCCAAAGTTCTTGAACGCGAACATTTGGCCGGTCCGGCCCATTCCGGTCTGCACCTCGTCGAAGATTAGGACGAGATCCTTTTCATCACAGAGCCTTCTCAGGCCCTTTATGTATTCTTTGTCAGCGATATTGATCCCGCCTTCGCATTGTATCGGCTCGAGCATGATGGCGATCGTATTGAAACCGATCGCGCGTTCGACAGCCTCCAGGTCGTTGTACGGGACATGCTTAAAACCTTCCGGCAGCGGTTCGAACCCCACCTTGACCTTCTCCTGGCCGGTCGCTGTGATCGTGGCAAGCGTCCTGCCGTGGAACGATTTCAGCATGGTGATGACCTCGAACCTTCCGGTCTGGTTGCCGTATTTTCTCGCGAGCTTTATCGCCGCCTCGTTCGCTTCGGCGCCGGAATTGCTGAAGAAGACCTTACCCGGGAACGAATGCTCGACGATCTTCTTCGCCAACAGCGCCTGCGCCTCGGAATAATAGTTGTTCGAGACATGCATCAGTTTCTTCGCCTGCCTGGCGATGGCATCCACCACCTTCTTGTGGCAATGGCCTATGCCTGACACCGCCCATCCGGGAAAGAAGTCCAGATACTCGTTCCCGTCGATATCCCAGACCTTGGACCCTTCCGCCTTCTCAAAGCATAGCGGCACCCTTTTATACGTGTTCATCACGTACTTATCATACAACTCTACAACTTTGTCCGTTTTATTCATTTTCTTGGCCCTGTCCCTTGACCCTATCTTACTATCTGCGTACCGATACCCTTATCGGTAAATATCTCCAGAAGAAGCGCGTGCGGCAGGCCCGCGTCGAGGATATGCGCCTTCTTGACGCCGCCCCGCACCGCGTTGACACAGGCCTGCGCCTTCGGTATCATGCCCGAATCTATGACCTTCCGCTTGATGAGCTGGCCCACGTCGCCCGTTTTCAACGTATGATAAAGCGTCGCCGGGTCTTTTTTATCCCTCATTATGCCCCGGACATTTGTGAGGAGGACGAACTTCTCGGCCTTGAGCTTCATCGCGATCTCGCTCGCCACATCATCGGCGTTCACGTTATAAAGGTTGCCGTCCCTCCCGACGCCGAGCGGATAGATGACCGGGACGATGTTATCCTCGATCAGCTTTTTCACCACGGTCGTATCCACCGATGTGACTTCGCCGACAAAACCGAGGTCGACTTCCGTTCTCATCTTCTTTACCCTGATGAGATTGTTCTCCTTGCCGCTCAGGCCGAAGGCCCTCGTGCCCATCTCCCGCAGAGTATGGACGATCTTCCTGTTGATGGCGTGGAGCGCCTTATCTATTATGTGGATCGTCTGCGTGTCTGTCACGCGCCTGCCGCCGATGAACTTAGGTTCGATGCCAGACCTTTTCATCATCTTAGATATCATCGGCCCGCCGCCGTGGACGATGATGGGCCGCATGCCGGCGTAGTTCATGAATATGATGTCCTCGAGGATGCCGCGCTCAATACCCTTCTCGTCGACGGTTGAACCGCCGTATTTTATGACGACCGGCTTCTTGAAGAACTTCTTTATGTACGGAAGCGCCTCTATGAGCACTTCGCTCTTCTTGATAGCTTCTTTCATGTGCTGTATTCCGAGTTTATCTCCACATACTTATGCGAAAGATCGCACGTCCAGGCCGTAGCTTCGTGCTTCCCGCTCTTCAGGCCCACCTTTATATCTATGGCGTCTTTTTTAAAGAGCGCCTCCGCCTTCTTCAGGTCGTAGCCCCTGACGGTCATCCCGTTCGACAGGACCTTCACGCCGCCCAGGTATATATCGACCGTACCGGGATCTATGGCAACGCCGCTTGCGCCTGCCGCGGCCACGACCCTGCCCCAGTTCGGGTCGCCGCCGAACACCGCGCACTTAAGCAGAGTCGATGTCGACACCTTCCTGGCAATGTCCTTGGCATCGGCGGCGGTCTTGGCGCCGGTTACTTTTATCTCGATGAACTTTGTCGCGCCCTCGCCGTCCCTGGCCATCTTCTTCGCAAGCTCCGTCGCGACGAACTTCAGGGCGCTCGCAAAGGCGGCATAATCCCTGTTCTTCGCGGCTATTCTCCTGTTGCCCGCCATGCCGTTGGCGAGGACAAGACACATGTCGTTCGTAGACATATCGCCGTCGACGGATACCATATTGAACGAATCCGCGACCGCTTCATCCAGCGCCGCGCCGAGCATCTTCTTTGAGACGGCGGCATCGGTCGTGATAAAGCACAGCATGGTGGCGTGCCCGGCGGCTTTTATCTCGGGATATATCATGCCGACGCCCTTGCAGGCGCCGCCTATAGCTACCACGGAGCCGCCAAGCTTCACCTTGACGGCGATCTCTTTCTTCTTCGTGTCGGTCGTCATGATCGCCTCGGCGAACGAGGCGCCGCCGTCCTCCGATAGCGCGCCGATAAGCGCGGGAACGGCCTTGCGTATCTTTTCGATCGGGAGATAACGGCCGATGATGCCCGTGGAGGCCACCAGGACCGCTTCCCTCTTTAATGCGAGCGTCTCAGCCGCGAAGCGCGCCATAGACAGGGCGTCCCTGTCGCCGGCCCTGCCGTTAGCGCAGTTGGCGTTCCCGCTGTTGACTATGACCGCCTGATGAGTCTTATGCGTTATGTGTTTCAAGCTGACCTTCACAGGCGATGCCTTAAAAACGTTGGCGGTGAACGCGCCGGCCGCTACGGCCGGGACCTCCGAACATATAAGGGCGAGGTCCTTCTTCCCGGACTTCTTTATCCCCGCCTTCACGCCGCTCGCGAGAAAACCCTTCGGCGCAGTCACTCCGCCAGGTATGATTATCATCGTAATCCTCAAATTTTAGCTCTTAGCTCATGGCTCATAGCTCATAGGAAAATCAGGCCTATGAGCTAAAGCAATGCTTCCCTCTCGTCAAATCCGCACATGATGTTCATGTTCTGTACCGCCTGCCCCGCCGCGCCTTTTGTCAGATTGTCGATGCATGAGACGACGATGGCGGTATCGCCGCTCACCTTCACGCCGATATCGCAGTAGTTGGTCATGACGACGTCCCGTATCTGCGGAAACTTGTCCTCATCGGCCACCCTCACGAAAGGTTTCCCCTTATAAAAATCCTTATAAAGAGCCAGAAGCTTTTTTGTATCCATAGCCCCGGAAAGCTTCATGTATATGGTCGAGAGTATGCCTCTGTTCATGGGGACCAGATGCGGCACAAAGATGATATTGATCGCCGCCCCTGCCGCGTCAGATAATACCTTGTTTATCTCCGGCTTATGCTGGTGCGCGTTGACCTTATACGCCTTAAAGTTCTCGTTCAGCTCGGCGAACGATAAGGATATATCGGCTTTTCTGCCGGCCCCGGTGACCCCACTCTTTGAATCGACGATGATCGAGGCCGGATCGATAGCTTTCTCTTTAAGCATAGGCGCTATGCCCAATATGACACCGGTCGGGTAACAGCCGGGATTCGCTATCAGCTGGGCCTTCTCGATCTTTTCGCGGTAAAGTTCGGGCAGGCCGTAGACTGCTACAGGCAGATTGCCCTTATCCTTATGCTCGACGCCGTACCATGTCTTATAGGTATCCGGAGGCAGTCTGTAATCCGCGCTCAGGTCCACGACCCGTTTCTTAGCTTTCAAAAAAGCGGGCGCGACCTCCATCGAGACCCTGTGAGGCAGGCCCAGAAAAACGAGATCGACGTTCTTTGCCATCTCCTCGGGATTCGGCTTTTTACAGACGAGGTCCACGACGCCCTTGAACGCCGGGAATATGCTCGAGAACGGCTCTTCCTTATCGATGATGGCGGAGAGCTCCGCTATCTTGACCTGCCTGTGCTTCGACAGTATCTTTATGACTTCCTCGCCGGCGTAACCCGTCGCGCCGACAACGCCTACTTTTATCATGATGGCCCCTTTCTCGTCGGGAACGTAAAGATTCATATTAAAATAAAAAACCCACCCTGTCAACTAAAATCTCGTCGGAGTCGACCGGATAGGTTTTAAAAATCACGTCGAGGTCTTCGTCCGCCAGCGGGCGGAACGAAGATCACCTCTTGGTGAACTGGAATCTTCTTCTCGCCCTTTTTCTCCCGTATTTCTTGCGTTCTCTCATCCTGGAATCCCGCACGAGGAAACCGGCCTTCTTTATGGCCATCTTAAGGTTGTTGTCCATTTTAACGAGCGCCCTCGCGATGCCGTGCCTGAGCGCCCCTGCCTGGCCGCTCGCCCCGCCGCCCTC